>JAEUML010000194.1 GCA_016792785.1 Alphaproteobacteria bacterium
CCAAAGTCGCGCACATCGCGAACGCCGGCCACAGCGCCTACTTCGAGCGCCCTCAAGAATTCAACCGCATCCTCGAAGAGTTTTTCAGGACAACGAAATGACGATGACAAAAGCCTTTGCTTTCTGCCTCGCCTTCGTCGCACTCGCGGCGACGGCTCAGGCCGATGCGGCGTTGCAGAAATTCGTCGAAGTCACATTGTCCACCGTGCGCGACAGGCATCGTTTGCCCGCCATCGCCGCCTTGGTCTCAATCAACGGCAAGATCCAAGCGGAAGCGGCGCTGGGCCTGCGCGCGCTCGGCCATCCCGAAACCGTGACCGTGAACGACCGCTGGCACATCGGCTCGGACACCAAGGCCTTCACCGCGACCTTGATCGCGCGTCTGGTCGAACAAGGCGTGATGCGCCTCGACGACACGCTCGCAGCGTCGCTTCCGGCGCTCGCGAAGGACATGTCCCCCGCCTATCGGACCGTGATCGTCGCACAGCTTTTGACCCACACGTCGGGTTTGCCGCCATTGACCGACGACAAGGACTTGGCCCCGTTCCTGGCCGCCATCGCCACGGCGAAAGACGTCAAAGACCAACGCGCCGCCATCGCGCGCACCTATCTCACGCAACCGCAGTCCTCAAAGGCCGGAGAGTTCGCGTACTCGAACCTCGGCTACATCGTCGCCGGCGCGATCGCCGAGGCGCGCACGGGGAAGTCCTGGGAAGAGCTCGTGCGCGAGCAAATCTTCGCCCCGCTCGGCATCAAGAACGCAGGCTTCGGCGTACCGGCGAGCGCGGGCAGAACCGACCAGCCGTGGGGACACAATGATGTGGCCGGTAACCTCTTGGCCCTCGACCCCGCCAATCCCGACGGCGACAATCCGGCTGCCTTGGGGCCTGCCGGCACGATCAACATCGCACTGAAGGATTGGCTTCTTTTCGCCCAAGATCATCTCGACGGCGTGCACGGCCGCGGCAAACTCTTGAAGGCCGAGACCTACCGCAAGCTGCACACGCCGGTGACCGAGCAATACGCATTCGGTTGGGGCGCGCTCCTCGGTCCCGAAGGCAAACCGTTGCTGCTCACCCACTCGGGCAGCAACGGCTTCTGGCTGGCGGATATCCGCATCATGCCAAAGCACGACATGATCTTCCTCGTCGTCACCAACGCCGGCAACCAAGCCGCCAACCAAGCCATCGTCGACATCGGCAAGCCGCTGAAGGACACACTGAAGCCGTTCGACTGAGCGCACTCGGACGACACCCGCAACCGCTTCCCACCATGCGAAGCGCCCGCTCACCGAAAACGATCGCTGTCACCAGGTCGCTTGCCACGGCGCGGGCATGAACAACCGCCAATCCCACACCTCAAACCAAAACCATGCTTGCAGCAACAACAGGGCGCATGCCGCAGTTTTCGTGCCAGTACTGAGACTGCGAAAACTGATCGCCGTTGCTACGCCATAGGCCAGCGACGCCGGCGCGCCAAGCCACGGCAAAGCAAGAGCCACACGTAGGATCACTGGAAGGGCCTCATAGGCGAACCTGTCGTCGCGAGCGATCGCCAAGTCATAGAATCCAACGGCAAACAGGATTCCAAACGTTGCCAACACGGTCTGGGAAACGACCGCGAGCGCAGGGAGCGCACGTCTCCGTAGGAGCGACCGCAATCCCGCCCACAACAGCGCTAGAATGGACATCGCAACCGGCAAAGCAAAGCCCAACAGAGACACTTCCGTCGCCCTGTATGCGGGGATGCGTTCGAACGCCACGGGCCCGGCCTCAAACGTATCCAGGTACAGCCATCGCTCATCGCTGGAATCGCGGCGAATGGTCAGAATCTCCCCCGACCCGTCTCGTTCAAACAGTCCCGGCGACCGCTGGCGCCAAAGGCTGCGCTCAGACGCATTGGGCAACAAGATCTGCAGCCCGCTTGGATGACCAGTTGCCAGGAGTTTTGGACCAAACAAGCCGCCGATTTTGAGAAAGCTAGCGCGTGGGAAGCCCGCATACCGATACTCGCCGGCAAAGGCGTCGCCACTTCGCCAACTCGCCACCGTAGCTTGACCTTTTTTGAACGGTTTCAGAAAGCCACGAAACAGAGCCTCAGCCGGTTGTGCATCCTTTCGGTTGACGGCTACGCTTGCCACGAATCCGAATTCGGGCAGGTAAAGCACGCGCGTGGAAAAGCCGGGAACGTCGCCACCGACAAGCAATACGGGCGTCGAGTAACCGGGAACATGCCAGAAGCCGAAGCCATACCCACCCTGCATCGCGGGGTCGTGCGAGAACTGCACGCGCTGCATTGCGCGCGCGCTGTCGAGCGAGACAAGCCGTCCGTCGTGAAGCGCGAGGACGAGCTTGACCAGATCGCCCATGCTCATGAGCGCTCCTCCCGCCGCGCCCATGTGCTCGAAGAGTTCAGGCTCCTCAATGATACGCTCTCGATAGAAATAGCCGGTGGCGCGTCGCAGCGCCCGAGCTCTCGGGTGCACATTGATGGCGGACTGTTCGAGACCTAGCCGATCGAAAATGTTCTCTTGCACATACGCGGCATAGGTACAGTTGCAGGCGCGTTCAATGACCGCGCCCAAGACGCCAAAGCCATGATTGCTGTAGATCACGCGCCGCCCGGGCTGGACAATTCTCTCAGGCAAGTGCGTCTTGAGGTAGCTGCCGAGCGGTTCGACCTTCTTCGGATCCGTCGTCGCAAGGTCGAGGTAGTCGACGTCAAATCCCGCGGTATGGGTGAGCAAGTGGCGAACGAGCACTGGCGCGCCCCATCGCTCGGGAATTTTGAATCCGTCGACGAGGCGATTGACGTCGTCGTCAAGCGACAGCTTGCCTCTCTCGGCGAGCTGCATGATCGCTATCGCTGTGATCAGTTTTGTAACCGATGCGACGTGAAATGCGGTCTCTGCTTCATCCAATCGCCTCTTCGCCTCGATATTCGCGAAGCCGTACGATCGCGCCCAAACAGCGCCACTTGCGTCGCCTGCGGCAACCGACAGCCCGGCCACGCCGATTTCCTCCAATCGACCCTCGAACTGCGCTTTCGAGAGAGTTGCAATGCGTTCGATGCTGGCGTCGCTCGCAAGTGCCACCCGCGACAAGAGCAGTCCGGCCAAGACGAGAAACAACCGCGTCATTTCTTTGACCGCAGATAAAGCGCCATACAATTGCCGAGCTCCGCTATCGCGCGCCGGCGCTCTCGTGCTCCAGGGGGATCGCGCAGCAGCAACAACTGGCGCAACGCTGCCCCGATCCACGTCACGATATCGGAGAGTGCGGTATCCAAGTCATTGACCCGTTGAAGCTCCGGCGACGCTTTCATCAGCCTTAAGAAGGCACCGTGCACGACGGCGTTGAATCGCGTCGCAGAGCCTTTCACCCGGGGGTCTGTCGACACGTGCATCTGAAGCGTGAGCGGGCGCAGTACCGCCCGGTGGACTAGAAATACGTCGGAGACGAAGCCAAGAGCCTTCAACATGCGCTCCTCGACGCTGCAATGGGCGTTCGCTTCCGGATCGAGCCTCTTGCTCGCCTCAGGTACGACGAACTCCAGCAAGATGCGTTCCGCCAAATGGAAGAGAAGGTCTTCCTTGCTCGGGAACCGGGCATAGAACGACCCAGTCGAAGACTTGGCTTCCGCGACGATTCGCTCGACGGTGATCTCCTCGTACGGCGACGTTCTGAGCAGGCGCAATGCCGCCCGCGCGATCGCGTCAACCGTCTTGCGGCTCCGTTGCTGGAGTGCCGGCTTCGGAGCTTCAACGTGGTCGGTCACAGAGATCATATTAGAACGATATTCTAATTTTGCACACGAGCCCACCCCCAAAATTGCGGGGAAAGGCCAAGAAATGTCAGCAGGTCGCCGCTCTCGCCTTCACTTTGATAGGCTCCGCGAAGGGTCCAGGATCTCGTGGCGTGATGGTTGTCCCTATTGGGACGCAAGGCGAAGCGATCGCCGACATCGGCAATCCGCTGAAAGGCAGACTGAAACCGCGCGACTGAATGCGCCTATCCGCTACGCTTGCGCTGCACCAAGTCCCATTTGTTGCCGTAAAAGTCCTCGAACACGGCCACCGTGCCGTAGGCCTCGCGGCTCGGCGGCCTGACGAACTTCACGCCTCGCGAGAGATAGAGCGCATGGTCGCGCGCGAAATCGTCGGTGTCCAAGAACAGAAACACACGCCCGCCGGTCTGATCGCCGATCCGCGACTCCTGGCTCGCACCGACCGCCTTGGCCAACAGCAATCGGGCGCCACCACCCGGCGGGGCGACGATCACCCAACGCTTCGTCGGACTGAGCACAGTGTCTTCCACAAGTTCGAAGCCTAGCGTCTTCGTGTAGTAGGCGATCGCCTCATCGTAGTCGCGCACGACCAGCGCGATCATGGAAAGGCTCTGGGTCATGCCGCCGCCCGCTTCTTGACCGCCATCGATTCCTCTTCCACCTCCTGCGAAGCACCCAGGAACTCGGCGACCGTGACCCCGTCCTTCACGCGCCGCTCGCGCAGGAAGAAGCTGATGACTTCGTGGAACCACACGCGCCGGCCCATCTGGTAGTACCAGCGGATCGCGTGATGAATCTTCTTGTCGGGATGCCAGAGAAGACGCGCCAGCGCGCGCGGTCGCGCCTGCGCCACGACCTCGATGAACTTGACCCACAAGAACACGCGCCACGGCGGCATGTGCCGCATCGAGAGCACCTGGTGCTTGTAGTCCCACTTGCGCTGATCGGGTTGGATCACGCGCCGGTGCTCGACGAGCTTGTAATAAGGCGTCCAACGATGCGGCGTCGCGTAGAGCGTGATGATCTGATCGGGATCGTAGGAAATGAGTTGCCTCAGACCCCGCCAGAAATCGCGGTCCGTCTGCTCGTCGAACCCAGCAACCCAGGTCGCGAGCGACAAGATCCCGTGTTTGCGCAAAAGCTGTATCGCCTCGCGATCGGCTGCCGTCGTCCCGCCCTTCTTGATCAGCGCGAGCGTCGCCTCATCTGTGTTCTCCATCCCCATCAGGAAGCGCTCGAAGCCAGCCTTCTTGTAGAGATGCAAAATGTCCGCATCGCGCACGATGTCGTCGGCGCGCGTCGAGCCGACCAGCGTTACGTCGACATTCTCCGCGATCAGCGCCTCCAGGAACGCCTTCCAGGGCTTGCGCCCCGCGCTCGGGTTCTCATCGGCGAAGTTGAACACCTGAACGCCGTGCTCACGATGAAGGCGCCCGATTTCCGCTGCGAGCTTCTTCGGATCGCGATGCCGCCAGCGCGTCCAAAACCCGCGCTGACCGCAATAGTTGCACAGATGCGGACAGCCCCGCGAAAACTGGATCACGACCGCCCGCTTGCCGCCCCAATAGGAATAACGCGCGTGATCGATCAATTCCCACCCCACGCGATAGGCGTCGAGGTCTTTGATCACCGGCGCCGCCGCCGTCGCCCGCACCTCGCCGTCGACGCGAAACGCGAGCCCCGGAATCGCGTGATAGCTCGACTGCCGCGCAAGCGCGTCGAACAGACGCGTCACGGTCTCCTCCCCCTCGCCGCGCACGATGATGTCGATCTGCCGCTCGGCGTTCAGGATGTCGCGCCAGAAATAGGTCGGATGCACGCCGCCATAGACGATCAACACGCGCGGCATCAGCGCCCGGATCATGCGCGAGACTTCCATCACGATCGGATGGCCCGACGTCGATCCTGTGTGTCCGAACAGCACCGCATCCGGCGCCCACGCCAGCGCCTGCTCCGCGATCGCCGCGTGCTTCATCGGCCCGAACTCGCCGTCGATCAACTTGACCTCGTGCCCCGCATCGATCAGCGGCCCGCCGACGGAGAGAAGCCCCAGCGGCGGCAACTGCTCCTTCGGAATGCGGCTGCCGATCGCCGGATGCGGCACGTTGATGAGGAGGATGCGCATGGGAGGAGATTCCGGCCTGATGCGCCGCGACCCTAAGCGAGGAACACGCACGCCGTCGTGTGACGCCGGTCGCGCGCCTGTGCGAAGTCACAGTCTCGCCACACATGACCAACAGCCGTTGCGGTGTCGGCAACCAAGTTCTATCTTTGTTCGAGCCGACCCACCGCAAACTCCTGAGACCAAGTCCCGTGAAATACCTGCACACCATGCTGCGCGTCGGCGACCTGGATGCCGCGCTCGACTTCTTCGTCGCGAAACTCGGCCTCACGGAGACGCGCCGCGCGGAGAATGCGGCCGGGCGCTTCACGCTCGTCTTCCTTGCGGCGCCCGAAAGCCCCGAGGCTGAAATCGAACTCACCTACAATTGGGACGAGCGCGAGTACACGGGCGGGCGCAATTTCGGCCACCTGGCATTCGCGGTCGACGACATCTACGCGACCTGCGAGCGGCTGCAGAACGCGGGCGTCACGATCAACCGCCCGCCGCGCGACGGCCGCATGGCCTTCGTCCGCTCGCCCGATCAGATCTCGATCGAGTTCCTTCAAAAGAGTAAGGCGTTGCCGCCCAAGGAACCGTGGGCGTCAATGCCCAACACGGGGACATGGTGAGGCACGTTCACATCGCTGGCAGGAACACCTGACGCGCCGCAGCCGCCTCCGCCATCAGCCGCACGATCCGCGCCTCGAGCGCCGCATCGCCCGCCCGCTCGGCGTGCGTGTGAAGTTCGATGAGAAGCGCCTTCAACGCCGCATTCGCCTTGTCGAGCGTGGCCACGTTGAGATCGGCTTCGCGCTCGCCGGCCGCGGCCTTCAAGCGGGCGCCAAGGTCGCCGCCCGCCGCGGCGGCCGCCTCGGTGAACAACGTCCGCATCGCCGAGTTCTCCTTCGCGCGAATGTCGGCCGCGCGATTGAACTCCTGCGCGACGAGCAGCAACAGAACGCCCGTGGTCGTCGCCGAACCCTGGCCGTAGCCCGCGGGCAAGGCAGGCCCCATCTCCATCGCGATCTTGGCGAATGCCTGGTTCAGAACGAGATCAGGTGACGGTTTCATCGCGCCCCTCCCTTAAGTTCGACGAGCATGTCGGCGAGACGCTTATTGTGGAACGGCAGACAATAGATGCCGGAGAACGCCATCACAGGATCGGTGTTCGTGCCCGCCTGAAACTCCTTGGCCGAGGAAATCCAGATCGCAAGCCCCTTGAACGAAGCAAACATCGACCACCAGCGAAGCGCCTTCGCGTCGGCCTTAAGTCCGCTCGCTTTCTCCCAAACGGCAATCGCCTCTTCCCGCGTCAGCATCCCGCCCGGATGCGCGCGGTCCGACGACCACAAGGGATCGAGCGCCCAGGCGAGATCTTCGAGTGGATCGCCCAGATGCGCCATCTCCCAGTCAAGGATCGCACGGATCGTGCCCGTGCCGTCGAACAAGAAGTTTCCGGTGCGATAGTCGCCGTGCACGATCGAAACCCGCGCCGCCGGCGGCGGCGGGTTCGCCCGCATCCAGCGGATCGCCGCGCGCGCGATCGGCTGCGGCTCGAGTTCGTCCTCGTCGATCACCTTCTCCCACTTGTCGAGTTCAAGCCGCCACGCCGAACCAGGATCGGGCACCGTCATCCGGCGCGCGAGGTCGGACGACGCGACGTCGCGCTTAGCGATCGCGCCCAGAATCGAAAAGAACTGTTCGCCGATCTTGCGCCGGTGCGCACCGTAGGGATCGGCCGCTAGGATCGACCCGGCGGTGCAGCCCTCGACCTCTTCCATCACGAAAAACGGCCGTTCGAGCCAATCGAGGTCGCGCTCGAGAAACAGCGCCGCCGGCACAGGTACGGCCGAGTCCATAAATGATCGATACGCGGCGAACTCGATCTCGCGCTCCGTCT
The DNA here is from genome assembly GCA_016792785.1 of Alphaproteobacteria bacterium. Lineage (GTDB taxonomy): Bacteria > Pseudomonadota > Alphaproteobacteria > Micropepsales > Micropepsaceae > SZUA-430. Next base: position 7,791 of record JAEUML010000194.1, read on the forward strand.
CGATCAACGTCGACACAGGGTCGCGCCGGAAAATGAGCCCGCGAATACCGCCACGTTCCGCGTCGATCCGCACGCGGAACGTCTCGCGGCTGGCGCCACCATGGATACGCGAGAGCGCCAGAACCGAAACCCGCCCCGCCTCCGGCATACGGTGCGCAAGATAGCGCACAATGCGCGCCTCAAGATCGCCGCTCATCACTTCGCCCCGTCGATGAGTGAGGTGAAGCCGCTTGGCGCGTGCGGCCCGATGATCAGCTGCTCCAACACGCCCCGCCCCTCGCGCTTGAGGCCGCCCGGCCCCTGCAACACCGCGCGCGAGAACGCTTGAACATGAAGATGCAGAAAATCGCTCTCGTTTGCCCTCGCCGTTTCGATCGTGTCGTAACCGACCGAAAGCTCGCCGCGATAGCGTCCGTGCCCCCACTCGGGATGGGTATAACCGAGCCCGCTCATGTAGAAATTCCACTGCGGCGTCAGTTCCAGGCGATATGCACCGCCCTTCGCGTCCTGCATCGAAATCGTAGCCGCCTTGGCATGCCGTGTCCCCGATTTGAAGACAACGTCCGAAGTGCAAGACGCCATATGCTCGACGGCCCCTTCGCCCACACCCGCCATCACCGCATGCGTGTTCCAGGGCTTGCCCTCGCCGTCCGCGTTGTTGTGGTAGAGCGTGATGCGGTCCTCGAAATTCATCGGCGCCCACAGCCAATAGAACTGAGGCGGCCGCGGCGGCGCGACGCCTTGTGGGTCTTGGGCCCCGACCGGACGTATGCCCCACGAGCGGTCGCGCGTGCCGACGTGATGGTCGACATCGAAGCGCCGCCCCTTCACCTCGACCCAACCTTGATAAGTCCCGTTCTGCGTCAGCCGCGTATAGTCCATCACCGGCCGCGGCCCCACGCGATAGGTAAAGCGCGGCTCCTCAATCGCCGCCGACCGCGCGCGGAACAACAGATCGGCCGCGATCCCATGCTCGTTCTTCTCCACCCGCACACGCAGCGAACGCAGCGGTTCCACCACCTCGATCGAAAGCGGCCCGACCCGCGTGTCCATCCGCTCCATGCCCAACACGCGCGAGGCGCGCAGATTGTGCTGCACCCCGTCAACGACGACGCAGAACGCCGCGTCCATCACGTTCAGCACAGGATAGACGCCGAGTGCCGCCGCAAAGAACGTCTCCCCGTCCGGCGCATAGCCGTTGAAGAAATAGCGGTCGTAGAAGTTGCGGTCCGTGCCCGTATAGGCGATCGGTTCCGGCGTCTGATGGATGGGATAGTCGTCGGCTTTGGTGAGCATGGGGTCGTCGTTTGTTCGAATGGCGGAGCCGCCACAATGACCCGCCCGCCCGCCGCAGGCAATCGCGTTCGCAAGTGCTACAACAGCGAACCATCGCAAGGAGGACCTCGAATGTACCGTCTGTGGCTCGTTGCCGGCGCCGTGAACATGCTCATCGCCCTCGTCGTCGCCGCCGCCGTCGGCCACCGGCTCGAAGGCGAGTTCGTGCCGGTGATCCGCGCGATCTTCGACACGGCGCGCGAGATGCACTTCGTCCACGCGCTGGCACTCATCGCGGTGGGCATCGTCGGCGCCCAGTTCGGCCGCAAGCTGCTGATCGACCTCGCGGGCTGGGCCTTCCTCGCCGGTATCGTCTTCTTCTGCGGCGGCATCTATCTGGGCTTCGGCCCCAATGCCACGGCGGTAAGGCCGCTGATCCCGCTCGGCGGCGTCAGCCTGATGGCGGGATGGATTCTCTTCGCCACCGGCGCACTGTTCCTGAAGCGCGAAACCTGAACCTCAAGGTGCAGGCGCCGCAAGCACACCTTGCAGAAACGCGCGCACGTCGGCTGCGGACCGCTCCGCGACATCCTCCTGCACAATGTGCCCGCCGTCGTCATAGATGATCGCCTGCGCGCCCGGAATCGCTTGCCGGAAGATCTCGGCGCCCGACACCGGCAGCAACTTGTCCTGCCGCCCCCACAGGATCAGCGCCGGCATCGTGAGCTTGGGCAAGTTCGCACGAAAGTACCGGTCCTCCGCCTGCCAATAGTCCATCCCCATGCGCAGCCGTGTGCGCGTTGCCGCGCGAATGCCGGGCCCGCGGTTGAGTTCCCAATACCGGTCGATCATTGCCGGCGTGACCAGCGCTTGATCGACGAACGAGGCCTTAAGTCCCGCTTCATAGATCGGCCGCGTCGGCACGAGCCTGAACAACTCCCGCAGCACCGGCACTTGCGCAATCTGCATCGTCATGGGTGGCGGCGGTAGATCGGTCGGCAGGACACCGCCCGAGCCGATCAAGATCAACGCCGAAATACGGGCTGGATACGCCATGGCGACGCGCCCCGCGACATGCCCGCCCATCGAGTTTCCGCCGACTGCATAGCGTGGAAGGCCGATCACACCCGCGAACTCATCCACGAACGCGGCCATGCTCGCCGCCGTAAACTCCTCGTTCGCCTTCGCAATCGTCAGCCCATGCCCTGGC
>JAEUML010000214.1 GCA_016792785.1 Alphaproteobacteria bacterium
ACCCGTGGCTCGCGCTGCACCTGAAGCACCCGTTATTTCAGGCACCTGAAGACGCGCGCAAACTGAACCGCATGCGCGCGATTTACTTCGCGATGATGAGCGAGGTCGACGACAACCTCGGCCGCCTGTTCGCGCATCTGAAACTCGAAGGCCTATGGGACGACACGCTGATCGTGTTCACCAGCGACCACGGCGAACACGCGGGCGACCATTGGTTGCTCGGCAAAGCGGGGTATTTCGATCAAGCCTACGCAGTGCCCTTGATCGTGCGCGACCCGCGCCCGTCGGCCGACCTCGCGCGCGGCCAAACGGTGCGCGCCTTCACCGAACACGTCGACATCATGCCGACGCTGCTCAACTTTGCCGGCGCCGAAGCGCCCCCGCAATGCGACGGCCGCTCACTGATGCCGTTCGTCGAACAAGGCACGGCACCCCGCTGGCGCACAGCGGCGCATTGGGAATTCGACTTCCGCGACGCGAGCTTTGAGGGCGTCGAAAAGGAACTCGGCCTGACGCTGCACCAGTGCAATCTGACCGTCATCCGCGACGAGCACTTCAAATACGTCCACTTTGCCGCGCTGCCGCCGCTGCTCTTCGACATGAAGAACGACCCCGGCGAATTCACGAACCTCGCGAACGCCGAGAGCCACAAGGCAACAGCCCTCGCCTACGCGCAAAAACTCCTCTCCTGGCGCCTAGCCCACGAAGACCAGACGCTCACCCACATGATGGCAACGGACAAAGGGATGGTCGAACGCCCAAGCCCGCGGTTCTAAGCCGGGTTGGCGAGTATCGCTGCTCAGCGCTATGCTGAACCGGATACACAGCGTCGGGGGGCGCGCTACGATGGACGATCACACCGAGCGGACGGACCGCGCCGGCATTTGGCCGCTGCTCTTGGGCGCACTCGTGATAGCAGGCGCAGGCTACTACGTGCTCTCGATCGGCATCGCGGCGGCGCCGCCCTTCATCGTGCTGCTGCTCGTGGGAGCGATCGCAACGGTGCTGCACCGCCTCGTCGAAATGCTGCGACCCTCGTTCGACAATTTTGTCTCTCAAGCCTTGAGCGCCATCGCACTGATGATCTCGATACTCGCCGGCATCGCGCTGGTCGGCTGGGTGCTGTGGGTGCTGTTCGCGACCGATACGAACCCGCTCAACCGCTTCCTCGCCGCAAAGGAAACGCCGGCACAGCTCGCAAGCGGCTTCGAGCTCGCGCTCTACCTCTGCCTCGCGTGCCTCGCGCTCGTTCACGCCGCCACGCTCTGGACGATCGTCCGCACGAACGCCTTCGGCCCGAAGTCGGACGCTTAGATCAGATTGATCCGCATATTGTCGCGCGAGACGAAGCAGCCCGGCCACGCGGCCAGCGCCGAGGCCTCGATCTCTTCCATGAAGTGATCCTCATGGTCGGGATCGTGGTGGAAGATCGCAAGCCGCTTCACGTTCGCGGCCCGCGCAAGCCGCATGCCTTCCTGCCAGGTCGAATGCCCCCAGCCGCGCTTCGACGGGAACTCGTGATCCGTGTACGTCGAATCGTAGATCATCAGATCCGCGCCCTCGACGAGACCCAAGATGCGCTGATCCGGCTTGCCCGGCGTGTGCTCCGTGTCGGTAATGTAGCAGAGCGACTTGCCCTGATACTCGAGCCGATAGCCCGTCGCCCCATCCGGGTGATTGAGCGGCGTGGTGCGCACTTTGATGTCGGGCGCGATCGAGAAGGAATCGCCCGCGCGAAAATCGACGAACTCGATCTGCGCCTTCATGATGTCGATCGGCACCGGAAAGAACGGGTGCGTCATCTGCCCCGCCAGCACGTTCTGGATTTTCAACCCTGTGTCGAGGTGCCCCGCCATGATGCGGAACTGATGGCCCTCGCTGAAGGCAGGCTGGAAGAACGGAAACCCATGAATGTGGTCCCAATGCGTGTGCGACATCAGGATCGTCGCATCGCGCAGCTGCTTGCGCAGGAACCATTTGCCCAGATTGCGCACGCCGGTGCCGAGGTCGAAGATCACGCGCCGGCCGCCCATCGCGACCTCGACGCAACTCGTGTTTCCGCCGAACGCCAGATGGTTGGGGCCCGGGCAAGCAACTGTCCCGCGCGTCCCCCAGAACTTGATCTTAAAAGCCATCTGCTTCGAGTGCCCTCAAACCGCCCGTTTGTGACAATAGCCGCCCAATGCGCTCGCCCATAAAGGCTTCGCGCCGGACGTGACAAATGTCACAACGGATTGCAGCCAATGAAAGTCCGCGCTTCGGCAAACGCCGCCTTCAACGGCCCAAGCGTGCTCTTGTCCATAGAATGGCGCTCGGCGACAGCTGCCGCATCCGCCACCGCGAATGCCCCTATCCCGCGCGCGGACCCTTTCAGCGTGTGCGTCCACTGCTTCCAGACCTTCGGGTCGTCGGCGCGCTCCAGTTCGTCGATCACCTGTTCCGTATGCGTCAGGAACAGGCAAAGCACCTCGCGCATGACGCCCAGATCGCCGGCCGCCTGCGCGCCCAGATGCTGATAATCGACGGGTTTGACCGCAGCCATGGACAGCGCCCCTGTTGTTTGGGGCAAAAGCCTAGCGCGCGAACCCCAACCAGACCGTTAACGCGCCATTAGCCTTAGAATGGCACCCAACCGCCCGGAAACGGCGAGGCGCTGAACGCCCACGCGTGCCCGAACAACACCGCGAGGAAGGCGATGAGCGCCGCCAGTTGGCGCCAGGTGAAAAGCTCGCCCAGTTTGAGTGTCGTGCGCCCGGCCAGCACGGCCGCGAACGGGATGTTGGACGTACGCCGCGAGAACGAAACCCAGGCCTCGCCCATCTTCCGCGCCTTCTTCCCGTCGATGGAGAAGGTGCCGCATACGGAAAGCACCAGAAACGTTCCGAAGAACACGGCCGACGCCGCATCGCCGTTCGCCGCCAAGTGAAACGCCGCCCAAAGCGCCACACTCCAAAGGAAGGGGTGGCGCGTGATGCGAAGAACGCCCGCAACCGAATCCTCGCGCGCGGCCACGCCCTCCATCCCAACCGTCGTCGGGTTCGCGGTCAGCAATCCGGGCACGCCGAGCCAAAACGCCAACGCCAGCACCAGAATGCCCATGTGGCTGACGCCCGGCCCCAAATCCCACAGCACCGCGCTGCCCTGTGCTGCGGCCAAGTTGTAGCTGATCGCAAGCCAAACGATCCCGCCCACGCTGGCCAGCGAGAACGCACCCAGATAGGCCTGCTCGCCGACCGCGCCCACGACGGCGTCGCGCAATCGTGTCCCCGCGACTATGAGATGGAGAAACAGGAACACCGCCGCCGCCACGATCAACATCGCCATGTTTCGCCCTCCGCATCACGCCCTACGAATCAAACGGTGCGCGCCGCCGCCCGCGACTCGTTTCCGCCACTGATCCAATCATGCAACGCTTTAAGCCGGACGCGCGAGCATTGTTGGACGCACCGCCTTCAAAGTGATTGGATTTCAAGCGGGATTCGGCCGCGCCGTTAAGGTTTTCCGATCCACAGACGCCTTGCCCTGTGGCGAATCTTCTTCAGTGCGGGCGCACGTAGAAAATGGTAACAATTCGTAAAGTTGCCCGCCTTGCGCGTGGGCGCCCCCACCTCACGTGGGAACTAAGGTCGGTCAGTTGCATGGAACGGGTTGAGCCATCACACGTCCACGCATTCACGGCGCCGCTGGGCAACCCTGCCCAAAAGCGTGAGGCGCCGCCGCGCGCCGAAAGCGTCTACACCGACGACGGCGCGGACACACCGCGGGTTGAAGTGACGCCCGTCTATATACCGGAGGATTCTGGCGGCCTCGTTCCCTGGGCATCATTCTTGTTCTCGCTGTTTTGGCTCGGTGGAATCGGTGCATACGTCGTCGGCTTGTTCGAGTGGGACAAGCTCGTTCGGCTTCATTATCCGATTGAGTGGTACGGTTTGATCTCGGCGCTCCTCGTCGTACCTGTCGTTCTCGTGATCTTCATCGCGCTGCTGTCGCGCGAGATGCGGGTGCTGCGCCGTCAATCCGCCCAACTCGCGCTCGCCGCCTCCGAACTGATCGAACCCGAAGACCACGCCGCGCGCAGCATGGCCAAACTCGGCCGCGCCATCCGCCGCGAACTCGACCTCTTCAACACCGCCGTCGAATCCGCGACCGCGCGCATGGCAACGCTGGAGTCGCAAACGAACGAGCGCCTCGCGCTCATCGAACGCACGGCGGTTGCGGCGCAAGAACGCGTCGACCGCGCGACGGGCAAGCTTGGCTCTGAGCGTGAGAAACTTGCGCAGTTCACCCACGCGCTCGACCAGGCCGTGCTGTCGGCCTCCGAAACGCTGACTCAGCGCCTGAACGACGCCCGCCACGCCGCCCGCAATGCCAGCGAAAGCCTGCACGCCGAACACGGCGCGATCGCAGGGCTGATCTCGACGCTGCAAGCGGCCTCCACGACGGTCGCGGCCAAGGCATCTGAGTCCGCGAAAGAAATCGAACGCCAAGCCCAGCGTTTGGATGCCGCCTCGGAGGCCGCCGCCGCCCGCTCGGAACAGGTCGTCGCGCGGCATGAACGCCAACGCGCGGCACTCGCCGAAACGATTGATCGCCTGAAGCAAGAGAACGATCACATGGCCCGCGCGCTCGACTATCAGCGCGAAGGCTTGAACAAGCTTGTGACCGTCATGGTCGACGAAACGAAGAAGATCGGCACCTTCACGGTGGAGGGCGCGCGCCGCCTTGATGAGACGGCGGCGATCATGGCCCAGCGCATCGTCGAGACGACGCAGCTCTTCACGCGCGAATCCGAAAAACTTCGCACCTCGACCGAATTGACGACCTCTGGCCTCGAGCAGGCGATGCAGACGATCCGCTCGACCGGCGACTCCTCGTTCGACGCCGCCGGCCGCCTTGGGTCCGTACTTATCTCTCTGCGCGAGACCGCGACATCCGCCGCGCAGCAGATGGAAGGCACGGTCGGGCGGCTCGGCAAACTCTTGCAGGAACTGCCGTCAGAGGCCGCAGGCCATGCGCAGCATTTGCGCTCGATGCTCGACCAGCAAGCGGGTGCGATGACCGATCTGTCCTCGCGCGTCAGCGTCGCCTTCGACCGCGTGCAGGCGTTGGAAGGCAACAAGCAGCAGCAACCGGCGGCCTCGCTCAAAGCGCCGCCGCAGCAACCGTCGATCCCGAACTTCAGCGTGCCGCCGCAAGGCCATCTCGCGCCGCCGGCGCGCGGGCAAGTGCCGTTGCCGCTCGACAAGCACCCCGGCGCCGAGCAGCTGGCGAACGGCGAACCGCGTGGCTGGTTCGGCCTCGCCAAGCGCTTTGTGCGCAACCCCGGCGATCAGGACTCGCCGCTCGATGAGCGTCCGCCGCTGTCGCCGCCCGCCGTCCCGCCCAGCAACGCCGGCAACGGCAGCGGCAGCGCGTGGGACATGAAGTCCCTTCTCGCCGCCGCCGAGAACGAGAAACCGCAACCGCAGCACACGCGACGCATCGACCAGCGCCTCGACCGCGCCCATATGCATCCGCCCGCGCATCCTGCGGCCCCCACGCCGGCAAGCCCTCGCGCCGAGCAACGCCCGCACGCACCCACACACACGCCGCATCGCGGTGAGCCGCGCACGCCTGCCGCAGCGCCGGCGACCCCGCCCGCAGCCGGTGGCGCGAACCACACTTCGTCGCGCCACATGATTGAAACGCTGCAGGCGATGGCAATCGACCTCGACCGCTTCTTGGAGGACGATCCGCCGCTCGATCTCTTGCGCCGCTACCGCAACGGCGAGCGCAACGTCTTCGCCCGCCGCCTCGTCTCGATTCTGGGCCGCGAACAGACCGAACGCATCGGCCGCAAGTACCGCGAGGACGGCGAGTTCAAGGAAACCGTCGACCGCTATGTCCAGCAGTTCGAAACGCTGATGGAACAAACTGCCCGCAGCGACCGGGAAAACGTCCTCGTCGAAACCTACCTGACCTCGCAAACCGGCAAGGTTTACGTGGCCCTAGCTTCCGCGATCGGCCGTTTGGCCTGAGGCGCTCGCGCGGAACCGATCAATTCCACGCCTTCGGCTGCTTCTTCATGTTCTCTTCGCCGGCCTTCATCGTCCAAGTAACGGAGCGTTTGAGCACCGCGCCGACCGCATCGTCGAACGATTGTACGATGTCGGGCACGCTCTCGCTCTCCGCGGGCTTCACGGATTCGAAACTCTCCGACGCCACGATCTGGCCCAACGCCGGGCGCACCAGCTTCACGTTCATGCGCACGCGTACGATTGTGCCGCCTTCCGGTGTCTTCTCGGCCTGAAACTCGCGCAACTCCGTCTTCAGCACGAAATCCGAGCGCAGCCCGATCGACTGCCGCCCGACGGACACGATCTTCTTCGTGTTCTCGAACGACTGGATCAGCAACTGCTGCATCATGCGCGGCGCCCGGTCGGCCCAGCGCGAGCCGCCGAAATATTTCACCTCGAGCGGCGACGGCGCGATCGCGATGCGGTCGGTGTCGATGCCCTTGGCCGTCGACGGCTCCTCGACGACGAGCTGCCAGGTGACCATGGGGATGTCGTCGGCGAACGTGCTCTTGGGCGATAGCACATAGAGATCGGGCGGCGGCCCGCTGCCCAAATCAGGCAGAGCACAAGCCGAGAGCGTCAGCGCGCCCGCGATCGCAACCGTAACGAACCGCGTCGCCATCAGCGTCCTCCCTGCGATTTGTACTCGACCGCTTTGTCGCCGAAGATCAGCGATGACGGGCTGCTCTCAAGCCGCTGCGCCGCCCGGTCGATTGAGGCGATCATCTGGCGCGCATCGCTGATCGCGAGCAAAAGCTCGGGCAGACCGGCGCGCGCAAAGTCGCGCAGCGGCCCGCGCGCTTCGTTCATGATCGTACGGATGTCGCTCGCCACGCCGCGCACGTCGGCGAGCGTCGCCTTGGCGTCGCCCGCGACCAGCTTATCGATATTCGTCGCGATCGATTCGAACTTGTCGGAAGCCTTGGCGAGATTCGACGACAAACGCTCCACATGCTCGATCGTGGCGGCGAAATCCTTCTGGTTCTTGGCGTTGAGAAAGCCGCCCAAACGGTCCAGCACCAGATTGCCGCGATTGATGAGCTCCGGCGCGCCCGCGAACAGTTTCTGGAAGTCGGACGGCTCGGTCTCGATCACCGGATAATCCTGCCCCTTCTCGGCGACCAGCGGATTCGGCGGCGTCGGCGGCGCGCCGGGTTCCGGTTCGCGCGTCTTGATCTCGATGGCGGCGACGCCGGTCAAACCCTGGATCGCGAGCACCGCGTAGGAGTTGTCGTTCACCGGTGTCAGGCGTTCGACTTGGATGCGCACGAGCACGAACTTCGGGTTCTCGTCGAGCTTGAGGTTGATCACCTCGCCGACCTTGATGCCGTTGTAGAGAACGTCCGCAGCCTTGCTCAGGCCCGCGACCGACCCTTCAAACCGCAGGTCGTAGATCTGATGCTCCTTGTTGAACTCGGCTTTGCCGACCCACAGCAGGAACAACACGGTCAGCACCGCGATACCGATCGCGAAGCTGCCGATCAGCAGATGATGTGCGCGCGTTTCCATCGAACGCTCCTCTTTAGGCCTTGGGGGCCATGGACTTGGCGGCCACTGCCGCCCGTCCACGGGGCCCATGAAAATACTCGCGGATCCAGGGGTGATCCTGGGTCATCATGTCGTCGATTGTACCGGTCACCAGCACCTTTTTCTCGGCCAAGACGGCGATCCGGTCGCATATGGCGTAGAGGCTGTCGAGGTCGTGCGTGACCATGAACACGGTCAGCCCCAGCGTCGCCTGCAGATTTTTGATCAATTCGTCGAACGCCGACGCCCCGATCGGATCGAGCCCGGCGGTGGGCTCGTCCAGGAACACGATCTCAGGGTCGAGCGCGAGCGCCCGCGCCAGCCCCGCCCGCTTGCGCATGCCGCCCGACAGTTCCGAGGGGAACTTAGGCCCCGCCTCCGGCGGCAGGCCCACAAGCCCGATCTTCACCGCCGCGATCTCGTCCATCAGCTTCTGCGGCAGATGCAGATGCTCCTTCAGCGCGACCTGAATGTTCTGGGCGACGGTGAGGGACGAGAACAGCGCGCCGTCCTGGAAGAGGACACCCCAGCGCCGCTCGACCGCGCGCTCCTCGGCTTGCGTCATGTCGCTGCGCGCCTTGCCGAAGATCTCGATGCTTCCTTCGCGCGGCCGGTTGAGCCCGAGGATGGTCCGAAGAAGCACCGACTTGCCCGTGCCCGATCCGCCGACGATGCCCAAGACCTCGCCGCGGTAGATGTCGAGGTCGAGATGGTCGTGAATGACCTGCCGCCCGAATTGGTTGCGCAAGTCCCGCACGGCGATGATGACCTCGCGCTCTCTCATATGCCGAGCTTCACGAACAGGATGGAGAACAACGCGTCGAGCACGATGACCGTGAAAATGCCTTCGACGACCGAGGCGGTCGTGCGCTGACCGACGGACTCCGCGCTGCCTTCGACCTTCAAGCCCTCGAAGCACCCGATCATCGCAATCGCAAGACCGAACACCGGCGCCTTGATGAAAGCGACCATCGCGTCCCAGAAATCGACCGACGCATGCAGCCGCTCGACGAACATCGCAGGCGACATGCCGAGCTCCGACCACACGACGAGCCCGCCGCCGAGCAAGCCCATCATCGCCGAAATGAAACCGAGGATCGGCATCATCACCAGAAGCGCAATCACGCGCGGCAATACGAGCACGTCCATCGGATCGAGCCCGAGCGTGCGCATCGCGTCGATTTCTTCGCGCAGCTTCATCGAACCGATCTGCGCCGTGAACGCGCTGCCCGATCGGCCCGCGACCATGATCGCGGTCAAAAGAATGCCGATCTCGCGCAGGAACGACACGGCGACGAGATTGACCGTGAAGATCTCGCCGCCGAAACGGCGCAGCTGTTCCGAACCTTGGAACGCCAGCACCGCGCCGATCAGAAACGAGATCAAGCTCACGATCGGCACCGCGTTCAGACCCGCCTGCTCCATGTGGTAGACGGTCGACGTCGCGCGCATGCGCCAAGGATTCAAGATCGTCTTGCCCAACGTCTCGAGCACGAGCCCGAAGAACGCAACGAGCTCGCGCCCCGTGCGCGCACCTTCGTCCAGCCCCGCGCCCATCCGCACGATCAGGTTCGTAAAGACATTGCCTTCGCGCGGTTCGATCTTCGCGGGCTTGTCGGCCCGGGCGACGGCATGAAGCAGCGTCGCGTGCGCGGCATTCGCGCCAGCCGTCGTCACCTGCGCGCCAGCGCGTTCCAGCGATCGCGCCGTGCGATGGATGAGCCACGCCCCTGCCGTGTCCAGCCGGTCCAAATGAGAGAGGTCGAACGTCGCCGCGCGCTGCCCGATCGTGTCGATGGCTTGCAGAGACTTGTCCAGCGCCTCGGCGTATTGAACGACCCAGTCGCCCTGCGGACGCAGCGTTAGCGACGACGCGTCTTCCGACACGTCAAGCCAAGCTTGAGCCTGCCCCGCCATCGCCTAAACCCTGCCCTGTGCCCGACGCCTTGCTTGCGCGCAGCCCTCATACGCGCTCGCCGATGGGCACGAATCAGAGTGTGCCCGCGCGGCACGACCCTGCCAAGTTCGTGTGCAAGTTGCGCGCCATGGCCCGCATTCGTTAAGACATGGCAGTGACCCCTGCCACACAGTCGCGCTTGCCATCCTGGGCCGGACGGCGAAAATCGATTCGCAGATAAGACTTAGGCGGCGGTCCTCAGCCTTGGGATACGCCCGATCGGGAGAGGACGCCCATGGCGGCCGAAAACCACACGCCGCAAAATTCGCACGCGCCGGGCGACCATCGCACCGCCTTCATCCCGGTACTGAAGTCCGACCTTGTAGCCAGCCTGGCCGAACACGGCCTTGCGCGCGAACAAACCGACGAGTTCCGTACGCTGTGCGCGTTCCTCGGCGCCTATTTTCACCACGATTTCTACGACGAGCTGACAGACCTGAAAGAGATCTACGCCTGGTTCTCGCCCGCGGGCCCCAGGCCCACGCGTCGCCCGCCGGACGAACCCGAGGCCGCCTACAAGCGCCTGTGCACCACGCTCGACAGCGTGTTGGCGCGCGCGAACTTCACCGAGCTGCCGCAAAGCGAGATCGCGGCCTTGGGCGGCGATCATCCGTTGCTCGACGTCAAGACGCGCACGCCGCTCGACGCCTACGAGACGATCCGCGTCTTCTATCGCGGCCGGCACGCGGAAACGCTCGTGCAGCCGAACGTGTTGGGCTTCAAAAGCAAGAAGACGGTCGCGACCGAAACCTTCGACGACGTCCTCGTCTTCGTTCGCTTCCGCCAGCCCGAGGGCATCCCGCGCCGCCGCCTGCCGCTTGCGCGCCGCCGCAGCCTTCCTGGCGACGCCGAGCCCGGCAGCGTGATGATCAAGCTGTTCCGCAACATCACGCGCCTCGAACTGCCCACGCTGTTGCCTGATGTTCAGGTCGTGATGAGTCGCAAGGACGCGCTGCTGCTCGGCGGCCCCGCGGTGCTGGGCGGCGTGCCGGTAATGCTGAACCTTTTGCCTGCGCTGTCGGTCGTGCTTGTGGTGGTCGGCGCCTATCTCGGCTTCTCGGGCGAGGTCACGCAGGACCGGCTGATGAAAGCGGTCGGCGCGCTGTCGGTGTTGATCGGCGCAGGCGCCTTCATGTTCCGCCAGTACTCGAACTATGCGTTCCGCAAACTGAAGTATCAAAAGCGCGTCTCCGACAACGTCTACTTCAAGAATGTGAACAACAACGCCGGCGTCTTCGAGACGCTGATCAACTCGGCTGAGGAG
>JAEUML010000262.1 GCA_016792785.1 Alphaproteobacteria bacterium
CTCGAAATGCGAGACGGGGGCGGAAAGCACCTCATAGATCGTGCCGGTGAATTTCGGGAAATAGATGCCGAAGGCTGCGTTGAAGATGCTCTCCGTGAACAGCGTCAGCATGATCAGGCCCGGCACGATGAACGCGCCGTATTCGACGCCGCCGACCTCGCCCATGCGCGAGCCGATCGCCGATCCGAAGACGACGAAGTAGAGCGAGGTTGTGATCACGGGCGTGACCAGGCTCTGCCAGACCGTGCGCATGGCGCGGCCGATCTCGGACTTGTAGATCGCCCAGACGGCGTGATGGTTGAAGGCGGGCACGATCATGGTTTCGGTCTTTCCGTCCGGTCGCTGACGAGGCTCACGAAGATGTCTTCGAGCGAGCTTTGGCTGGTGTTCAGGTCTTTGTAGGCGACGCCCAAATCCGTCATGCGGCGGAGCAGGGCCGCGATGCCCTTGTGTTCGGCGTTGGCGTCGAACGCGTATTCGAGTTCGTGGCCGCCGTTCTTGAGCGTGAGGTTGTATTCGCCGAGTTCGGGCGGGACCGCCGTCATCGGTTCGGCCAAATGCAGCGTCAGTTGCTTCTTGCCGAGTTTCTTCATCAGCGTCGCCTTGTCCTCGACCAGGATCAATTCGCCCTTGTTGATGACGCCGATGCGGTCGGCCATTTCTTCGGCTTCGTCGATGTAGTGCGTCGTCAGGATGATCGTGACGCCGTTGTCGCGCAGGCGGCGGACGAGCGCCCACATGTCGCGGCGCAGTTCCACGTCGACGCCCGCGGTCGGCTCATCCAGGAACAGGATCGACGGCTCGTGGGCGAGCGCCTTGGCGATCATGACGCGGCGCTTCATGCCGCCGGACAGCGTCTGAAGCTGATCCTTGCGTTTGTCCCACAGCGACAGGTCGCGTAGGACCTTCTCGAGGTATTGCGCATCGGGCGGCCGGCCGAACAGGCCGCGGCTGAAAGCGGTCGTGTTCCAGACCGTCTCCCAGCGGTCGGTCGTCAGTTCCTGCGGCACGAGGCCGATCTTGGCGCGGGCTTCGCGGTAGTCGGTCAGGATGTCGTGCCCGTCGGCGACGATCTTGCCCGACGTCGGGGTGACGATGCCGCAGACGATCGAGATCAGCGTCGTCTTGCCGGCGCCGTTCGGCCCCAAAAGTGCGAAGATCTCGCCCCGTTTGATGTCGAGCGAGATCGGCTTCAGGGCCTGAAGTCCGGTGGCATAGGTCTTGGTCAGGCCGTTGATGGAAACGATCGGGGCGGCGTCCGGGGCCGTTCTGGGCGGCATGGGGTATCCTAATGGCGGTTCACCGTTTTGGTACGGACAGGGGCCTCAGTTCAAGCCGTTCGGTCGTCAATGGTGCCATGCGCTGTGCGATTGGCTTAAGATCGGCGCCTAAGTTGAGAGGGAGGCGTTGCGAGCCCCATGTGCCGGAACATCCGTACGCTGTTCAATTTCGATCCGCCCGCGAGCGATGAAGAGGTTCGCGCGGCGTCGCTGCAATTCGTGCGCAAGCTCAGCGGCTTCAACGCGCCGTCGCGGACGAACGAGGCGGCGTTCAATCGCGCGGTCGAGGAGGTGTTCCGGGTGTCGCGCGAGCTCGTCGATTCCCTGGTCACGACGACGCCGGCACGCGACCGTGCGATCGAAGCGGCGAAGGCGAAGGCGCGCTCTGCGGAACGCTTCGGGCGGCGGTGAAGTCATATCAACCGACAGAACTTTCGACCGCACCACAAACTCATCGTCATGGCCGGCCTTGAGCCGGCCACCCAGAGTCAGCGAGCATTCGGTTCCACCGCTCCACTCCACGAACCCTGGGTGGCCGGGTCGCGCTTCGCTTGCCCGGCCATGACGAGAGAGGTGGTATTCAGACTTTGCCCGGCGTGGTGTGGACGCTGGGCTGGCGGATGTTTGAGGCCGCGAGCAGGGCGGTGAGTTCGATCACGTCGGCCGGCATGTCGGTCGACACGTGCAGGCCGAGTTCCTTCGCCTCCGGCACGGTGATCGGGTAGTCGTGGCTCCACTTGCCGCTCGCCAGCAGGTCCGAGATCGCGCAGCTGCCGTCGTGCGAGTAGTTGCCCTGCATCAGTTCGCAGGCTTGCTTGCGCATCTGGTCGAGCACCTTTTGGCTCATGTCGGCAAGCAGCAGCGTTTCGTCCTGGATCGCGGCGATCGGTTTTTCGCGGGCAACCTTGACCCACGAGGCGGCGGGGGCGCCGGCGAGTTGCGGGTCGATGGGGCCGAGGACGGCGTGGTCGCTCATCACGATTTCATCGGCGGCGAGCGCGATCAGCGTGCCGCCCGACATCGCCAGATGCGGCACGAAGACCGTCTTCTTCGCCGGATGGGCCTTGATCGCGCGGGCAATCTGCAACGCATGCAGCACGAAGCCGCCGGGCGTGTGCAGGATGATGTCGAG
>JAEUML010000291.1 GCA_016792785.1 Alphaproteobacteria bacterium
GCCGCGCGCGCCCGTTCCTCGCGCATCGCGGCCAGCGCGATGATGGTGCAGGTGGGCACGAAGGCATCGATCTGTTCGGTCGGGTCGATCGCTTCGAGCAGGTAGAAGAGGCCCTTCCAGCCGAACAGGTAGACGGCGACAACCGTGCCGATCAGCTCGCCGGCGTAGGGCACGGGAAACAGGAACCGGCCGATCAGGAAGTCGAACCCGTCGACGGCGATTGCGATCAAGAGTTTCCACCACATGGCCGGCACCCCTTTACGGACGGCTTATCGTGTGCGGCAATTGTGGCGGAGATTTGATGCGCGGAGAAGGCGTATGCGCGAAGGCAAAGGCATCACCATCGTCAAGGCCGACATCACGACGCTGGACGTCGACGCGATCGTCAACGCGGCGAACAGCCGGCTGATCCCGGGCGGCGGCGTCGACGGGGCGATCAACAAAGCGGCTGGGCCGGCGTTGGCGGAGGCGATGATGGCGATCGGGCGTTGCCCCACCGGCGAGGCCGTGATCACGCCCGGGTTCAAGCTGCTGGCCAAGCACGTGATCCACACCGTGGCGCCGGTCTATGCGCAGCACGGCGAGGACGATGTGTGGCGGCTGCTCAGGAATTGCTATCGCAACAGCTTGGCGCTTGCCTCACTGCATGGCGTGCGAAGCATCGCGTTCCCAAGTCTGGGGACCGGCGTCTATGGAATTCCGATTGCCGGCGCTTGCAAGGCCGCAGTCGGTGCAGCACT
This sequence comes from Alphaproteobacteria bacterium, assembly GCA_016792785.1. Taxonomy (GTDB): domain Bacteria; phylum Pseudomonadota; class Alphaproteobacteria; order Micropepsales; family Micropepsaceae; genus SZUA-430. The sequence continues at coordinate 741 of JAEUML010000291.1, forward strand.
CGATCATCTGAACGGCGGCGACGCGCCGGCGGAGATCGTGTTCTGCTGCTTCTCCGATAGCGATGCCGCGTATTACCGCTCGGCGCTCGAGGAGGCGCGGCGGAAGGGATAGATCAGCTGACCGACGAGGCCGTTCGGCACCGGGTCGTCGACGCCGAAGTGTTCGGGTTGACGGCCCTTGGGCATGTGGAACGTGCCGAACAGCAGGTCCCAGAGCGGGAAAAAACCGGCGAAGTTCTTGTCCTGGCCTTCTTCGGCGCTGGTGTGATGCCAGCGGTGGAACGCGGGGCTCGCGATCAGGTAGCGAAAGGGGCCGTAGGTCCAATTCAGGTTCGCGTGCAGCGTGATCGCATAGAGCGTGGCCGCGACGGCGTAGAGCGCGACGGCGCCGACGTTGTAGCCGAGCGCCACGATCGGCACCGCCTGGACCGTGCGCGCGATCATGTCGTTCACAGGATGCAGGCGCACGCTCGACAGCCAATCGAGCTCCGTCGATGAATGGTGGATCGCGTGGAAGCGCCAGCGCCAGCCGCCATGGAACCAGCGGTGCTGCCAGTAGCCGATGAAGTCGGCGATGACAAATATCTGCACAGCCTGAAGCCAAAGCGGCTGTGCGCCGAGTTCGCCTCGGCCTTGGGTCAGCGTCTTCAGATCCTTGAGGTCGACCCCGTTTGCGAGTGCGATCGGGATGAGCGCGATGCCGACCGCTATCGGCGTCACAGCGCGCGTCACGAGCGGCGTGAACGCCCAATAGCAAAGGTCGGTGACGAAGCCGCGGCGGAACGTCTTCTGTCCCGGCACCGACGGCCAGAGTTTCTGCAGCACGAAAAAGGCGACCGACAGGACCGCGAAGCCGACGGCGATGCTTTGCAAGGTCGGGGACATGGCCGCTCACGATCCGGCGCGGGTCACACCCCTCCTCCTACCGCGGACGAGGAGCGCGACGCGCGCTCCCCATTCAAACGGCCGCTGTGGCGCAGTCCGTCGCTATTTCTTTTTCGTGTAGATCAGGTCGAAGGCGGGCGCGAAGGTCTTGCCGCCGTCGATCGACTGTGTCCCCGACTGTCGGATCGTGCCGTCGGGGCGCGGTTCGAACGTCATCGTAAGAATCGCGGGCTGCTTTTGCGGCGTCGAGATATCCTCGGCGCGGAACTCCAGTTTGCCGTTCGCCCAGGCGCCTACGTAGTGGACTTGATCGCCGGTGGCGTCGACCCACGTCTGGTGCCACTTGCCGTCGGCCTGGTCGTAGACGTTGATCGAGTTGCCGGACCCGCCGGTCGCGCTCTTCCAGCTTTCGAAGATGACGCAACCAGCCGCCATCAGTTCGATCCTGTTTTCGCCTGCGGGCTTGCCGGTCGCGGTTGAGGTGACCGCCCACTCGCCCAGCCAAAACTTGAACTGCTGATATTCCGGACCCGGGCAGCCATAGTTCGGCGGCGGTGCGTTCTGGGCCGAAGCGGTCGATATGGTCGCAGCCAATACAATTGCGACAGTCATGTTGCGCATGATGTTCCCCTCTTTTCTGGGCTCTACGCTTACCCAACCGGCGGCAACGTTGGGTTCACCTTTGATTGACATTCTGGTTTTGTGCTTTATGTTGCGACGCAATAGCTGATCGCGCGCGAGTCGTGCGCGGAGCTGTCCTTCGGCCCCTTCGGGTGGCCGGTCCGTATGCGGTTGGTTTGTCTCGCGGGAGAGGCGTTCCGGCCTTGGAAAACACAAGCCCTCTCGCTGGAGTCGATTGACGTCTTATGTCGTTTGAAAGTCTCGGCCTGTCGGCCGAATTGCTCCGCGCTATCGCGGATGCCGGTTACACCACACCCACGCCCATCCAAGAGAAAGCGATCCCGGTCGTTCTGGCCGGCCGCGACGTCATGGGCATCGCACAAACTGGCACGGGCAAGACCGCCGGGTTCACCCTGCCTATGATCCAGAAGCTCGCCTCCGGGCGGGCGAAGGCGCGCATGCCGCGCTCGCTGATCCTCGAGCCGACGCGCGAGCTTGCCGCCCAGGTGGCGGAAAGCTTCGAGAAGTACGGCAAGTATCACAAGCTTTCGATGGCCCTGCTGATCGGCGGCGTGAGCTACGAAGACCAGGACATGAAGATCACGCGCGGCGTCGACGTGCTGATCGCGACGCCGGGGCGCCTGCTCGACCATTTCGAGCGCGGCAAGCTGCTGCTCACCGGCGTGTCGACGCTCGTCATCGACGAGGCCGACCGCATGCTTGACATGGGGTTCATCCCGGATATCGAGCGCATCACCAAGATGCTGCCGTTCACGCGTCAGACGTTGTTCTTCTCAGCCACGATGCCGCCGGAAATCACGCGGCTTGCCGATCAGTTCCTGAGCAATCCCGAGCGGATCGAGGCTTCGCGTCCGGCGACGGCGGCGACCACGATCGAACAGAAGATCGTCGGCCTGCCCTCGAACGATCCGAAGCTGAAGCGCGAGGCGCTTCGCCGGATCATCCGTGGGCAGACGGTGTCGAACGGCATCATCTTCTGCAACCGCAAGACCGACGTCGACATCGTCTACAAGTCGCTGACGAAGCACGGGTTCTCCGTCGCCGCGTTGCACGGCGACCTGCCACAGCCGGTGCGCACGAAGACACTCGAGAGTTTCCGGGCCGGCTCGATCCAATTGCTGTGCGCGAGCGACGTGGCGGCGCGCGGTCTCGACATTCCGGCGGTCAGCCACGTGTTCAATTTCGACGTGCCGATTCATGCCGACGACTATGTCCACCGCATCGGCCGGACGGGCCGCGCGGGACGGCAGGGTCATGCGTTCATGCTCGCGGGGCCGCACGACTTTAAATACGTGGCGGCGATTGAGAAGCTGACCGGGAAGAAGCTCGAGCGCGAAGAGATGACCGACATCGAGGTCGCGCCCGATACGCGCCCGCGCGGCGATCGCGAGCGCGGTCGGGAGCGTGACGGCAAACGCGGCCGTGGACGGGATCGCGACCGCAGCCGTCATCGCGGCGACGTGCCCTATCACGATCAGGTTGCTTCGATGGAACCGGTCGACACCGCGCTGGTGGCAGCGGCGCCTGCGGTGGAACCAGCCGCAGCTCCGCCTCGCGAAGACAAGCCTCGGCACGAGCGCCCTCGGCGCGAGCGTGATCAGCGGCCGCCTCGGACCGAGCGCAAAGAACACGGCGAGCGGCCGACGGGTCAGCGCAGCGAGGGGCAACGCGGCGAACGTCAGCACGCGAAGGCCGCCCATCCTCCGAAAGAGCCTCGCCCCGCAAGGCCGGAAGCAGCGGCGAAGCCCGAGCGGCGTCATCGCCGCGACGACCGGCCCGAGCGCGACGAGCCCGCGGGACCCGGCATGGGCGCCCATACGCCGGCGTTCCTGATGCGCCCGGTGCCGGGGCACCTGATCAAGCGCAAGAAGGAAAGCGAGACGGTCTAAGGCCGCCCGCGTTCGTACTTGATCTGGTCGATTTCGCAGGCCCGCGGCGTCGACCATACGCGCGCCTGCCCTACCCGCCTGAAGCCGAGCTTCGTCAGGACTTTGCCCGATGCCGGGTTGTCGGCAGCGTGGCCCGAGGTCAGCCGACCCAACCTCAACCCGTCGAACGCGAATGCCATGACGGCACGCGCCGCCTCGCTTGCGATGCCTTGGCCCCAGGCGGGCTCCTCAAGCCAGTAACCCAAGTCGCCCACACCGTTCGCGATCTCGTCGACATCACATGTGCCGATCAATCGGCCGTCGCGCTCGATCGCGAAGCGGTGGGCGGAGCCGGCCTCGCGTTCCGGCGCGTGGGTCTCGATCCACGCACGCGCCAGTTCCTCCGTATACGGATGGGGCGCCAGCCTCATCATGCGGATCACGTTCCAGTTCGACAGTATCTCGGCAAAACGGCCGGCGTCGCTTTCGCGCGCCGGCCGCAGAGTGAGCCTCTCGGTGCGGAGGATCGTCAAGTTCAGCGCTTGATCGAGCCCGCCAGCTGCTTGTCGATGCCGGCGCCATAGGGCGCGCGGATGTTCGAGAGCTGCTTCTCGACGAAGTTCGACGTGGGCTGCTGATAGATCGCCTTGCGGTGGCTGAACTGGCGGAAGCCGTCGATGCCGTGATAGGCGCCCATACCCGACGGACCGACGCCGCCGAACGGCAGGTCTTCCATCGCCACGTGCATGATCGTGTCGTTGACCGTGACACCGCCCGAGGTCGTGCGGGTCAGGACCCTTTCTTTCTCCTCACCGTCCTCGCCGAAATAGTAGAGGCCGAGCGGGCGCGCGTGGGCGTTGATGTAGCCGATCGCTTCGTCGAGGGACTTGTAGGTCTTGACCGGCAGGACGGGCCCGAAAATCTCGTCCTGCATCACCTTCATGTCGTCGGTCGGATCGAGAATGATCGTCGGGGCGATCTTGTGGTGCGGCTGCTGACGCAGGTCTTCTTTCGCGGGATTGATCTCGACGACCTTCGCGCCCTTCGACTTCGCTTCGTCGATATAGCCGCGCAGGCGATCGAAGTGACGCTGGTTGATCACGGACGTGTAGTCCGGGTTGTCCTTGAGCGTCGGGTACATGCGGGTGACGGCGGCGGTCGCCTTGTCGACGAACTCGTCGCGCCGGCTCTCTGGAACGAACACATAGTCCGGCGCGAGGCAAATCTGGCCCGCATTCAGCGTCTTGCCGGTCATGACGCGGGTCGCGGTCTGTTCGATGTTCGCCTTTTCGCCGACGATGACGGGCGACTTGCCGCCGAGTTCGAGCGTGACGGGAACCAGGTTTTCCGACGCCGCGCGCATCACGTGGCGGGCGATCGACGTCGCGCCCGTGAACAGCAGATGGTCGAACGGCAGGCGCGAAAACGCCTCACCCGTTTCCGGCCCGCCGACGCAGACCGCGATCTCAGCCTCGTCGAACGCCTTCTTGAACATGCGCGCCATCAAGTCCGACGTCGCGGGCGTGAACTCCGACGGCTTGATCATGCAGCGGTTGCCGGCGGCGAGAATCCCGGCGAGCGGCGTGAACGTCAGATTGACCGGGAAGTTCCACGGCGAGATCACGCCGACGACGCCGAGCGGTTGGTAGTGCACCTCGGCCTTCGCGCCGAACCACCCCAAGATCGCGGGTGTCGGCTTGCGCTTCTCGACCCGCATCCACTTGCGCAGGTTTTCCTTCGCGTGCTTCAGGGGACCGATCGAACCCGCGACGTCTGTGAACTTGCTCATCTGGGGCGAGCGGCTGCCGAAGTCTTTGTTCAGCGCGTCGGCGATCTCTTCCTGATGATCGATCAGAAGCCCAATGCAGCGATCGATGCGGTCGATCCGGATTTCGGCGGACGGCGGACCGTCCTTGAGATAGGCCGCGCGCTGTTTCTCGAGGGTGGCGCGCATGCTTTCCGCCGTCGCGGACTTCATTCTTGGGTCCATGGTGCTCATTTGTGGGGTCTCCTGCGTGGCAATGCCTTGGCGGGCCGTTATAGACGAGAACATCGGCGTCGCGAAAATCGTACGTGACACCCCTTTAGACCACACGGTTTATTCGCCTTGGCTCGCCGTCAAAGCCAGGCCGTTAACATATTCGGGCGGCGCGCCCCGGGCGGCGGCCACCCACGTTTACGCCTTCGCGGCAAACACCCGCAAAGCGCGAAACTTAATCGAATTTTTGGCCCTGCCTGACAGGATGGGACCCTAATGGAGGGCTGTCCGCGCGCCGGCGCGCGAGGGCCTATTGGGGATTGGGAGTTCGATCGGTGCATTACTGGGATATGCCGGATCATGCGCGGGCGCTGAGCGAGCGCGCTTTGGAACTGATCCGCGAGTGCAAGTCGGCGCCGACGCCGCCGCACTATGAGCTCTGGTTCAACTATGCTTCGGGGCTCAATCAAGAGCTGATCGAAGCCCTGAATGACGCCGTGCAGCAGGGTCACGCATCCGACCCCGCCTTCATGCGCGACCTGCACATGCGCTTCTTTGGCGGGAACTTGACGACCGCCATCGACGACATGGGCGAGAAGCTGCAGCAAGAGCTGCACAAGTTCGTGCAAGTGCTGGAGGATGCGGGCCAAGACACGGCGAGCTACGGCAAGACGTTGAACGTCGCCGCTCAACAGCTCAGTTCCGGCGACGTGAACCAGTTCAAAGCCGTGGTGCAGAGCCTTGTCGCTGCGACGCGCGCGATCGAGACGAAGCACAAGGCGATCGAGACCGAACTCAAGTCGTCGAGCAACGAGATCAAGTCACTGCGCCAACGGCTCGAGAGCATTCGCGAGGAAAGCCGCGTCGACGCACTGACCGGCCTTGTGAACCGCCGCGGCTTCGACGAGCAGATCGCCAGCGCCGTGCGCGAGGCGGATGCCGACCGCAGCGACCTTTGCCTCTTGATCGGCGACGTCGATTTCTTCAAACGGTTCAACGACACGTGGGGTCACGCCACGGGCGATCAGGTGTTGCGTTTGGTGGCGCAGTGCTTCAAGGCCAATACCAAGGGCCGTGACATGGCTGCGCGCTACGGCGGCGAGGAATTCGTCGTGGCGCTGCCGCAAACGACGTATACGAACGCGCTGACCGTCGCCGAACAGATCCGCGTCGCAGTCGAGTCGAAGAAGATCATCAAGCGGTCGACCGGCGAGACGTTGGGTTCGATCACGCTGTCGCTCGGTGTCGCGAAGTACGTGGTCGGCGAGACGATTGAAGCGACGTTGGAGCGCGCGGATGCTTGCCTCTACGCCGCCAAACGGAGCGGCCGCAACCGCGTGGTCGGCGAAGACGCGCTTGCCGCTACGGAAGGGAAGCTGCATAGCCGCGCTTGAGTAAGGCGCTCGGCTTGCGCTCGCGTTGATCCTATGGTGGCCTGAAGCGAGATCGCTTCGGGTTTCACCGTATGGCTTATGAAAACATCCTTCTCGAGACGAAAGACGGCGTCGCCACGCTGACGCTGAATCGTCCGCAATCGCTCAACAGTCTGAACAAGGGCCTGATCGACGACATTCGCGCGGCGCTGCGCGCGCTTAGCCGCGACGACGCCGTCAAGGCGCTTCTCATTACAGGCACAGGACGCGGGTTCTGCGCGGGTGCGGACCTGGCCAATGCCGGGTTCGGCGACGGCGTCGCGCGGTCGGTCGGCGAAGGCGTCTCGCACTCGATGGAGATCGGCTACAACCCGCTCGTGCGCGACCTTGCGGCGTTCGAGCGGCCCATCATCGTCGCCGTGAACGGCGTGGCAGCCGGCGGCGGCGTGGGCTTGGCGCTTTCGGGCGATATCGTGATCGCGGCGAGATCGGCATACTTCGTCCAAGTGTTCGGGCCGCGGTTGGGCCTCGTGCCCGACATGGGCTGCACCTGGTACTTCCCGAGGCTTTTGGGCCGCGCGCGGTCGCGGGCGCTTGCGCTGCTGGGAGATCGGCTTCCTGCGGACAAGGCTGCCGAGTGGGGGCTGATCTGGGCCGCCGTCGCGGACGATCAGCTGATGACCGAGGCGCAGGCGTTGGCCCAGCGCTTGGCCAAGGGACCCACAAACGCGTATCGCGAGATCAAACGCGCGCTGGACGCTGCTGCGTTGAACACGCTCGACGAGCAGTTGGAGCTTGAGCGCCGCACGCAGCTGATGCTCGGCGACACGGAGGATTTTCGCGAAGGGGTGACGGCCTTCCTCACCAAGCGCGAGCCGCAATTCAAAGGCAAATGACGGAGACGACGATGGAATTCGAACGGGTCAAGGTCGACGTGCACGGGCGCGTCGGGGTGCTGACGCTCAATCATCCCGAAGTGATGAACGCGGTTAGTCCGGAGATGCTCAAAGGCCTCACGGCCGCGATGGCCTATATCGAGAAGCCCGACATGGGTTTGCGCGCGCTTGTCATGACGGGCGAAGGGCGCGGGTTTTGCGCGGGCGCAAATTTGTCAGGTGGCGCTGGGTCGAATGCGTTCGGGCCCGGCGAGCGCGATGCGGGGGCGGCGCTTGAGACGATGTACCACCCGTTCCTGCGCCGGCTGCGCAATCTGAAGATGCCGTTCGTGACCGCGGTGAACGGCGCGGCCGCGGGCGTGGGCATGAGCTTCGCCTTGATGGGCGACATGATCCTGGCCGCGAAGTCGGCTTATTTTCTGCAGGCGTTCCGGCGCATCGGGTTGGTGCCGGACGGTGGGTCGACGTGGCTGTTGCCCCGGCTCGTGGGTCTGGCGCGCGCGAAGGAGCTCTCGCTCATGGGCGAGAAGCTGAGTGCGGAGCGTGCGCTCGAATGGGGATTGATCAACCGCGTGCATGACGACGCGGCCTTGCTACCCGAAGCGTTGAAGCTCGCGGAGGAACTCGCGTCGGGTCCGACGGTCGCGCTCGGCCTCATCCGCCAGCTCTATTGGGAGAGCCCCATGAATAGCTATGAGGAGCAACTCGACGCTGAGCGGCAGGCGCAAAAGGATGCCGGTCGGGCGGAGGACTTCTCCGAAGGCGTTTCGGCGTTCCTGCAAAAGCGCAAGGCGGAGTTCAAGGGGCGCTAACCTATCCCCTTTTCAACGAAAAGGGCGGCCGCCGCGGGCCGCCCTTTTTCTTTGCACTTCGTGATAGGCCGGCTTATGCCGCCTCATCATCCGATTTCGTTTGGACGGGACCGGAGTCCTTGCCCTTCGCGGCGATGTCGCGGTCGACGAACTCGATCACCGCCATGTCGGCGGCGTCGCCGAAGCGGTGACCTGCCTTCAGGACGCGCGTGTAGCCGCCCTTGCGCGTCGCGTAGCGCGGGGCGAGCACGTCGAACAACTTCGTCACCATCGCCGTGTCGTTGCGCAACGCCGAGAGCGCCTGGCGGCGGGCGTGAAGGTCGGTCTTCCCGCGCTTGCCCAGCGTGACCAACTTTTCGACCACCGGGCGAAGTTCCTTCGCCTTGGGCAGCGTCGTCGTGATCTGCTCGTGCTTGATCAGCGCCGACGCCAGATTGACGAACAGCGCCTTGCGGTGGCTCGAAGTCCGGTTGAGTTTGCGGCCCGCTGAACCGTGGCGCATGACTTAGTCCCCTGTTTCTCAGTATTGATCTTCGAACTTGCGCGCCAGCTCTTCGATGTTCTCCGGCGGCCAACCCGGCACTTCCATGCCGAGGTGGAGACCCATCGAGGCCAGCACTTCTTTGATCTCGTTCAGCGACTTGCGGCCGAAGTTCGGCGTGCGGAGCATTTCCGCCTCCGTCTTCTGGATCAGATCGCCGATGTAGACGATGTTGTCGTTCTTCAAGCAGTTCGCCGAACGCACCGAAAGCTCGAGCTCGTCGACCTTCTTCAACAGCGCCGGGTTGAACGGCAGGTCGGTCTTCTGCTCTTCGGTCTTCTTCTCGCGCGGCTCTTCAAAGTTGATGAAGATCGAGAGCTGGTCCTGCAAAATGCGCGCGGCATAGGCGATCGAGTTCTCCGGCGTGATGGCGCCGTTCGTTTCGATCGTCATCGTCAGCTTGTCGTAGTCGAGGATCTGACCTTCGCGCGTGTTCTCCACGCGGTAGGAGACCTTCTTGACCGGCGAGAACAGCGAGTCGACCGGGATCAGGCCGATCGGCGCGTCTTCCGGACGGTTGCGCTCAGCCGCGACGTAGCCCTTGCCCGAGTTCACGGTCAGCTCCATGCGGATGCGCGCGCCGTGATCCAAGTTGCAGATGACGAGATCGGGATTGAGGATGTCGACGTCGGCGACCGCGGTGATCTGGCTCGCCTTCACTTCGCCCGGACCTTCGGCCTTCAGAACGAGGCGCTTCGGGCCTTCACTGTGCAGTTTGAGCGCGAGCTGTTTGATGTTCAGCACGACGTCGGTGACGTCTTCGCGAACGCCCGACATGGACGAGAACTCGTGCAACACGCCGTCGATCTGGATCGACGTCACCGCCGCGCCTTGCAGCGACGACAGCAGAACGCGGCGCAACGAGTTGCCCAGCGTCAGGCCGAAGCCGCGCTCCAGCGGCTCGGCCACGAGCACGGCGTGCGTGCGCGGCGTCGAACCGGTGTCGACATGCAGCTTTTGCGGCTTGATCAATTCCTGCCAGTTCTTCTCAATCACGGGGTCATTCCTTGGAGGCGGGATGCTTCTCGAGGGGGCTGCTTTAGGTTCGCGTCAGACGCGGCGGCGCTTCGGCGGGCGGCAGCCGTTATGCGGGATGGGCGTCACGTCGCGGATCGTGGTGATCGTGAAGCCCGCCGCCTGCAGCGCACGCAGCGCGCTCTCGCGGCCCGAGCCCGGACCCATCACTTCGACCTCGAGCGTCTTCACGCCGTGTTCCATCGCCTTCTTGCCGGCGTCTTCGGCGGCGACCTGGGCGGCGTACGGCGTCGATTTGCGCGAGCCTTTGAAGCCCATCGTGCCGGACGACGACCACGCGATCGCGTTGCCTTGCGCATCCGTGATCGTGATCATCGTGTTGTTGAACGACGCGTTCACGTGAGCCACGCCCGACGTGATGTTCTTGCGCTCCTTCTTGCGCACGCGTGCTTTCTTTTCGGTCACCATCTGTCGTCTCGTGTCCTTTGTGCCGGCGGAGCGGCGAATGGATTACTTCGTCGCCTGCTTCTTGCCGGCGATCGGTTTTGCGGGGCCCTTGCGGGTGCGAGCATTCGTGTGCGTGCGCTGACCGCGCGTGGGCAAGCCCTTGCGGTGGCGAAGACCGCGGTAGCAGCCGAGGTCCATCAGACGCTTTATGTTCATCGCGACTTCGCGGCGAAGGTCGCCCTCGACGACGTATTCGCGGTCGATGATTTCGCGGATCTGGATGACCTGCGCTTCCGAGAGTTCGTTGACGCGCATCTTCTCGGCGATGCCCACCTTCTTGCAGATGTCGACCGCGTTCACGGGACCAATGCCGTGGATGTAGCGCAGCGAGATGTGAACGCGCTTGTTTGTCGGTATGTTGACGCCTGCGATGCGGGCCACGGGATGCTCTCCTGAATGCGTGTCAGTTCGTGTTGTGCAAAGACGAATGGCGCCGGCCCCGGTGCCCCGGTGGCAGCGTCCGCGCCCGATTAATACGGAAGCGGCGGAATATAGGGCCTTTTTCTACGGGGTCAACCATTTGCCCAGCCATGATTTTCCCGGTTTTCCACCGCCGAGCACCGCGTCAATTTGAGCCGTGACCTCGTCAATGGGCCTCATGCCGTCGACCCTGCGGATCTTCTTCTGGGCCTCGTAGTAGGGCAGAATCGGCGCCGTCTCGGCCTTGTAGACCGCTAGGCGCTTCTTAAAGGTCTCGGGGTCGTCGTCAGGCCGGACGGGTTCGCCGTTGCGGCGGGCCTCCGATGCCCTGTTTTCGACCCGTTTGATCAGTTCGGCCTCGTTGACCTCCATGACGATCACGTGGTCGACGCCGAGATTCTTGCCCGTCAGCATGCCGTCCAACGCCTTGGCTTGGTTCACCGTGCGGGGGAACCCGTCGAGGACGAATCCCTTGGCGCAGTCCGCCTGGCCGATGCGTTCGGCGATGATGCCGACTACGATTTCGTCCGGGACGAGTTTTCCCTCGTCCATGATCGCCTTGGCGCGTTTGCCGATTTCGGTGCCCTGAGCGATTGCCGCGCGCAGCATGTCGCCGGTCGAGAGGTGCGCGATCGCGTACTTCTCGTGGATGCGCTTGGCCTGTGTGCCCTTGCCCGAGGCGGGCGGCCCAAAGAGAACAACGATCATGATCAGCTTCGCGGACTCTTGAAGCGCGCCTTCTTGATCAGCCCTTCGTATTGGTGCGCCAGAAGGTGGCTGTGGATCTGGGCGACGGTGTCCATCGTCACCGAAACTATGATGAGGAACGACGTGCCGCCGAGCAGAAGCAGGTTGCCGCCGTACTGCGCGAGGATGAACTCTGGCACCAAGCAGACGAGGACGAGGTACACCGCGCCGATCGCGGTCAGCCGGGTCAGCACATAATCGATGTACTCGGCGGTCTTCTTGCCCGGGCGGATGCCCGGAATGAAGCCGCCGTACTTCTTTAGATTGTCGGCGGTCTCGGTCGGGTTGAAGACGACGGCGGTATAGAAGAACGCAAAGAACACAATTAGGAAGCCGTAGAGCAGCATGTAGAGCGGCTGGCCGTGTTGCAGCAGCCGCACGGTTTCCGTCAACCACTCCGGCGCGTTCGCGGCGTTGAACTGCGCCATCGTGATCGGAAGCACCAGCAGCGACGAGGCGAAGATCGGCGGGATCACGCCGGATGTGTTCAGCTTCAGCGGCAAGTGCGAGCTTTCGCCGCCGAACATGCGGTTGCCGACTTGCCGCTTGGGGTATTGCACGAGCAGCCGGCGCTGGGCGCGTTCAACGAACACGATAAACGTGATGACGACAACGACGAGCGCATAGAGACCGAATGCCGACAGCCAACTGATCGCACCCGTGCGCGCCATCTCCAGGGTGCCGATAAAGCCCGACAACAGGTTCGCGACGATGCCCGCAAAGATGATCAGCGAGATGCCGTTGCCGATTCCGCGCGAGGTGATCTGTTCGCCGAGCCACATCAGGAACATGACGCCGCCGGTCAGTGTGACGACGGTCGTGATCTCGAAGAAGATGCCGGGATTAATGACAAGGCCCGCTTGGGATTCCAGGCCGCGGGCGATCGCCCAGGACTGTACGAGGGCGAGAACCACCGTGAGGTAGCGCGTGTATTGATTGATCGTCTTGCGGCCAGCCTCGCCCTCTTTCTTCATCTTTTCGAGCGTTGGGCTGACCGTCGCCATCACCTGCATGATGATCGAGGCGGAGATGTAGGGCATGACGTTCAGGGCGAAGATCGCCATGCGCTCGACCGCGCCGCCGGCCATCATATTGAAGATGCCGAGCAACCCCTGAGTCTGTTGCTCCATGATGCGGGCGAGTTGCACCGGGTCGATGCCCGGCAGCGGGATAAACGTGCCCAACCGATAAACGACGAGCGCACCCAGCGTGAACCAGATGCGCTTTTGAAGCTCTTCGGCCTTGGAGAACGCCGACCAATTGACGTTGGCGGCGAGTTGTTCGGCGGCTGACGCCATCCAGGTAGCTCCTTGGTGCCGGACCGGCCGTTCGCGTCGGACCGGTCCTTATGCCTGTTTCGCTTGAAGGGCAGCCGCGGCGCGTTCTTCGCGCTTTTTCGCGGAGTCGATGCGGCGCTGGACGCGCTTGCCGGGTCCCCGGTCCTTGCGCGTCACGTGCTTTGCCTTGACGCCGACCACCTTGACGTGGCCGCCCGCCTTTTTCACCGCTTCGATTGCCGAGCCCGAGGCATGAGCGACTTCCAGGTTCAATTGGGTCTTCAGCGCGCCTTTGCCAAGGAGGCGCACGCCGTCTTTCGCGCGGCGGGCGATGCCCTGTGTCGCCAAGGTCTCAGCATTGACGGTGTCGCCAGCCTTGAGTTTGCCGTTCTCGACCGCCTTTTGCAGCTGACCCGTGTTCACGATCGCGAATTCACGCGCGAAGATGTTGTTGAAGCCGCGCTTGGGGATGCGCATGTGAAGGGGCATCTGGCCGCCTTCAAAGCCGAACATGCCGTGGTGGCCTGTACGGGCCTTTTGGCCCTTCACGCCCTTGCCCGACGTTTTGCCCTTGCCCGAGCCCGTGCCGCGACCAAGGCGCTTGAAGCGCTTGTGGGCGCCCGGATTATCGCGGATTTCGTTGAGTTTCATGTTCTTTGAGCCTGACTTGCTTTAGGCCGCGTCGACGACGCGCACCATGTGGCGGACTTTGCAGATCGCGCCCCACACGGCATCCGTGTTCTGCAGCGTCTTGCGGCGGCGGAGTTTGTCGAGACCGAGACCGATCAACGTCTCGCGCTGGCCTTCTTCGCGGCGCGCGGGGCTGGCGATCTGCTCGATCGTGATCGTCTTGGTCTTTGGCCGACCTTCGGACGTACGCAACGCCATATCGATTACTCCGGCGAAATTTCGGCGGTGGGACGGCGCGCTGCGAGAATTTCGGCGACCGACTTACCGCGCTTGTTGGCGATCATCTTCGGGCTGTATTCGCCCTTCAGCGCGTCAAACGTCGCGCGGACCATGTTGTAGGGGTTCGAGGTGCCGACCGACTTCGCGACCACGTCGTGGACGCCGAGCGCATCGAACACCGCACGCAACGGACCGCCGGCGATGATGCCGGTGCCTTGCGGCGCCGGCCGCAGCACGACCTTGCCAGCGCCCCAATGGCCGGTCACGTCGTGGTGCAGCGTGCGGCCTTCGCGCAGCGGCACGCGGATGAGCGACTTCTTCGCCGCTTCCGTTGCCTTGCGGATCGCTTCCGGCACTTCACGCGCCTTGCCGTGACCGAAGCCTACGCGGCCTTTCTGGTCGCCGACGACGACGAGCGCTGCAAAGCCGAAGCGTTTGCCGCCCTTCACCACCTTCGCGACGCGGTTGATGTGAACCAGCTTGTCGACGAGTTCACTGCGTTCCTCACGGTCGCGGTCACGGCCGCCGCGATCGCCGCGATCGCGCCGGGGACGTTGTTCTCTGTCATCTTCGCGGGCCATCGACTAATCCTCGTTCAAAAATTCAGACCGCTCTCGCGGGCCGCATCGCCGAGTGCCTTGACCCGGCCGTGATAAATGTAACCGCCGCGATCGAAGACGACGTCCGTGACGCCCACCTTCTTCGCGCGCTGCGCGACAAGCTTGCCGACGATCGCCGCAGCTTTCGTGTCGGCGCCCTTGCCCTTCTCGAGCGACTTCTTTGCTTCTTCGTCAAGCGTCGAGGCGCACGCGACGGTCACGCCCTTCGTGTCGTCGATGATCTGCGCATAGATGTGCTTCGACGAGCGGAAGACGCTGAGGCGCGGGCGTAGCCCTGAGACCTTGCGCAACTTGAATCGCGTGCGCGTCTTGCGGCGGGCGAATAGGTTTTCGCGGCTGAGTGCCATTGTTGCCTCTTACTTCTTCTTGCCTTCTTTGCGGCGGATTTTCTCTTCGGCGTACTTGATGCCCTTGCCCTTGTAGGGCTCAGGCTTGCGGTACTGCCGGATTTCCGCCGCCACTTGGCCGACCTTCTGCTTGTCGATGCCCGACACCAGGATCAGCGTCGGCTTCTCGCACTTGATGTCGATGCCCGGCGGGATCGGGTAGATCACGTCGTGGCTGAACCCGAGCTGCAGCTGCAGGTTCTTGCCCTGCACCGCGGCGCGGAAACCGACGCCCGCGATCTCCAGCTGCTGAGCGAAGCCCTTCGACACGCCTTCGACGAGGTTGTTCACGAGCGTGCGGCTCAAGCCCCACTTCGCGCGCATCTCGTCGGTCATTTCCTTCGGGGTCAGCGTCACGCCCGACTTGTCGACCGCGACGTCGATGCCGTCGATCACGCGCAGCGACAGCTCGCCCTTCGGACCCTTGACCTTGACTTCCCGGTCCTTGACCGTGGCGGTGACGCCTTGCGGCAGCGGCACGGCCTTCTTACCAATTCGCGACATCGTTTCCGTTCCTCAATCCGTGCCGTTTGCCTTTAGAACACCTGGCACAGAATTTCGCCGCCCACATTCTGTTCGCGGGCGAGCGCGTCAGACATGACGCCCTTCGGCGTCGAGAGAATCGAGATGCCGAGGCCGTTGCGCACGGGCTTCAGCTCCTTGATCGAGGCATAGACGCGCCGGCCCGGCGTCGACACGCGCTGGATCTCTTTGATCACCGGCTTGCCGTCGAAGTACTTGAGTTCGATTTCGAACTCCGGCTTCGACTGGGCGTGGGTCACTTCCGCGTAGCCGCGGATGTAGCCCTCGCCCGCCAGCACGTCGAGAACGCGCTTGCGCAGGCTCGACGCCGGCGTCGCGACTGTCGATTGACCCCGCATTTGCGCGTTGCGGATGCGGGTGAGCATATCGCCCAAGGGATCGTTGATTGACATTCGTCCTCTCCCTTACCAGCTCGACTTGACCATGCCGGGGATGAGCCCGTAGGAGGCCAATTCCCGCAACTTGATCCGGCACATCTTCAATTTCCTATAGTTGCCGCGCGAACGGCCCGTCAGCTCGCAACGCTTGCGGATACGGGTCGGCGAGGAATTGCGCGGCAGTTCCGCCAGCTTCAAGCGCGCCGCAAAGCGGTCTTCCGGGGCGAGCTGCATGTTGTTCGCCACTTCCTTCAGCTTCACGCGCTTCGCCGCATAGCGCTTGACCAAACCAATGCGCCGCTTGTTCTTTTCGGTCGAGCTTTTCTTCGCCATTTGTCCTTCGCGTCCTAAACTCGTGTCACTTCGCGAACGGCACTTGGAAGCCGGCGAGCAACGCCTGCGCCTCTTCGTCCGTGTTCGCGGTCGTGCAAATCGTGATGTCCATGCCCCAGACAGTGTCGATCTTGTCGTAGTCGATCTCGGGGAAGACGATGTGTTCCTTGAGGCCCATCGAATAGTTGCCGCGTCCGTCGAAGCTCTTCGGCGACACGCCGCGGAAGTCGCGCACGCGCGGCAGCGCGATCGTGACCAGACGGTCGATGAAGTCGTACATGCGGTCCTTGCGTAGCGTGACCTTCGCGCCCAAAGGCATGTTCTCGCGCACCTTGAAGTTCGAGATCGCCTTGCGGGCCTTCGTGATCACGGGCTTCTGTCCCGCGATCAGGGAGAGGTCGCGCACCGCCGACTGGATCTTCTTCGTGTCCGCCGTCGTTTCGCCGACACCCATGTTGATGACGATCTTGTCTAGTTTGGGCACCTGCATCGGGTTCTTGTAGGCGAACTTGTCGATCAGCTGTTTGCGGATGACGTCGGCGTAGCGCTTCTTGGCGCGCGGGACGTACTTCTCGCCCGCGGCAAGGGCTACCCCCTTCGCACGTTGCGTCTCGCTCTGCGTCGAAGTCGCAGGACCCGTCGCGGCATCGCCGCCTTTGCCCTTCGCCTTTTTCTCGGCGCGCTTTTCCTCGGTCTTGCTCGGCGGCGGACCCTTCGGACCCGTTGCCGCGGGAGCAGCGCCCGCTTTGGCCTTCTTCGGCTTGGCGTCTTTTTTGTCGTCAGACATCGATCACTTCCCCGGACTTCTTGGCAAAGCGCACCTTGCGTCCGTCCTGCAACGTCTTGAATCCGATGCGCGTGGCCTCACCCGACTTCGGGTCGACATGCGCGATATTGGCGATCGCGATCGGCGCCTCTTTTGCGATAATGCCGCCTTGGCTGCGCTGGCTCTGCTTCGTGTGGCGCTTGACCATGTTCACGCCGGACACCAGCACGCGATCTTCGTCGGTAAAGACCTTCAAGATCTCACCGATGCGGGGCTGCTGACCCTTGCGCTTGCGATCTTCGCCGGCGATCACCATCACGCGGTCGCCCTTTTTGAACTTCACAGCCATTACAGCACCTCCGGCGCCAGCGAGACGATCTTCATGTGGTTCTTGGCGCGAAGCTCGCGCGTGACCGGTCCGAAGATGCGCGTGCCCACAGGCTCGCCCTGGTTGTTGATCAGGACCGCGGCGTTGCGGTCGAAACGAATGCAGCTGCCGTCGGCGCGACGCACTTCCTTGGCCGTGCGAACGACGACGGCTTTCATGACGTCGCCCTTCTTCACCTTGCCGCGCGGAATCGCGTCCTTGATCGAAACGACGATGATGTCGCCGACCGTCGCGTACCGGCGCTGAGCGCCGCCCAGCACTTTGATGCACATGACGCGCCGCGCACCCGAGTTGTCGGCAACGTCCAAATTGGTGGTCATCTGAATCATGGGCGTCGAGCCTTTGTTGTCTTCTAAGCCTTCGACGCGCCGGCGTCGTAGAGTACTTCCCAACGCTTCATCTTCGACATCGGCCGGCATTCCTGGATGCGGACCGCGTCACCGGATTTGAAGCGCGCCTGTTCGTCATGTGCGTGGTAGCGCTTGGAACGGCGCACCGTCTTGCCCAGCAGCGGATGCGTGAAGCGGCGTTCGACTTCGACGATCACCGTCTTCGTGTTCTTGTCGCTCACCACGACGCCCTGCAAAATTCTCTTCGGCATAGTTGTTCTCTCTCGTCCGCTTTACGCCTTGGCCTTGGCGCGAGCCTTCTCGCCCAGGACGGTGTTGATCTTGGCGATCGTGCGGCGCACGACGCGCACGCGCGCGGTCTTTTCCAGCTGGCCCGTCGCCTTCTGGAAGCGCAGGTTGAACTGCTCCTTCTTCAGCTTGACCAGTTCGTCGGTCAGCTGGTCCGGCGACATGGCGCGGAGGTTGGTTGCAGCGGCGCTCTTCATCGGTCCATTGCCCTATTCGACGTGGCCCAAACGGGTCACGAATTTCGTCCTGATCGGGAGTTTCGCGGCGGCAAGCCCCAACGCTTCCTTCGCCGTCGCCGAGGTCACGCCGTCGACTTCGAACAGCACGCGGCCCGGCTTCACGCGGCAAGCCCAGAACTCCGGCGCGCCCTTGCCGGCGCCCATGCGGACTTCGGCCGGCTTCTTCGACACCGGGATGTCGGGGAAGAGGCGGATCCACACACGGCCTTGGCGTTTCATCGCGCGGGTGATGGCGCGGCGCGCTGCTTCGATCTGGCGCGCGGTGACGCGATCGGGCTCGAGCGCCTTCAGGCCGTACTCGCCGTAGTCAAGCGTGTTCGCAGAGGTCGCCTTGCCACGGATGCGGCCCTTGAACTGCTTGCGGAATTTGGTGCGTTTCGGTTGCAGCATGGTTCGTCGTCCTTACGGCGCTACCGCCGGGGTCGGCGCGCGTTTCTGACCGCCGCCGCCTTCGTTGGCTTCGTTCATGCGCTTGTCCTGCGCCATCGGGTCGTGTTCGAGGATTTCGCCCTTGAACACCCACACCTTCACGCCGCAGGTGCCGTAGGCCGTCTTCGCCACCGCGATGCCGAAGTCGATGTCGGCGCGCAGCGTGTGCAACGGCACGCGGCCTTCGCGATACCATTCGATGCGGGCGATTTCGGCGCCCCCGAGGCGGCCGGCGCAGTTGATGCGGATGCCGAGCGCGCCGAGCTTCAAGGCCGACTGCACCGCGCGCTTCATCGCGCGGCGGAACGAGACACGGCGTTCGAGCTGCTGGGCGATGCTCTCGGCGATGAGGTGCGCGTCGACTTCGGGCTTCCTGATTTCGACGATGTTCAGATGCACCTCGGACTTCGTGTACTTGCCGAGGTCCGTCTTCAGCTTCTCGATGTCGGCGCCCTTCTTGCCGATGACAACGCCGGGGCGCGCGGAGTGAATCGTGACGCGGCACTTCTTGTGCGGACGCTCGATGATGATGCGCGCGACGCCTGCCTGCTTGAGCTTCTCGAGCAGGTAGTCGCGGATCTTCAGATCCTCGTGCAGCAGCTGGCTGTACTCGTGGCGATCCGCGTACCAGCGCGAATCCCACGTGCGGTTGATGCCGAGCCTGAGCCCGATCGGATTGACCTTTTGACCCATTACGCGGCCTCCTTCTTCGCCGCTGCGGGCTTGCCGGCAGGTTTGCCCTTGCCGCCTTTGCCCTTGGCTTTTGCCTTCTTCTCTTCCTTGGCTTGTTCGCGGACGATGATCGTCAGCTCCGAGAACGGCTTAAGCACGCTTGCGCCGCGACCGCGGCCGCGAGCGTGGAAACGCTTCAACACCATGTCCTTGCCGGTCCACGCCTGCGCGACGACGAGATCGTCGACGTCGAGGTTGTGGTTGTTCTCGGCGTTCGCCACGGCGGACTTCAGAACCTTCAGCACTTCGACCGCGATGCGCTTCTTGGAGAACGTGAGGTCGGCCAAGGCCTGCTCCACGCGCTTGCCGCGGATCAGGCCGGCGACGAGGTTCAGCTTGTATTGCGACGAGCGGATCATGCGGCCGATGGCTTGCGCCTCGTTGTCGGCCAGGCTGCGCTCTCTTTCCGGCTTGCCCATGTTCTTAAGCCCCCGCCTTCTTCACTTTCTTGTCGCCCGAGTGGCCGTGGAAGGTGCGCGTCGGCGAGAACTCGCCGAACTTGTGGCCCACCATTTCTTCGGTCACGAGGACGGGGATGTGCTTCTGGCCGTTGTAGACGCCGAATGTCAGGCCCACGAACTGCGGCAGGATCGTGGAGCGGCGGCTCCAGATCTTGATCACTTCGCGGCGGCCGGACTTCTGCGTGGCTTCCGCCTTTTTCAGCAGATAGCCGTCGACGAACGGACCTTTCCAGACTGAACGCGCCATCTCTCTATGCCTTCTTCTTCGAGTGACGCGAGGTCACGATCAGCTTCGACGTGCGCTTGTTCGTGCGCGTCCTGTTGCCCTTCGTGCCCTTGCCCCACGGAGTAACCGGATGACGGCCGCCCTTTGTACGGCCTTCGCCGCCGCCGTGCGGGTGATCGATCGGATTCATCGCCGTGCCGCGGACTGACGGGCGCTTGCCCTTCCAGACGTTGCGGCCGGCCTTGCCGATCACTTCGTTCATGTGATCCGGGTTCGAAACCGCGCCGACCGTCGCCATGCACTCCAAGCGCACCTTGCGGGTTTCGCCCGAGTTCAGCCTCAGGATGCCGTAGCCCTGGTCGCGGCCGACGAACTGCACGTAGGTGCCGGCCGAGCGCGCGATCTTGCCGCCGGCGCCCGCCTTGAACTCGACGTTGTGCACGATCGTGCCGACCGGCATTGCCGCCAGCGGCATCGCGTTGCCGGGCTTAACGTCGGCCTTTGGGCTCGAGATCACCTTGTCGCCCACGCCCACGCGCTGCGGCGCGAGGATGTAGCTCTTCTCGCCGTCCGGGTACGCGATCAGCGCGATGAAGGCCGAGCGGTTCGGATCGTACTCCAGACGCTCGATCGTGCCTTCGACGTCGAACTTGCGACGCTTGAAGTCGATCACGCGGTAGAGCTTCTTGTGTCCGCCGCCGCGCCAGCGCGTGGTGATGCGACCGGTGTTGTTGCGCCCGCCGTATTCCTTCTGCGGTTCGGTCAGCTGCTTCAGCGGCCGGCCTTTGTGCAGGTGGCTGCGGTCGATCAGCACCAGCTGGCGGGTCGACGGCGTCGTCGGACGGAAAGTTTTCAGTGCCATTGTCTTAGAGCCCCGTCGTCACGTCGATCGTCGAGCCTTCGTGCAGCGTCACGATCGCTTTCTTGACGTCGCTGCGTTCGCCCTTTCGGCCGCGGAACATCTTTTTCTTGCCTTTGGTCACGAGCGTGTTGACGCCTTTGACCTTCACCTTGAACAACTCTTCGATCGCCTTCTTGATCTGCGGCTTCGTCGCTTCGTGCGGCACGCGGAAGACGACCTGATTGTTCTCGGACAGCTTCGTCGTCTTTTCGGTGATCACGGGCGAGAGGATCGCCGCGTAGGCTGCGAGCTTGCTCATTTGAAGCGCTCCTCGATGGCGGTCAGAGCGGCCTTCGTCAGCACCAGCTTGTCGCGGCGCAGGAGGTCCAGAACGTTGATGCCCTGAACGGTCAGAAGGTCGATGTGCGGGATGTTGCGGGCGGCGCGCTCAAAGCCCGTGTCGAACGCGGGGCCGTCGACGATGACGGCGGACTTCAGACCGAGCTTGCCGAAAGAGGCGGCGACTTTTTTCGTCTTTGCTTCGGCGGCTTTGGCGCCGTCGAGAATGATGAGATTGCCGGATTGGCGTTTCGAGGAGAGGGCCATCTTGAGGCCGAGGGCGCGAACCTTTTTCGGAAGATCAGTCTCTCGCGAGCGGAGCACCGGGCCCATGGCCTTTGCGCCGCCGCGGAACTGACCAACCTTCGCTGCGCCGTGACGCGCCTGGCCGGTACCCTTTTGCTTGTAGATTTTCTTGGTCGTGCGATTGACTTCCGAGCGCGTCAGGACGCGGGCTTGGCCCTTGTGGCGCTTGTTCTCTTGCCACTGCACGACGCGCGCGAGGATGTCGGCGCGCGGAGCGACGCCGAAAACGCCTTCTGAGAGGCTGACCTCGCCGGCACTGCCGGCATCGAGGGTGAGGACTTTGACTTTCATATTCTGTGCCCTCCCCTTACGCCGACGCCTGAGCGGCGGCTGGTTTCTTCACCGCGGCGGGCTTCGGTGCTTCCTTGGGAAGCGGCCGCTTCACCGCGTCACGCACCATCACCCAGCTGCCCTTCGAACCGGGCACGCCGCCCTTGATCATGATCAGGCCGCGTTCGACGTCGACCTTGGCGATCTCGACGTTTTGCGTCGTGACCAGCACCTGGCCCATGTGGCCGGACATCTTCTTGCCTTTGAACGTGCGGCCCGGATCCTGACGGTTGCCGGTCGAGCCAGGCGAACGGTGAGAGATCGAGACGCCGTGCGAGGCTTCGAGGCCGCTGAAGTTGTGGCGCTTCATCGTACCGGCGAAACCCTTGCCGATCGTCGTACCGGAGACGTCGACGATTTGACCCGGCACGAAGTGATCGGCCGTAATGAACGAACCCACTTCCACCAAATTGTCCGGCGACACGCGGAACTCGGCGACTTTGCGCTTCGGCTCGACCTGAGCCTTCGCGAAATGGCCGCGCTCGGCCTTCGTCACGCGCTTCACTTTCGCAAGGCCGGAGCCCAGCTGAAGCGCGGTGTAGCCGTCCTTTTCCTTCGTGCGCTGAGCGACGACCTGACAACCGTCGAGCTTCAGCACGGTCACAGGCACGTGCCGACCGTCGTCCGTGAACAGACGGGTCATGCCGACCTTCTGCGTGATCACTCCTGTGCGCATGGCGAGCGCCACCTTCTCTTATCGCTTACTGCAGCTTGATTTCGACACTGACCCCGGCCGCGAGGTCGAGCTTCATCAGAGCGTCGACCGTTTGCGGCGTGGGATCGATGATGTCGAGAAGCCGCTTGTGCGTGCGGATCTCGAACTGCTCGCGGCTCTTCTTGTCGACGTGCGGCGAGCGGTTCACGGTGAATTTTTCGATCCGATTGGGAAGCGGGATCGGACCACGCACGCGCGCACCGGTGCGCTTGGCCGTCTGCACGATCTCCTTGGTCGACACGTCGAGCACGCGGTGATCGTAGGCCTTGAGCCTGATGCGGATGTTTTGGCTTTGCATGGCGCCGTCTCGTTTCTTCGGTTCTTTTGCGTTCGTCACTTCATGATCTTCGCGACGACGCCCGAGCCGACGGTGCGGCCGCCTTCGCGGATGGCGAAGCGAAGCTTCTCTTCCATCGCGATCGGCACGATCAGCTCGACTTCCATCGTCACGTTGTCGCCCGGCATCACCATCTCGG
>JAEUML010000302.1 GCA_016792785.1 Alphaproteobacteria bacterium
TGGTCGTCGCCGTGTTCGACGATCGCCTCAGACACCGCTTCGGAGACGCTGTGGCGGGCGGCGATGAGTTGGAGTTTGTCTTGGGCTGCTGTGTTGGCAACGGCGATGAGGTCGTCGTCGCGCAGCACCGTGCTCTTCAACAACACGTCGCGGGCGACGGAGAAGTCTTCGTCGGTTGCGAGGTTCCGGATGAGGTCGTAGGGCGCGGAGGGGACGTTGGCGAATTGCCTGGCGAGCTGCCGGCGCACGGCCGCGTCCATGTCGGCCGCAACGCGGCTCAAGATCGCGCCGAAGTGGCTGCGCTCGGCGTCGGTGTAGATTGGCGCCGCGTCCAAGAACATTTCGGTTAAGCTGCGCAAGAGCTCGCGCCGCTTCTCGCTGGAGGGTTCCTTGGCGAGATCGATCAGGTTTTGGAGATGCGAGGGTGCGCTCGACATGGCACGCGCATGATGGCTTTGCGCGCGTAAAAATTCGGTCAGGAAGAATGGCTAACGCGGGTCTGCAATCTCGACAAAAGTGTCAGGATAGAAGCCGTTAAATGCCGTTCTGAGGGCGCAGGAGTAGGCGCCAAGCTTCTGAAATTCGATCCAGTCGCCGGCCGCGATCGTGTCGGGCAGATCGATCAGGTAGTGCAGCACATCGAGTGTGTCGCAGGTGGGACCGAACGCCTTATACGGAGCGATGCGTCCGGTTTTCTCGACGATGCGTCCGGACGGGCCCTCGGCGTAGACCTTGAGCGGGAAGCGGACGGGCCAATTCTTCAGTGCGTATTCGTTCAAGCTACCGTAGATGCCGTCGTTGATGTAGATCGTGTGGTCGCGCCGGTGCGAGACCTGGGTGATGACCGATAGGCCATCTGCGACGAGCGCGCGGCCCGGTTCGCAATAGACGGCACAGTCCTTCGGCAGCGCGAGCTTGACGAGGCCCCTGCGGACGGCCTCGAAATATTCTTCGAGCGGGGGCACGGTGACGTTCAGGTAGTAGCCCGGAAAGCCGCCGCCGACATCGAGTGCTGCGAGCTTCACGTTTGTGTTGCGGAGGACTTCGCCGCAGCGTGCGAGCGCGGTCTCGTAGGATCGCGGGTAAAGGCACTGCGAGCCGACATGAAAGGTGAGCGCCGGTTTGGCGCCGGCCGCCACGATCTTCTTCAGAAGCGCCACCGCCGCGCTGATGCCGATGCCGAATTTGCTCGACAGTTCGATGAGCGCGCCGTCCGCCGGCACGTAAAGCCGCACGAAGAGCGTCAGGCCGGCCGCGGCGGACTTGTCTTTGTCCGCGCCAGTTTCGCTGAGGACGGTCGCCAATTCCTCATCGCTGTCGAGCGCGAAATCGCGCACGCCGTGTTTGCGGTAGGCCTCGCCCGCGCTGCCCCGGATGCGCACGGGCGCCATGAAGGAGAGCTTCGCATCAGGATAATTCTCGCGCAGGAGTTCCACTTCGGCGAGCGAGGCGACGTCGAAGTGCCGTATGCCCGCGCCGTAGACGCGGTCGAGCACGGGGCGCGCGTGATTCGCCTTGACCGCGTACATCGTTTCGCCGGGAAAGCCGTCGCGGAACGCTTTCACGACGTCGTGAAACGCGTTCGGGAAAAGCGCATAGACCGGCAATGTGGGGCGGTGTTTGGCGATCAAGTCTGCCACAGACGGCATACGCGGCAGGGCAAGCGGCGGCCGTTCACGAGAGGCGATGGCTGGAAGCGACATGGCTGTCATCTCGTGGGCCGGCACTATGGAAGGGGCGGGGAGTATTCGATTTTGCGTGCGCGGTCAAACAAGCCCGAATGCGCGCGCTACGCCGACTGAAATTGATGCAAATGCGGAGGCTCGCGTTTACGGCGCGGTGAGGTTCGATCTGTAGCGTTGGTCACACGGGGCGGTTGCCTGGTGCGTGCGTTGTTGCGCCGGCAGACTGCGGGGGCTTTGCGAAAGCGAGGCTTCACATGCGTCTTGGTTTGACGTTGGCCGGCGTCTTGCTTCTGAGCGTCGCCGGCTTGCTATCGGTGATCCACGGATCGGCCGTGCTGCCTCAAGGCAGCGCCTTGGTCGTGGGTGCGATCGTGTTCTGCTCGTGCATCACGGGTATGCTGGTAGCGCAAATCTACACACGCTACGAGCGTGCCGAAGAAACAGCCGGCGAGCTCAGGCAAGCGAATTGCGACCTCGAGCTTCTCGTGACGGAGCGCACGCAGCGCCTGTCGGAGAAGGTCGTCGAACTCGAGCATGCGCGAGCGGCGGCGGTGGAGGCGAACGCGGCGAAGTCGCGCTTCCTCGCCACGATGAGCCACGAATTGCGCACACCGTTGAACGCGATTCTGGGCTTCTCGGAGATCATCGAGGCCCAGATGTACGGGCCTGCGGGCGATACGCGCTATGTGGATTATGCAAAGCACATCCACCACAGCGGCGCGCATCTTCTGTCGCTGATCCGCGAGATTCTCGATCTCTCGAAGATCGAGGCTGGCAAGATGGAACTTCACTGCGAGGCGATCGCGGTCAAGGACTTGGTCGAGGAGGCGCGCGAACTCTCGCGGGCGGATGCGAACCACGCGCTGACGCTGAAGATCGAGGACGGCTTGCCAACGCTCTACGCGGACCGCCGCGCGACGCTTCAGATGATGCTGAACCTGCTGTCGAATGCGGTGAAGTTCACGCCGAAGGGCAAAGCGATCGCGGCCAGCGCCACGATGCGCGCCGACGGCGGCATGACGCTTGCCGTGCGCGACAGCGGCTGCGGCATCGCGAAGGAAGACATCCCGCGGGCGCTCGCCGTGTACTCGCAGGTCGACAACCCGCATGTGCGCCGTCACGACGGCACGGGCCTCGGCCTTCCGATCGTGCAGGCGCTGGTGAAGTTGCACGGCGGCATCTTCGAACTGGAAAGCGAAGTCGGCCGCGGAACGACCGTGTCGCTGCACTTCCCGTCGGAGCGGTCGCTGACGGCGAAGGTCGCGGCTTGAGGCATTCGTTAACGGCGCAATGTCTTGAATGGCGGCGATTGTCGATGAGCGGGACGCGCTGCTTGGCAGATCGTTGTCGGAAGTCGGCGCGGCGATCATGCAGCGGACCAGGACGCGGACCGGCTCCGTATCGACTCGCCGTTCTTCGTGACACGAACGTGGATTGTTTCTGAAGATCAGCGGCGTATGCTGAAGAGGATTGCGTCGCGTCTGGTCTCCGCACACTAGCCGACCTTGAGCGCGCGGTCCGTGTGCTGGGCGTGCACTTCAAGACCGACATGGTTGCCGTCGTGGGGAGTCAGGCAGTTCTTGCAAGTTGGCCTGATATGAGACCATCGCTACAGCCCCCAGCGTATCATCGCTGCAAGCATCTGATATGGTCAGCTCATGTCTACGAATGCAGAGTGGATGGACCTTATCGATGTGAAGGGGCGCTTGCGCCGCCTGCCCAAGGCGGAGCGGACGGCGCTGGTGCTCGATCCCGCGGCGTTGGCTCGCGGTTACCACAGACTGCGCGAGACCGCGCCGCACCGCGGCCAGGGTTATCTCTCGAAGAACCGCACTGGCGTGACGGCGAGTGGCGAGGCCAGCAATCGCATCGAGGAGCATTTGGCGGTCGCGCTGTTCAACCGTGGCGCACTCATGCTGCCGGAGGAGTCGCTGGCGCTAGTCGATTATCAGTTTCCGTTGAAAGCGGTTCGGGCGGACGGCGGCGTCGGCAAGATCGATCTGCTGGGTCTTCGGCACGACGGCACGCTCGCGATTTTCGAGTTGAAGGTCGCGGACAGCGCCGAAGACCGGCGCATCGCATTGCTGGAAGGTTTGATCTATGCGGCGATCGTCGAGGCGAACATCGACACGATTGCGAAAGAGTTTCGCGAGAGCCGCGGCCGAGAGATCGGCGGCGGCCGGCCGCA
This sequence comes from Alphaproteobacteria bacterium, assembly GCA_016792785.1. GTDB lineage: Bacteria > Pseudomonadota > Alphaproteobacteria > Micropepsales > Micropepsaceae > SZUA-430. The sequence continues at coordinate 3,874 of JAEUML010000302.1, forward strand.
CATCGTCATTGCGGCGCCGCCCGGCTATTGGTCCAACGATAGACTCTTCCCCGACCTTGGCGCGTTCCACCAATTGGTTCGGGAGACCGCGGTGGCCGTGGAGACACAGATACTGACCTGCAGCGTCGACGATGCGGACGATCTTGAGCTTGGGCTGAACGGGCGCCCGCCGCGTGTGCGGGGCCACGCGTACCTGTCGCCATTAGAGAAGTGCACGCCGCATCGCGTGCTGTCACTGACGCATTCGTACGACCTCTATCTGCAGGAACAGTCGCGGCGCTTTTGGTCGTACCGGCGTGCGGCCTTTGCGGGCGAGGATCATATCTTCGAGCCAGGTGCCCAAGGGGGCGTACGGCCGCCGGTGTTTCGGGCCGAGCATGCCGAACGCAATCTGATCGTACCGCCGGGGTCGTCCGAGGTGGCGGCGTCGATCGTGTCGCGCATTCCGCGCGAGGCGCGTCACAGGCACTTTGCTTCGATGCGCAGTTCGCAAGCTTTGGCGCAATCGGTGTTTGGCACGCTGACCGCGTTGGGCCGCTTGAATGTGCTTGCCGCGATCGAGGCGGAGGATGGCTACCCCGCGTTCTTCGCTGCGGCCGACGAATTTTCCATCGAATTCGAGCAGGCAGTGGACACGTTGGGCGAGTTGCCCGGCCGGCAGACGTCTGTCGACGCGATGTTTTCAGGCCCTGCGCGCGTCGCCGTCGAAATGAAGCTGGCGGAGAGCGGGTTTGGCCGTTGTTCGCGACCCGGTCTCCGCCCGGACGCGGCGAACTTCGGGCGCGACCACTGCGACGGTAGCTACACGCGACAGCGCGATCGCGCAACGCGGTGTAGCTTGAGCGAGCGCGGCATCGGATACTGGCGGTATGTCCCACAGTTGTTCGACTGGTCGGCGGAGATCGACCATCGGCCCTGTCCACTGGACCTCACCTACCAGCTGGCGCGGAACGTGATGGCCGCCTGCGTTCGCGAGCGGGGGGCGATCGAGATGGAACGTGCTCACGCGCTGCTGGTCTACGACGCGCAAAATCCAGCGTTTCGGCCGGGCGGCGTGGCGGATGCGCAGTGGTGGATTGCCGTGCGCGCGCTGCGGTATCCCCGACTGCTGCGTCGAGTGTCGTGGCAGCGGATCATGGCGCACTTGGAGCAGGTTGGCGCCTTCGACTGGCTCGTTCGGGGCATGGATGAGAAGTACGGCATCAGATGCGGACCGCTTCTGGCGTCGGGTTGATACGATTGCGTTGCTGCAAACGCTGGAAGCCGTAAGCGTCGATGCCGCCGTCGCCGCCGTTGTCGAGCGGGCGTGTTCATTCGGCCCTTTGACAACCGAGTCGCGGCTACTCCGCCGCGGCGAGCGCGTAAGTTTGGCGGGCGTGGCGGAGGTCGAGGACGTTGCGCACGCGGTCGGCGGCCGGTTGGTAGAAGACCGTCTGCTCGGCGAGCGCGGCGCGGAAGTCTTCGAGGCGGGTGCCGGGGCGCACTTCGAACGCATCGACGCCGACGCGGCTCATAAACAGCCACTGGTCGCGCAAGACGTCGCCGACGGCGCGGATTTCGCCCTTATACCTCAAGCGTTCTCGCAGCAGGCGGGCCCAGGAATAGCCACGGCCGTCGCGGAACTTCGGGAACTCGAGTTCGATCACCGCGAAGTGATGGACGTCGGCGCCGAGGGTTTCGGGCGATTGGTCGGAGGTTAGGCGCACGCCTAAGGGCGCGTTGCGCGTCATCAGCGCGTCGCGTTCGGCCTGGAAGCGTTTCAGGGACACGACAACCGCGCCTTCGGGCAGGGGCTCTTCGTCGGCGACGCGCGCGAAGGCGTTCTCCACGAATTCGGCGTTCCTAATGAGCGGCATAGAGTTTCTCCCGGAACGGCTGGATGCCGACGCGGCGGTAGGTGTCCAAGAAGCGTTCGCCCGATTGGCGGGCGTTCAAATAGATGTCGATGAGCTTTTCGATGGCGTCGGGTACCTCGGCCTCGCCGAACGAGGGGCCCAAGATTTCGCCGAGCGTCGCGGTCTCGTCGCCCGAGCCGCCGAGCGTGATCTGGTAGTACTCGACGCCCTTCTTGTCGACGCCCAGAATGCCGATGTGGCCGACGTGATGATGGCCGCAAGCGTTGATGCAGCCCGAGATCTTCAGCTTCAATTCGCCGATCGCGCGCTGGCGGTCGAGGTCGGCGAAGCGCTTCGAGATCGCTTGGGCGATGTTGATCGAGCGCGCGTTCGCAAGGTCGCAATAGTCGAGACCTGGGCAGGCGATGATGTCGGTGATCAGCGCGTGGTTCGCGGTCGCAAGATCCGCCTTGTCGAGCGCTTGCCACAGCTCGAAGAGATCGCGCTGGCGCACATGGGCGAGCACGAGGTTCTGTTCGTGGCTGACGCGAATTTCATCGAAGCTGAGGCGCTTGGCGAGATCGGCGACGATGTCCATTTGATCGGCGCTGGCGTCGCCTGGAATGCCGCCGATGGGCTTGAGCGAAATCGTCACGATCGCGTAGCCGGGCACCTTGTGCTTGGCGACGTTCGTGTCGAGCCACGCCGCGAACGCTTTGTTCTTGCGGTGCGCGCCCAGGTCTTCGTCCTTCAGCGTCTCGAACGCGGGCGCTTTGAAGTAGGCTTGGATGCGGTCGATTTCGGCTTGCGGAAGCGCGAGCGCGCCGCGCGTTTTGATTTCGGCGAATTCGGCTTCGACCTGACGGCGCATTTCGGCGGCGCCGATCTGATGCACGAGAATCTTGATACGGGCTTTGTAGATGTTGTCGCGGCGGCCGTACTGGTTATAGACGCGCATGATCGCTTCGAGATAGGCGATGAGGTCGCCGGCCGCGATGCCTTCGCCGATCAGGTGGCCGACGAGCGGCGTGCGGCCTTGACCGCCACCGGCATAGACGTCGAATGCCAGCGCGCCGTTCGTGTCGCGGCGGATGACGACGCCGATGTCGTGCACCTTGATCGCGGCGCGGTC
>JAEUML010000303.1 GCA_016792785.1 Alphaproteobacteria bacterium
TAGACTATCTTCTGTCCGTTAAGATTGCGGGAAACGGCGCACAACCGCCCACCCCGGCTGCGCCGCGGCAGCGAAGGTTAGGGAATCCCTAATGCCCTATTGGGCGGGCCTTGCCGGTGGCACCAAGAGGATTTCGTCGAACACCAGAACCCAGCCTTCCGCACGCTTCTGCCAGATGCGCGCGTAGTGGCCGCGACGTTCCTGCCCGTCACGGGACCAAGAAGCTGCCCCATAAGTGAACGCGAGATCGCCCGCTTGAGACGCGCGGCCGCCGAGTTGACGAAAAGTGATCGCCGCTGCGCGCCGGCCAAGTTCCGCACGCCGCGCCTCGGCCGTCGTCGCCGGTTGCTCGGGCGAGCCCATTACCCGCGCATCGTTTGACAGGAACGGCGCATAGGCCGCTTGCGCGTTCGTTGCCGCTGCCTTGGCAAGAGCGGCCTCCGCAGCGCCGACGTCCGACCACGCACGCTCAGCCGACCCCGCAGCGGCGGTGGCGAGAGGCAGATGGAGGGGCGTCGTTTCCGGACCGAAGGGTGACTTCGCCGCGTTGCGCGGACCGCCATCGAAGATCCAGCGCCATGAGCCGTCGCGCTGCTTCGCCCATACCGTGAAGTAGTGGCCGAAGCCCTTGTCGCCGACCGTGAACGGTCCGGTCGTGAATCCGAGTTCGCCGGATTGCGCAACGCCTGCAAAGATCGGCCACCACTTGAGCGACCGGTCCGCTGGTTCGTCGGGTTGATCCGCAAGCGATTGTTGCGCGTTGATCGGCGCATCGCGGAACACGATCGCGTCCGCCGCGGCATGGCGTTTGAACGCGGCGATCCAACCGAGCTTTTGCCCATCGGCCGCAAACGCCCGCTCAGCCGCAATCACGTCGTCGGGCGTCGCCGCAGCCGCCTGAGCGGTCAGAGCGGCGGTCATCGCCAAAACCAATAGTCCCCGCATTCATCCCCCACGCGACAAGCGAGCGCGACATTAGCTGCTGGGGTTGCAGCCAGATAAGACGGTGACGATCAACAATCCGTGCGGTTTTCGCTGACACAAACGTGAAGGACACCGGCTGCCCCGTTCGGCCACCATAGCGACCAGCTTGAACACAGGGGACATGACCAGAATGAACCATCGATCGACCGCCGCAGCGCTTGCGCTCGCGGCCGCTGCCGTTGTGGCAACCTACGCTGCCGCAACAGGCGAGGGCGCAAAACCGAGTTACGGCTCTTGGGGCGTGGACCTGACCGCGCGCAACGCAAGCGTGAAGCCGGGCAACGACTTTTTCGAACATGCGAACGGCGCATGGTTGGCGCGCACGCCGATCCCGTCGGATCAGTCTTCAATCAGCGCCGGCCGCGACATCTTCAATCTGACGCAGGACCAACTGCGTGCGCTTATCGAGTCGAGCGCAGCAAACGCATCGACGCCGACGGCACGTCAGATCGGTGCGCTCTACGCGAGCTTCATGAACGAGGCGGCGGTCGAAGCGCTCGATGCAAAACCGTTGGCCAAGGACCTCGCCGCGATCGCGGCCGTGACCACGAAAGCCGACTTCGCCGTCTTGATGGCCAAGACACACGGCGCCTATGGCATGTCGCTGTTCGCGGCGCAGCCCTACGCCGATGCCAAGAAACCGGTGACGACGCTCTATGTCGGTCAAGGCGGGCTCGGCATGCCCGACCGCGACTACTACCTGACGGATCAGTTCAAGCCGAAGAAAGACGCCTACGCCGCCTACATCCTGCGCACGCTGAAGATGATCGGTTATCAGGCGCCTGAGGCGGCAGCCGGTGCGGTGCTGAACTTCGAAACCGAAATCGCCAAGGCAAGCTGGGTGGCCGACGAGCGCCGCGACTTCGAGAAAATCTACAACCCCATGTCGACGGCGGCGCTTCAGTCCTACGCACCGGAGGTCGACTGGCGCGCTTATCTCGCCGCCGCCGGCGCGCCGGGATTGGGCCAAGTCGTGGTGGCCGAGAACACCGCCGTTCAGCGCTTGGCGAAACTGTTCGCCGCGACGCCGCTCGACACGCTGAAGGCGTGGCAGACGTTCCACACCGTCAACGGCGCAGCACCATTCCTGTCGAAGCGCTTCGTCGACAGCCGGTTCGAGTTCGCCGACAAGGCCTTGAACGGCACGCCGGAACAGCGGCCGCGTTGGAAGCGCGGCGTCGAACTCGTCGACGGCAGCTTGGGTGAGGCTGTCGGCCGCGAGTACGTGGCGCGCCACTTCCCGCCGCAATCGAAGGCGATGATGGAAGACCTCGTCGCCGATCTGAAAAAGGCGATGACCGCACGCATCGAAGGCCTGTCCTGGATGAGCGCGCAAACCAAGGCCCAAGCGAAGCTGAAGCTCGCGAAGATGGACGTGATGATCGGTTACCCCGTGAAGTGGCGCGACTATAGCGCCTTGAAGGCGGATGCCGCGGACCTTTACGGCAACGTCGCGCGCGCCGGTGCGTTCGAGTGGGCCTATCAGTTGGGCAAGGTCGGCAAACCGGTCGACAAACAAGACTGGTTGATGACGCCTCAAACCGTGAACGCCTACAACGGCGGCTTGGAGAACAAGATCGTCTTCCCCGCCGGCATCCTGCAGCCGCCGCTCTTTGATCCGAAAGCCGACCCGGCCGTGAACTACGGCGCGATCGGCGCCGTCATCGGTCACGAAATCACGCACGGTTTCGACGACCAGGGGCGCAAGGTCGACGCCGACGGCGTGCTCCGCGACTGGTGGACGCCGGAGGATGCGAAGCGCTTCACCGCAGAGGCCGACAAGCTCGTCGCGCAGTACAACGCCTACGAACCGGTCAAGGGTATGAAGATCAACGGCAAGCTGACGCTAGGCGAGAATATCGCCGACCTCGGCGGTCTGTTGCTCGCGCTTGACGCCTACCGCATGTCGCTCGGCGGCAAACCGGCGCCGGTGATCGATGGTCTCACGGGCGAACAGCGCTTGATGCTGGCTTACGCGCAGTCTTGGCGCGGCAAGGCGCGCGACGACGCGATCAAGGCGCAGATCGCCTCGGACCCGCACTCGCCGCGCAAGTTCCGCGTCATCGGCCCGACCCGCAACGTCGACACCTGGTATCAGTCATTCGACGTGAAGCCGGGCGAGGCGTACTTCCTGAAGCCGGAAGACCGCTCGCGGGTCTGGTAACGCCAAGGGGCGCCGCAGCCGACGGCTGCGGCGCCCGCACTCTCCGTCGCCGCCAATCATTAACGGATGAAGGCGGTTGCGATAGGGGTGGCCGATCATCGATAGTCGGGGCGGAATTAGCCCCGGTCGGCCCCCTGCGTCGCGCGGTTCATGGAAGATTTGGTCAGGAGTACGGACTTGTCCGCCGCGCGGTTGCTGGCGCGCGCCCTGGCGTGCGCCGTGTTGCTGCTCGCCGCGGCGATCGCGGCGCGCGCGGCCGTACCCATTTCGCTTGACCGCGACGTCTCGGACATCACCGCCTGGCTCACCCCCGTCAACGAAGCCGCCGAGCCCACGGGAGAAGGTGACGCCGGCGACAAGCGTTGGCGCAAGCTCGACCTCGTCAACCCGACGCAGCAGGAACTGCACCGCATCCTGACGCTCGAAAGCGCATCGAGCGGCATCCTGCGTTTCCTGGGCGGCAGCGCGCCGGTGCGGATCGAAGACATCTTGGCCGAGGACGAAAAGGGCAGGGGAACGATGCTCGACATCGGCGGCGAACGCGCCGCCGACATTGTGCTCGCGCCGCTCGAGTCCGCGAACTTCGTCGTCTTCTCCGAAGGTCCGATCGACAGCGCCGTCTGGCGTTTGTGGAAACCCGAAGCGCTCGCCGCGTCGAAGCAGACCGAGACGCTGCTCATGGGCCTTCTCGCTGGCGCGGCGCTCGCCGTCGCAGCGTGGCTCGCGGGGCTCGCCGTCTTCCGCCGCTCGCGCGAGCCGGCATGGGCGGCGCTTGGCTTGGGCGCGCTCGTACTTCTAGTGCTCGGATCGTCCTTCCTCGCCATACCGACCGAAGCGCTCGCCGTGATCGGCGCGGTGATGATCGCGGCAGGTCTGCGCTATGTCGTTGAGCAGCTGTCGTGGGAACGCGAACGGCCGCGCGTCGCGCTGCTGTTCGACGGCGCCGCTTTCGCGGTCGTAGGCTTTGCCTTGGCCGCCGCCTTCGGCGTCGACCACGCGCGCATCTTCGTTCAGGTCTTGTCGGTCGCCGCACCTGCACTCGCCGCCGTCCTCGCGCTCTATCTCTCGCTGAACGCTGGCGCGCGGGTCAGGGCCATGGTCCCCGGCATCGCGATCATGGTCGTCGCGCTCGTGGGCAGCGGCTTCCTCGCGCAGAGCATCGCGGACGTCGTCACGAACATCCCGCTGTTCGCGGACGCAATGTTCACCGCGGGCGCCATCGCGCTCGCCTTCGCCGCCGCCATGCCGCGCGATCCCGAATTCAGCGACCGGGCGGTCGAAGAACTCTCCACCGACCAGCGCAAGGCACGCGAGGCCGAGTACCGCTATTCGCTTGGTCTTGCCGCCGCACACCAGGGCCTCTGGGATTGGAACTTCGAGACCGACGAGTTGTTCGTCTCGCCTTCGGTCGAGGCTCTCCTTGGCCTCGACGCCGGCGCGCTCGGCGCGTCCGAACGCAAATGGGCCGAACTGATCGCAAAGGAAGACGTGCAGCTCTACGCGGATTCGATGAACGCCCACCGCCGCCAGGGCAACTCGTCGTTCACGCTGGAAATGCGCATGCGCAACGCCAAGGGCGGCCAGCGCTGGATTCAATTGCGCGCCAGCTGCATCGCCAACGCGAACGGCAAGGCGATCCGCTGCATTGGCGTTGTCAGCGACATCACCGGCCGCAAAGCGCAAGAGGCGCAGCGCCAGAGCGATGAGACCGCCGACACCGTCACGGGCTTGATGCTGCGCAACACGTTCCTCTCGCGCCTCGACGGCGTCTTGAGCGCAATCCAGACCGGCCACGCCCGCCGCCACGGCGCGGTGCTGGCCGTCGATGTCGATCGCGTGCGCGTCGTCGTCGACGGCATGGGCCACCAGGCAGGCGACCGCTTCCTCGCCCAGATCGCCCGGCGCCTCGATCATGCGGCAGGTCCTGAGGACGCGGTCGCGCGCCTCGGCACCGATGAGTTCGCGGTGCTGGTCTTGGGATCGCGCGGTGATGAAGACGGCGCACAAGTCGCGCAACGCATCCGCGACGCGCTCTCGCAACCGGTCGCGATCGGCGACAAGGAAATCTACCCTGCGGCGTCGATCGGTCTCGCGCTGATCGAACCCTCGCACCGCTTCGGCGGCGACGTGCTGCGCGAGGCCGAAATCGCGATGTATCACGCCAAGCGCACCGGCCGCGGCGGCTTCGAGATCTACCAGCCGCAGATGAAACCGCGCTCGGCCGACCGCCTGATCATGGACACCGACCTGCGCACGGCTTTGGATCGCCAGCAGATAGAGATGCACTACCAGCCGATCGTCCGCCTCGACGACGGCTCGATTGCGGGCTTCGAGGCGCTCATGCGCTGGCGCCACCCGCAGCGCGGGCTGTTGTCGCCGGGTGAGTTTATCGCGCTTGCCGAGGAGACCGGCCTGATCGTGCCGCTCGGCCGCTATGCGGTCGAAAAGGCGACGTCGGAGCTGAAGCGCTGGCAGTCCTACTTCCCGCTGCGCGAGCCGCTGTTCTGCAGCGTCAACGTCTCGGCGCGTCAGCTGTTCCGCCACGAGTTCTTCGACGACGTAGCGGCGATCCTACGCGAGGAGAAGCCCGCGCGCCTCTCGCTGAAGCTCGAACTGACCGAGAGCGTCATCATGCAGAACCCGGAATCGACCGCCCGCGCGCTCGCGAAACTTAAAGAGGTGGGCGCCGGCCTGTCGCTGGACGACTTCGGCACGGGCTTCTCATCGCTCGCCTACCTGCAGCGCTTTCCCTTCGACACCGTCAAGATCGACCGCAGCTTCGTCGCCGACATGACCAAGAACGAAGAGACGCCGGTCGTGCTGCGCTCCATCATCCGCCTCGCGCACGATCTCGATATGTCGGTGGTGGCCGAAGGCGTCGAGACGCAAGCCGAAGCATCGCGCCTAAAACAGCTGCGCTGCGAGTTCGCGCAAGGCTTTCTGTTCGGTCAGGCGATGGATGCGACGGCGGCGTACAATTTCATCGCGCTCAAAGCGCGCGGCGTTCAAGGCCCGCCGCTGCCGCGTCCCGAAAGCTCAGGCGCTTCCCGCGTTCCGCGATAGCTGCGCCGGATTGATGCCGAGCTTGCGGATCGCGTATTCCCATTTTCCCTGCAGCTGCGTGCCGAACAAAAGATAGTTGTCGGCCGGGCAGGTGATCCAACCGTTCTGCACGAACTCGCGCTCGAGCTGACCCGCACCCCAACCCGCATAACCCAGCGCCAGCATCGACGCTTGCGGTCCTTGACCCTCGGCGATCGCTTTCAGCACGTCGACCGATGTCGTGAGCCCGACATTGGCGCCGATCTTCACCGTCGCGTCGCCCGCGTTGTAGTCCGGCGAGTGAAGCACGAAGCCGCGGCCTGTCTCGACCGGTCCGCCGAACTGCACCTTCACGCCGGGCACACGACGCGCTTGCGGTCGGATGTGCAGCTGCCTGAGCAGGTCCATGAACGTGATGTTGCCGACGAGCTTGTTGAGCACGAGCCCCATCGCCCCGCGCTCCGAATGCGCGCAGAGAAAGACGACCGCTTCCGAGAACTTTGGATCCGGCATGCCGGGCATGGCGATCAGCACCTGCCCCTCCAGGTTGATCCCGCCGGTTGGTTGCCGTGGTTGCGCGGTTCTGCCGCCGAACATTCCCATAGAATAATTCTAATCCGCTTTGGTTAAATTCGGAAGGTGCACACAAGCATCAGGCGAACCGGCTTACCGCTCCCAAACCGTGGCGGCTCCAAGCTTGCCCCGTGGCAACAAGGAATCATGTCACGCATTTTTTACCTCTAGATTGAGAACAGGTACTGTCACTCGCCCCAGATGCGCCGATAATTTCACAGGCATGATACGCGCCCGCGCCCTCATTGTTGCGTTTTTGTTCTTGAATTCGGCCGCGCTGGCCGGTGCGGGAGAGCCGCGCCCGACATCGACGGCGTGGAGCGGCAAATCTCCCGCCGTCAGCCGTGTGATCTTGGAATCCTCCGAATTCGCCGGTGAAAGCGCCGTGCGCGCCGGTGTGCAGATCAAACTGGATGAGGGCTGGTGGACGTATTGGCGCGCGCCGGGCGCCTCCGGCATGCCGCCGATGTTCGACTGGTCGGGCTCTGAGAACGTCGCGGGAGAGCCGGAGACGATTTGGCCCGTGCCCCTGCGTGCGGTGGAATACGGCGAGTCGCTGAACCTCTATCGCGACGAAGTCGTCTTCCCGATCGAGTTCCGCCCCGCCGACCCGAAGAAGCCCGTGAAGCTTCGGCTGAAGATGGCCTACGGCGTGTGCCGCAACATCTGCGTGCCCTCGCTGGTCGAGCACGAGATCGTGCTGAAGCCCGCGCGCGGCGCACTTCACACCGACGAAGCGAACGCCAAGCTGATCGCCGCCTACAGCGGCCGGCGGCCATCGCACGACCCGTTCACGACCGGCCTCGAGATCGCCGAGGTGCGTACGACGATCGACGACGCAAAGGCGAACCTCGTCATCCGCATGCGCGGGCTCAACGCGCGCCGCGCCGCACTGGTGCTGGTCGAGGGGCCGGATTTCATCCGCGCCGCGGAAATCACCCCCCGCCGCACCGACGACGCGCGCGTGAAGGCGTTGCGCCTCAAGATCGGCGGCACGCCGAAGGTGCGCGCGCTCGCCGGCAAGCGCATCCGCATCACCGTGATCGACGGCAACCGCGCGCTGGAACAAGTCTGGGTTGTCGGCGCGCAGGGCTCCTCGGTCGCGGGCATCGGCCTCACCCCCGTTTCGCGCGGCGCCGAGCGGCCGGAGCCGTAAGGGCCATCGCCCAGCCCTTTCCCAAGCGCTTCGGATCGCCTACATCCTGCGGCCAGCACACGCGCAAAAAAAGGAACGCAACATGTCCATCAAAGTCGGCGACCGTCTGCCGTCCGTCACCCTCATGCACATGACCGAAAAGGGCCCGGCCCCGGTTACGACCGACGAGTTGTTCGGCAAGAAAAAGGCGGTGGTGTTCGCGGTGCCCGGCGCTTTCACACCGACCTGCTCGGCGCGCCATCTGCCGGGCTTTGTGGAGCACGCGGGCGACTTCACCAAGAAGGGCGTCGACGCGATCGTCTGCCTCTCCGTCAACGACGCGTTCGTGATGAACGCCTGGGGCAAGGATCAGAACGCCGCCGGCAAGGTGATGATGATTTCCGACGGCAACGGCGACTTCACGAAGAAGGTCGGCCTCGAAATGGACGCATCGAAGTACTTCATGGGCGTGCGCAGCCAGCGCTACGCGATGGTCGTCGAAGACATGGTGGTCAAGAAACTCGAAGTCGAAGAACCCGGCGCGTTCAAAGTATCGAGCGCCGACCACGTCCTGAGCGTTCTCTAAGAAGCCGCACCACCGCCTCTCATCCTCCCCCGCTTCCTTGCCCGCCGTAGCTTTAGCGAAGGCGGGAGCGGGGGAGGGGACCGCCGTAGGCGGGTGGAAGGGCCGGCATGTCGCCGGGCAGCCATAGCCCGTGTGCGTTTGCACACGTGCAAGCGCGTCGTGGCCCGCTATAATTCCCCGCCATGTGCGGGGGGACTGGAAATGCACGCGAAGCTCGTAGCAACGCTTTTGGCCGCAACCGCTTTGTTTGTCGGCGCGCTGGCATGGGCCGACACGGCCAAGGGCCCTGAAGCACTACTCACCGACGCCGAAGCGGCCTCAAACAAGCTCGAAGTCGAGAAGGCGGTGGCGCTCTACACCGAAGCGATCGAGTCGGGCAGGCTATCGGCTGCGCAACTCGCGGCGGCGTACTTTGGTCGCGGCAAGGCGCGCGACGACTATGCCGAGGGTTACGGAATCAAGGACAGTGAACTCGTGCTGGCGTTGCGAGACTATAGGAAGTCGCGCGAGTTGGTCGCGACAGCCGCAGTGTACCTGCGCGAAGGCGGCGTCTTTCTCGCCTTGGGCGCCTACACCGAAGCGGCAGCGCAGTATCGCAGCGCCGGTCGACTAGAGTCGCCGGAGCCGCATTGGTCGCTGATCGGTTTGGCGCGAACGGCGCGCACTCAGAAGCAATACGATGCTGCGATCGCGCACCTTGATGAAGCCCTCCGCATCATACCTGATGGCACGATGCCCATCTTCTACCACCGCGGCCGCACGCTCTACCTTCAAGAGAAATACGCCGCCGCCGTGGAATCTCTCACCAAGGGGCTCGCCCACCAACCGGACTATGCTTACGCGACCATGTATCGCGCGTGCGCCAACGCGCGGGCGGGCAACACCGCCGACGCTCTAAAGGACATCGAAACCGCAATCGCGGTCGTCAAGCAGTCGCCGGTCGACGAAGTATGGCAGAAGACGCCTGCAGCACAGGCGGCGCAGCAGGAGATGGCGCGGGACCTTGCAATCATCAAAGCGATGAATGGCAGCGGCGCAAGCGATGCAGAACGCTCAAAGCTCTGCACGTCCACGTGGGACGCCGGCGAGACGCTGCGCGAGCGCAGCCCGTTGTTGAGCATCGACGATCGCCAATTTGTCAGCGTGACGCTGTCGCATCCGCGGACGTCTCCGTCGGAGAAGGCAGGCCGCCGGTGCAAGAAAGCGTGCGACGGGCCGTAGTAGCGGAGTGACTCCGCTTCCTCGAAAATAGGCCCTTCTGTACTGTAAAAGATATTTGACATTAGCGTGCTCATCGCTATATGTCAAACATCTTTGACAGCGCTCAAGGGAACGCTCGACCATGACGCAAGCCGAACGCTACGCCTGGTACTCGCTGATCGCCTGGATCGCGATCCTTTACTT
>JAEUML010000317.1 GCA_016792785.1 Alphaproteobacteria bacterium
CCCGTGCCCGTGCGGTCGTGCTTCTTCACGCCGTGCCTGAGCACATGCTCCATGAGGTCGAGATACTGGCGCACGATGGGCGACCTTTCTGACACACACCTTGGTGTCACATACTCTGGTGTCATGGTCCGCGAAGGCGGACCACCCACGACTGCCTCGTGAGCATCAAAGTCGTGGGTGGTCGGCCTTCGCCGACCATGACATCGGGGCTCAACGAAGCGCCCGAGTTTACCGCCTCCCGAAACGGCACGGGAAGGGACGCAAATCCGCCGTCCCCAAGCGCTTCATTTCTTTACCCCGAGCGCCTATATAGGTTCTGCCGGTTCGCCGGCTATGGCGATAAACGCGCGTGCAATAAACGGATCGGACCCGGGGGCGGTACCCGGCGCCTCCACCACCTGGGCAGTTTCGGCTGTTCAGCTGTGGGGGCGAACTAGGATCGACGAACGCGTAAAGACGTTGCTTTCGCCCGGTATGGTATCCGCCGTTATCGGGCTGTCTGTATAGGTGCCAACGACAATGAAATGGCCCTCGCTGCCTAATAGGTAAGCGCGGCTCGGAGGGGCGCCGGGCAACAGAAGCCCCTCCACCTTATCTTCGCAGATAGCTTGCGACAGCCAACGCCGCGACCACCGTGCCGCCGATCGCAAGCGTCAACGGCGCGCCGACATAGTGCGACGCCCAGCCCGAGACGAGCGAGCTGATCGGCACCATCCCAATGAATGCCATCACATAGTAGGCCATCACGCGCCCGCGCAGCGCGTCCGTCGTCGAACTCTGCAAAAGCGTGTTCGTCGAAACGCCCTGCCCCATCATGCCGAGCCCGGCAGGCACCAGAAGCGCCATCGACAGCAGGAAGTTCGTCGACTGCGAGAACGCGACAAGCGCGAGCCCGAATCCGACCGCGCTCACGAACGGCATCGCCGGCATCAGCTTTGCCGGCACGCGCGATATTCCGATCGCGCCCAAAAGCGCACCCGCGCCGACGGACGCCATCAGAAACCCAAGCGCATCCGACCCGCCGTGCAGCACGTCGCGCGCAAACACCGGCATCAGCGTCAGATATGCCGTGCCGAACAAGCTCGACCCCGCGAGCAGCAACAGCAGTGTGCGCGTCTCGCGATGCGTCGAGACATAGATGAACCCTTCACGCAAATCGGCAAGCGGGTGACTGGGCGGGCGCGGCGGTTGCCGCTCGACGCGCAGCAAAGCCAAACTCGTCAGCACCGCGAGGTAAGAAACGCCGTTCAGCGCCATGCACCAACCCTCACCGACCGCCGCAACCAGAACACCCGCGATTGCCGGTCCCACGAGCCGCGCCGCATTGAACATGATCGAGTTCGCGGCAATCGCGAGCGGCAGATCCTGCCGCCCCACCATCTCGATCGTAAACGACTGACGCGTCGGCACGTCGAACGCGTTCGCGGTGCCCGAAACGAACGCCAGCGCCACGATGTGCCAGACTTCGACCGTGTGGCTGAGCGTCAATGCCGCAAGCACGAACGCGCTCGTCATCATCACGCCTTGCGTCACGAACAACACGCGCCGCCGTTCCAGCCGGTCGGCGACCACACCCGCGAATGGCGAGAGCAGCAGGACCGGCACCTGGTTCGCGAACCCGACGAGCCCGAGCAATAGGGGAGAGTCCGAGAGTCGATAGACAAGCCACGCCTGCGCGATCGCCTGTATCCAGAAACCGAGAAGGGAGATGAGTTGTCCGGTGAAGAACAAGCGATAGGCACGGTGGCGGAAAACGCTGCGCAGTTCCGGCCGCGCCGGTCGCGCAATCACCTTCTCCCTGCCGTCGTTCAATCCCGCACCTGCGAAACAAGTGCAAAAGCCCTACTCCGCCAGCTGTTGAAACGGCAAGGGCCGTTCCCCAAGTCAAATTGATGCGGACCGGGCCCCTCTGGCGATCACGACGGTCGCGATGTCGGACCGCACCACGTCTGTCTCAAAGACGATGAAAGAGGAGCAAGCATGACCGACTATCTCGTTCTGCGCCTGCGCTCACGCCACGCCGCCCTGGAGCGCGACATCGAACGCGAACTTGCCGCGCCCCTGCCCGACGGCATTCGCATCCAAGAAATGAAAAAGGAAAAGCTCTACGTCCGCGACCGTTTGCGCTCGATCCTTCGCGCCGACGACCGGGTCGAAGCCAGAGCTTGAGCGCGCTCACCCGCGCTTTTGCGCCGGGGCGGTGAGGCCCCGGCGCCTATTCTCATTCACGAACGCCTCAGCGCTTCGCGAGCAGATCACGAATTTCGGTGAGCAGCTTCACGTCCGCGGGCGGCTCCGCCGGCGCGGCAGGCGCCGGTGGCTGCTGACGCTTCAGCTTGTTCACCCAACGCACGATCATGAAGATCGCAAAGGCGACGATGATGAAATTGATCAGCGTGTTGATGAACTTGCCGTAGGCAATGACCGTGTGGCCATTGTCGGCAGCCGCCTTGAGTGTATCGACCAGCAACAAGCTCTTGGCGTCGGGCGTCTGCCCCGCCGTTTCCGCAGCCTTCGCCGACCAGTAGGTGAGGTCAATGAAGTAGTTCGAAAAGTCGACGCCGCCCATCATGTAGCCGAGCGGCGGCATCAGGATGTCGTTGACGAGCGAGGTGACGATACTGGTGAACGCGGCGCCGATGATGATACCGACTGCGAGATCGACGACGTTCCCCTTGATTGCGAATTCCCGGAATTCCTTCAGCATCCTGGTCAGGACCCTTTGTTGACGTGACGAGCGGACGGCCCCCGATTCGAGCGGCCGCTGGACCGAAGCGTAACACCGGATATCGCGTGCCGCGAGGCGCGCCGTCTCGCAATCCTCTTGCAATCCTCCGTAGGCGGATGCTTCAACCTGCGATCGTCGAAATTGGCAGGTTCAAACGCAATGTCGCTCTCGCCCGCACCGCTGTTCACACCCTTCAAGTTGAAGAACCTCACCATCCCCAACCGCATCGTGATGGCGCCGATGACGCGCTCGAAGAGTCCGAACCAGGTGCCGGGCCCAGACGTCGCTGCCTATTATGGCAGACGCGCCAAGGGCGGTGTCGGTTTGATCATCACCGAAGGCGTCGCACCCGATCATCCCGTCGCGCTCAACGACCACAATGTCCCCAACTTTCATGGGGACGCACTCGACGGTTGGGCGAAGGTGCTTGCGGCGGTGAAGGCCGAAGGCGGCCTCATCATGCCGCAACTCTGGCACACCGGCCTGATGCGCAAGCCCGGCTCGGGCCCCAATCCGCATCTGACCGGCGTCGGTCCCTCAGGCCTCGCGAAGCCCGGCAAGAAGGTGACCGAACCGATGACAACGGCCGAGATCGACGAGGTGATCAAAGGCTACGCGACCAGCGCCCGCCACGCCGAACAACTCGGCTTCGACGGCGTCGAGATCCACGGCGCGCACGGCTATCTGATCGACCAGTTCTTCTGGGAAGGCACGAACGAACGCCCCGACCGCTTCGGCGGGGACATGGTCAAGCGCACGCAGTTCGCGGTCGAAATCGTGAAAGCGATCCGCGCCGCCGTGTCGAAGGACTTCCCCGTGCTGCTGCGCTGGTCGCAATGGAAGCAGCAGGATTACACGATCAAACTCGCGCCCACGCCGCAAGCGTTGGAAAAATTCCTGGAGCCGCTGGTCAGGGCCGGCGTCGATTGCTTCCACTGCTCGACGCGCCGCTTCTGGGAACCGGAGTTCGAAGGCTCCGACCTGAACGCCGCCGGCTGGACGAAGAAGATCACGGGTCTGCCCACGATCACGGTCGGCTCCGTCGGCCTGAACGAGGAATTCATCGCAGCCTACCGCGGCGTGCCCGCGACACCCGCCTCGCTCGACCGCTTGATCGAGATGTTCGCCCGCGGCGACTTCGACCTCGTCGCCGTCGGGCGCGCGCTCATCGTCAACCCGAACTGGCCGAACCTGGTGCGCGACGGAAAATTCGACGACCTGAAACCCTTCTCGCTCGAAGCCCTTCCGGTCCTGCACTGACGACGCCAGCCTTTGCGCGCTGAGCCAAGAAGGAGATTCACGCAAAGCAGCAAAGAAACAAAGACGCAAAGATGCCGATGGCGCGTCGGCGCGCAGCGCCAATGGTGGGCGGCGTCACTGCGCCTTCGGCGCAAAAGGTGCCTCGCTTTGC
>JAEUML010000221.1 GCA_016792785.1 Alphaproteobacteria bacterium
CGGCGCCGGGCCTGCCGCCCTTCGCGCTGGTCCTCGTCAATCCCCGCGTGGAGGTGCCGACGAAGCGCATCTTCGCCACGCTCGCCGCGCGCAGCGGCGCCGACGCACCGCACTTTCCGCAAGATTTCCGCGACGTGCGCGATCTCGCGATCCACCTGGACCGCCTGAGCAACGACTTGGGCCCGCCCGCCAAGGTGATCGCGCCCAGCGTGATGCATGCCGAATCCGCGCTGGCCGCGACCGATGGCTGCCTGGTCGCCCGCATGTCGGGCTCCGGCGCCACCTGCTACGGCCTCTACGAAACGATCGCCGCAGCAGAAGCCGCCGCCGCCGCGATCCAAGCGGCACACCCGAACTGGTGGGTGCGCGCGGCGAGAACCTACGAAGGTGCTCAGTAAGCGCGGCTGACGCAGAACTCGGCGAGGTCGGCGAGCGCGCGCCGCATCGGGCTTTCGGGGAACACGTTCAGCGCCCGGCACGCTTCTTCCGTGAACTGCCGCGCGCGGGCGAGCGTGCTTGCAATCGCTTGATGCTTGTCGATCAGATGGATCGCATGTGTGAGGTCGGCATCGCTTTGTTGATGGCCGACCATCGTGCGCCGCCAGAATTCCGCTTCTTCGCTGTTCGCCTTGCCGAGCGCCAGGATCACCGGAAGCGTGAGCTTGCCCTCGCGGAAATCGTCGCCGACGGCCTTGCCCATCATCGCCTCGCGCCCGGAGTAGTCGAGCGCATCGTCGACGAGCTGGAACGCGATGCCCAGATTCTGTCCGTAGGTCTTGAGCGCCATCTCGCGCAGGCCGTCGCTCTGCGCCACGACCGCGCCCGATTCGGCCGCCGCCGCGAACAGCGCCGCCGTCTTCGCCGCGACGATCTTCAGATACGTGTCTTCGGTGACGCCGATATTGCCCTTCGTGCCGAGCTGCATCACCTCGCCCTCGGCGATCACGGCGGCCGCGTTCGAGAGAATGCTGAGCACGCGCAGAGAACCCGTTTCGACCATCAGCTGGAACGAACGCGAGAACAGAAAGTCCCCGACCAGCACGCTGGGCGCGTTGCCCCAGATGACGTGCGCGGCCGCCTTACCGCGGCGCAGGTCGCTGTCGTCGACCACGTCGTCGTGCAGAAGCGTTGCCGTATGAATGAACTCGACCGCGGTCGCGAGCCGGATATGGGCAAGCCCCTGGTACCCGCAGATCTGCGCCGCGGCCAACGTCAGCATCGGCCGAAGCCGCTTGCCGCCCGAGTTGATGAGATGCCCGGCAAGCTCCGGGATCAGCGGCACGTCGGAACGCATCCGCTCCAGGATCAGCGCGTTGACGTGCTGCAGGTCGGCCTCGACGAGCCGGTACAACCGTTCCACGGCCCCGGACGGCTGTGTGGCACCCTTGATCAGTCGTTGGACGGCCCGCACGTCGGCACCTCGGGGGTTTGATTTGCTCAAAGGCGGCACTTAAGTGTCAAAATAGGAACCGCCCCGAACGCGGGTCAAGGGCATGCGGCGCCACGGTTCTGTGAACCGGACGCGCCGTCCACAAGGCACACACGATGACAGAGCTCTTCCGCACGCACGATGTGGTCCTTGTCAGCTACGTCAGGGCTCTTTTGACGGCCGAGCACATCGACATCATCGGTCTCGACGAGAACATGAACAATGTGCGCCTTGTGCTGACGCCCCAGCGCATCATGGTTGACGACCGCCACGCCGAGCGCGCGCGCCAGTTGCTGAAAGACGCGGGCCTTGGTCACGTCTTCAAATCCTGATCAGCGTCCAATGGCCGCACCGCGCGGCCAGACCGATGACGCCTTCTTGGGCGGCCGGCTCACGATCCGACAGCCAAAGGAAGGATACCGGGCGGGCCTCGACGCGGTGATGCTTGGCGCCAGCGTGCCAGCGCGAATCGGGGACAGCATTTGCGACGTGGGCAGCGGCGTCGGCACGGCGGCCCTCTGCCTCGCCGCACGCGTGCGCGGCCTAACCGTAACCGCGGTCGAGATCGACGAAACCCTCGCCGCACTCGCTCGTGCCAACGCCGAACGAAACCCAGTCTCTGAGGGTTTCACCGTCGTCGTGGCCGACGTCTGGAAGAAGCCGCGAACACTGCCGCGCCAGCATTTCCATCACGTGCTCACGAACCCGCCGTTCTACGACATCGCACGCGGCACGCGCGCGCCCGCGTCGGGCAAGGCGCGCGCGACCTCGGCGCACGCGCATGACCTCGTTGCCTGGCTGCGCTTCGCCCGCGCGCTCGTACGCCCGCAAGGCACGCTCACGGCGATCCTGCCGCCGGACCAGATCCCGCGCGCGCTCGAAGCCCTGTCGCCGGACGGGCAGGGCACGGAACTCCTGCCGCTGTGGCCGAAGCCCGGCGTGCCGGCGAAGCGCATCATCGTCCGTACACGAATGAATTCGCGCAAGCCCCTCGTGCTGCACGCGGGCCTTGTGTTGCACCAGCCCACCGGCGAACCGACGCCGGAAGCCGAAGCCGTCTTGCGGAGAGCAGAGGCGCTCTTTACATAATGATCATGTTCGGTTGGCTTAGGAATCTCTGGCGGCGCATCACCGGCTCCACGCCACCGGTCGTGGCGGTCCTGCGCCTCTCCGGCGCGATCGGCATGGCGAGCGGTCTACGCAAGGGCCTGTCGATGGCCACGACCGCCGAACCGATCGCAAAGCTCTTCGCCGACAAGACGGTGGCGGCCGTCGCCGTCGTCATCAATTCGCCCGGCGGCTCGCCCGTGCAGGCGGCGCTGATCCACGACCGCATCCGCGCGCTGGCCGCCGAAAAGGGCATCAAGGTCCTGACGTTCGCCGAAGACGTCGCGGCCTCCGGCGGCTACATGCTGGCGCTCGCGGGCGATGAACTCTACGCGCACGAGAACTCGATCGTCGGTTCGATCGGCGTGGTCTCGGCGGGCTTCGGCTTCACGCAACTGATCGAAAAGATCGGCGTCGAACGCCGCGTGTACACGTCGGGCGAGCGCAAGGCGATGCTCGACCCCTTCAAACCCGAAGACCCGCGCGACACCGCTCACCTGAAAGAGCTCCAGCACGAAGTGCACGAAAGCTTCAAGGCGATGGTTCGCACGCGCCGCGCAGGCAAGTTGAAGGGCGAGGAGAACGATCTCTTCTCCGGCGCGTTCTGGACCGGCGCGCGCGCAAAGGACATGGGCCTCGTCGACGGCCTCGGCGACCTGCGCGCCGTGTGCCGCCAAAAGTTCGGCGACAAGGTCGAGTTCCGCGTGATCACGCCGCGCAAGCCGTGGTTCTCGCTCGACGCATTGTCGAGCAGCAGGGGCAGCACACCCGAAAGCGATTGGGCAGGCGGCCTCATCGCCGCCGTCGAAGAGCGTTCTTTGTGGGCCCGCTTTGGTCTATAAGAACGCATGGGATTGCTCTGGCTTATTCTGATCCTGGGTCTCGGCGCGCTCGCCTACTTCGCGATCAAGGGCCGCATCGTCCGCCTGCGCGAAGAGATCGAACAACAGCTGCGCAAAGCCTCCCAGCCCCGCCGCTCGAGCCTCCCCTCCGAAGACATGGTGAAGTGCCCCCAATGCGGCACCTACTCCGCCCCCTCGCAAACCAAGAACTGCGGCAAACCTGAGTGCCCCTACAAGAAGCCGGCGCTCAACGAAGCACCGCGCTCGCCTTGACCCCCTCCCGCCCGCTCTTTAGCTTCCGCCGCTCTTTGCTCAAGAGCGCCGCATGTCCGCACCCGACCGTTCCTTTCAAGGCCTGATTCTGACGCTGCAGCACTACTGGGCGGAGCAGGGTTGCGTGCTTTTGCAGCCTTACGACATGGAAATGGGCGCAGGCACCTTTCACCCGGCGACGACGCTGCGTGCGCTCGGCCCCAAACCGTGGAAGGCGGCCTACGTGCAGCCCTCGCGCCGGCCGAAGGACGGCCGCTACGGCGACAATCCGAACCGCTTTCAGCGCTACTACCAATTCCAGGTGATCTTGAAGCCGTCGCCATCCGACGTGCTCGATCTCTACCTGGGTTCGCTGAAGGCGCTCGGCATCTCGCCCGACGAACACGACATCCGCTTCGTCGAAGACGATTGGGAATCGCCCACGCTTGGCGCCTGGGGCCTCGGGTGGGAAGTCTGGTGCGACGGCATGGAGGTGACGCAGTTCACCTACTTCCAGCAGGTCGGCGGCATCGACTGCCGTCCGGTCTCGGCCGAAATCACCTACGGCCTAGAGCGGCTGGCGATGTACGTGCAAGGCATCGATAACGGCTTCGACCTCGCCTACAACACGATGAACCGCCAGTCGGCGGACTTCATGACCTGGGGCGACGTCTATCATCAAAACGAGGTCGAGCAGTCCGGTTACAATTTCGAACACGCGACGACCGAGGCGCTGTTCCAGCACTTCAAGGACGCCGAGGCCGAATGCCAGAAGCTCCTGACCCGCAAAGTCGGCCGCAGCGCCGCGCACGACAATTGGCGCCATGTTCTGCCTGCCTACGAGCAGTGCATCCAGGCAAGCCACACGTTCAACCTGCTCGACGCGCGCGGCGTCATCAGCGTCACCGAACGCCAAGCCTATATCGGCCGCGTCCGTGCCCTCGCGAAAGAATGCGCGAGCGCCTGGATCGAAAGCCCCCAAGGCATGACGCTGGGCGCGGGCATGAGCGGGATGGGACGCTAAATGCCCCAACTTCTCCTCGAACTCTTCTCCGAAGAAATCCCCGCGCGCATGCAGGCTGCCGCCGCGCGCGATCTCGAACGCCTCGTCGTGGGCGCACTCACCGACCGCGGCTATCTGAACGAAGGCGCGCGCTCCTTCGCGACGCCGCGCCGCCTCACGCTCGTGGTCGAAGGACTGCCCGCGTCGCAAGCCGACGTCAGCGAGGAGCGCAAAGGCCCGCGCATCGACGCACCAGACGCCGCGATCCAGGGCTTCCTCCGCTCGACCGGCCTCAAGCTCGATCAATTGAAAAAGCAAAAGGACGCGAAGGGCGGCGAATTCTACCTCGCCGTCATCGAACGCAAGGGCCGCCCGACGCCCGCCGTCCTCGCCGACGTCATCCCCGAGATCGTGCGCACGTTCCCGTGGCCGAAGTCGCAGCGCTGGGGCGCGGGCGATCTCACCTGGGTGCGCCCGCTGCATTCGATCCTCTGCACGTTCGACGGCGAGGTCGTGCCGTTCGAAGTCGGCGGCGTGAAAAGCGGCAACACGACGCGTGGCCACCGGTTCTTGGGCAACGCGCCGGTCGAAGCGCGCCGCTTCGAAGACTACGTCGAGAAGCTGCAACGCGCCCACGTCGTCCTGAACGCCGCCGACCGCAAGGCGCAGATCCTGCACGACGCGAAACAACTCGCCCACGCGCAGAACCTCGAACTGATCGAAGACGAAGCGCTGGCGGATGAGGTGGCAGGGCTGGTCGAATGGCCCGTGCCGTTGATCGGCCAGTTCGACAAGGCGTTCCTGGACGTGCCGCAGGAAATCCTGATCTCGACCATGCGCGCGAACCAAAAATACTTCGCGCTGCGCGATCCAAAGACGGCCAAACTCGCGAACAAATTCGTCGTCATCTCGAACATGATCACGAAGGACGGCGGCAAGAACGTCGTCGCCGGCAACGAACGCGTGCTCCGCGCCAGGCTTTCGGACGCGAAGTTCTTCTGGGACCAAGACAAGAAGACCCGCCTCGAATCCCGCGTGCCGCAGCTCAAAGACATCGTCTTCCACGCCAAGCTTGGCACCCAACTCGAACGCGTCGAACGCATCGAAGCGCTCGCCGGCGAAATTGCGAAACTGATCGGCGCCGACGAACAGAAAGCCCGCCGCGCCGCACGCCTCTGCAAAGCCGACCTCGTCTCCGGCACAGTCGGCGAATTCCCCGAAGTCCAAGGCGCCATGGGCCGCTACTTCGCGCTCCACGACAAAGAAGACCCCGAAGTCGCTGACGCGGTTCGCGACCACTACAAACCGCAGGGGCAGGGCGACGACGTACCTGCAACCCTTGTCAGTATCGCCGTCGCGCTGGCCGACAAGATCGACACACTCGTCGGCTTCTTTGCGATCGACGAAAAGCCGACGGGTTCGAAAGACCCTTACGCCCTGCGCCGCGCGGCGCTTGGCGTTATTCGCATCATCCTGACGGCGGCGGTTCGCGTGAACCTCGTGCAAGTTTTCGGGGCAAGCGTCGCCGCGGCTTTCAAACAAGAGGCGTCGGCTGATCCTCGCGGGATCGCAACAGCCTTCTTCAATACGCTCACCAAGAGCGGCATCTCCGGCGACAAGCGCGGAGAACTCAATCTCTACGCAAATCTCGTTCGAGCAGGCGTAGACAAGGGTTGGAACAAAGTGCTCGCGTCCGGCGATCAGGTGAGCGAGTTCTTCGACGGTCAGCGCTTGATGGAACTCGGTTACTTCTTCGATCCGCTATCACGGGACTTGTTGGGCTTCTTTGGCGATCGACTGAAGGCCGCGTTGCGCGAAAGAGGTGTTCGTCACGATCTCATCGATGCCGTGTTCGCGCTTGCAGGACAAGATGATCTAGTCTTGGTCGTCCGCCGCGTCGAGGCGCTTCAGGCCTTCCTCTCAACCGACGATGGCAAGAACCTGCTCGCCGGCTACAAACGCGCCTCGAACATCCTGAAGATCGAAGAGGGCAAGGAAAAGAAGAAGGACGCCAAACACGCGGGCTTCGCCAGCAAGCCGGACGTGGCACTCATGAACGCGCCGCAAGAGATCGAACTCTTCAAATCGCTCGCGATCGCCAACGACCTGATCGCATCCGAAGTCAGCCAAGAACGCTTCGAAGAAGCGATGCGCGCCATGTCCCGCCTGCGCGCGCCGGTCGACGCCTTCTTCGACAAAGTCACGGTCAACGCCGACGACCCCGCGCTGCGCGAAAACCGCCTCAAACTCCTGAACGACATCCGCCAAGCGATGCACACCGTCGCCGACTTCTCGAAGATCGAGGGCTAGCGCGGCTATGCCGTCGCAACGCGCCGGGTGTCTCGTCGCAGAGGGCAACGACGCCCTCGCGCGCGTCGCGCCGGGCGACATCGCGCGTCTCACCGAAGCAGCGACGAACGCCACATTCTACCGCGACGACCTCACCCCCGAGCAGCGCGCGGCGAACCGGCGCATCGTCGAGATCAGCGAAGCAACCGC
>JAEUML010000335.1 GCA_016792785.1 Alphaproteobacteria bacterium
TCGCCCGCCGCGATCAACCCTTCGACCGCGCGCGTCACTGTGCCCAGGCCGCGCAGCATATCGCGCTGATGCCAACCCGTATCGCCGAGCACGACCGCACCTTCGACCAGCACGATGCGGTGATAGTCCTGATTGCGCGCAAACTCGAGAAACGCGCGAAACCCTTCCAGAAAGCCCTTCAACCCGCCGCCGGCTTTCACCGCCCGTGCCCGCGCGTAAGCGTCCATCTCGCGATCGAGCTCGTCGAACACCGCCGCGAACAAATCGGCCTTGCCCTTGAAGTGATGGAAAACCGCCCCAATCGTGACGCCGGCGCGCGCCGCGACTTCCGCGGTGGTGGTCGCCGCGTAACCGTTCTGCGCGAACAGCGCCCGCGCTGCGCTAACGATGTCGGCGCGGGTTTGCGCAGCAGCTTGGGCAGTACGGCGGGCCAAGAAACCTCCGAAATCGCACCTGTGACGGCCATCATTGACAGATGGGTCTTCAAGATATACATATCGCCACTATGTAAAGCAATTGAATTCGGGAGTGCCTTCAAATGAGCGCGGAACACTTCGACGTCTTGATCATAGGCGCGGGCCTCAGCGGCATCGACGCCGGCTGGCACCTGAACAAGTTCGCGCCCAAGAAGAGCTACGTCATCCTCGAGAACCGCGAGCGCATCGGCGGCACGTGGGACCTGTTCCGCTATCCCGGCATCCGCTCGGACTCGGACATGCTGACCATGGGCTACCGCTTCAAACCCTGGACGCACGAAAGCACGATCTCGCCGGGCGACAAGATCCGCGACTATGTCACCGAAACGGCCCGTGAAAACGGCATCGATAAACACATCCGCTTCCGCCACAAGGTCGTGAGCGCAAGCTGGGATTCCGCGACCGCGAAATGGACCGTCGAGGTCGAACGCCGCGTCGCCCCCTCCACCGCTACGCGGTCCCCCTCCCCCGCAAGCGGGGGCGGAAAAACGCCGGCGCCAGTTTCCTCCCCCGCTTCAGCGGGGGAGGTGCCAAGCGCGCAGCGCGAGGCGGAGGGGGGAAGTGGCGAGCGAACCGAGCGCGTCCAATTCACCACCAACTTCCTCTTCTCCTGCGCCGGCTATTACAAATACGACGCCGGCTACACGCCCGACTTCCCCGGCCGCGAGAACTTCAAAGGCCAAATCATCCACCCGCAACACTGGCCCGAGAACCTCGACTACAAAGGCAAGCGCGTCGTCGTCATCGGCTCCGGCGCAACCGCCGTGACGCTGATCCCGAACCTCGCGAAAACCGCGGCGCACGTGACGATGCTGCAGCGCTCGCCCACCTACTACGTTTCGCGGCCGGAGAAGGACAAGACGGCGAACTTCCTCCGCCGCATCCTGCCCGCGCATTGGGCCTACATGATCCCGCGCTGGCGCAACATCGTGCTGCAGCGCTTCTTCTTCAACCTGGCGCGCACCAAGCCCGAGAAGACGAAGGAGCGTCTGATCCAAGGCGTCGCCGATCTTCTGCCGAAGGATTACGACGTCGCGACCCACTTCACGCCGAAATACAATCCCTGGGATCAGCGCCTCTGCCTCGTGCCCGACGCCGACATGTTCGACGCGATCAAAGAAGGCCGCGCCAGCGTCGTCACCGACCACATCGACACGTTCACGCCCCGCGGCATCAAACTGAAATCGGGCAAGGAGATCGACGCCGACATCATCGTCACCGCGACGGGCTTGGCGCTCGAAGTGCTGGGCGGCGTGCGGGTCGAGGTCGACGGCAAGCCGGTCGAGTTCGGCAAGACGTTCGCCTACAAAGGCATGATGTTCTCCGGCGTGCCGAACCTGGCCAGCATCTTCGGCTACACGAACGCAAGCTGGACGCTGCGCGCCGACCTGATCTGCGAATGGGTGACGCGCCTCTTGAACAAGATGGACGAAAAGGGCGTACAAATCGCAACCCCGCGCTTGCGCGACCCCGCCATGAAACCCGAACCCTGGCTCGACTTCTCAAGCGGCTACGTCCAACGCGCGATCGCCATGCTCCCGAAGCAAGGCACCAAAGCTCCCTGGCGCCAAAACCAAAACTACTTCGCCGACCTCAAAGAAATGCGCAAGGCGCCGATCGAGGATGAGGCGCTGGAGTTTGCGAAGGCGGGCGCGGTAGCGAAACCGACGTTAGCGCGGGCCGCGGAGTAAGGAGGGGCACGATTACTTGCATTGGTGCGTGTGACCGGCATGCACGCCGATCACCGCTCCAACACATATTGTTAGGCCGAACGCCCAAAATTCAGAGCAACGGCGGGAACGTCGAAGTCACTATCTTTGTTCGTCGGATCGATCGGACTGGAGGGTTCCACCCCGCCGCCCCAAGCCTCCAGTGCGCGGTAGCAAACGCCCTGAATCGCATCATCGACACTCACTTCGATGGTACTGCGGGCTCCCATGCTCGAAAGCACGAACGGCGACTTACCTTCTTTGCTGTAGGCGATCGCCCGCGCTACAACGGAACGGTAGGGATCGGCATCTCCGCGTAGGGAAATAAATCCGCCCGGAATGAACACCGGAGGGGCAATGCGCCGCAAGCCAAGTGCATCGCCGCACCGCTGGCCGATATCCGCCGGCAACGCAAGAACTACGTCGCAGCCCGATACATGATTGAGATATGCGGGCAGCGTATCGCAAAGAACCGTTGCGCAGTCTGCGTCATGCCCCACGACAAACGCGACAACTGTGGCGGCACGCTCGCGATCGGGCAAAGGACCAACCGGGTTCTCAAAAGCAGAGTCGGGCAGCATTGGAATGAGCCGGTTAGCAGAATCGAAGTACAGCGCGACAGCAACCGCGCCGAAATCCTGGGAACCAACTCGAAGGGCAGCTGCCGAGAAAGACACATTGGCGCCGTACTGGAACGGCAGGATCGACCCTTGGGACGTCGCGTTCATCAAGCGGCGCGCCACCTTTTGATGATCGTGGCGGTCGTGTTGATCAACGCCGCAGCGGATTTGAATCAAGGCTGGCATGATTCTCCCCTTTGGTTAGATCGGATCACAATCTGGACGATTCGTATTGGAAAGGCAAGAGTCCTTGATCCAGGATCATTGACTATCGCTTTTCCTCTCCGTTAGGGTGCGACACTCCCCTTGCGTCGCCAGGTGTCGCCCTACGACCACGGGAAGCTCAGTAGGGGGAGGTTCCCCTACGACATTTAGCCATGGAAAGGGTGTAGTGATGCACCAACTAATAGCGAACCGGCGACAAGCGACCGAATGGGGATCGATCGCCAAGGAGATAAAAGTGCAGATGCTACGCGTCTGTCAGGACGCCCTGCGCAAGCTTAGCGTGGACGACTCCAAAGGATTCGCAGCAGTTATCCAAATCGCAGTCATCGGCGCCGGATTCTCCGCAGGCGAAATCGCGCGCGCTTCCGGCTATGATACCGGAACGATTATCAAATGGTATCAGGGCGTTATGGCACCGCCACGCAAGGAAACGCGCAGCCAGATCCACGTGCTCATCGTCGGGTTGGTGACTGATCGATTGAAGCACTGGGAACAGGCGCGATCCTCGGTAGCTGGGCTACAAGAGGTGAAGCGAAAAAGGCGCGCCCCGATACTTCCGGCCCACGTCATGCTTCAATCTCCACAGACCGGATAGAATACTTGTACGGTCCGGGGTGAGCCAAGGTTTGCCCCGGACCACTTTAGTTGATTGTCGGCGACAGATTCCCAGTGCGATCTTGCCCGGCTCCA
Source organism: Alphaproteobacteria bacterium (assembly GCA_016792785.1). Lineage (GTDB taxonomy): Bacteria > Pseudomonadota > Alphaproteobacteria > Micropepsales > Micropepsaceae > SZUA-430. Next base: position 3,721 of record JAEUML010000335.1, read on the forward strand.
CTTCTCTAACTCTAAAGCGTCACCCACCGAATGCGGCTTACGCATTCCCCTTACGCCACCGCCTGCAACCCCTTCTTCGCCACCAGCGTCAGCAGCTTCAGCGCCGCGCCGCGCGGATGCTTCTCGCCGCGCTCCCATTGGCTGATGAGACCGGTCGTGACGTTGAGATAGCGCGCGAACACGGCTTGGCTGGCCTACTCGCGCGTCCTGATCCGCCGGATCTGAACGGCGCTGAGCCGCTCCACCGGCGTGAGGCAGAGTTCGTCGAACGCCGCCATCGTCCGCTTGGTGAGGGCGCCCGCTTGCCTGAGGCCGAGCGCAGTTTCGTGCACCGCCGCCAACGCCGTGCTGCGATATCTCTTTGCCATTGATCTCCGTAATCGTTCCGTTCTTCATCGCCTGCCGTCAGCGAGTGGCATCACGAGCGTTTGGCCATCTCATCGGCGACGTTCCGGCCCAGATAGAAGACGCCTGCGATGTCGACACGATGCGCCTCATCATCGACGGCGAACGCAATGGTGATCGTGCGCCGCCAACCGATGACGCGCAGCCCGGGTCTGATCTGATCGCGGACGGTCCCGCGATGTGGCGCACGGGCAAGGCCCTCGCAATGAGCGATCAACCGCTCCACGAAACTATCGGCAACCGAGACGCCATTTGCGTTGGCGATGTAAGCGCGAATAGACGCCAGGTCTTCGGCCGCAGCCGGCGAAAAGACCACGCTGAATTGCTGCATCGCTTAGGCTTTGCCGAACAGGCGCACTCTCACTTGATCGGCGGTCAGCGAGGCGCCCGGCGATGCGCGCATGGCGTCGAGGCGCGGGCCAACAACATCGCGCAGCCAGTTGTCGAGTTCCGGAGCGAGGTTGTTTTCAAGCGCCTCGAGCGCATCCGCGACCGCCGCCTCGGCGTTGGGATAGGCCGCGTTCCG
>JAEUML010000346.1 GCA_016792785.1 Alphaproteobacteria bacterium
GTGCTGCCGTCGTGGCTTTTGTTCACCTCCAACTACGACGGCGATCTGAAGGCTTATATCCGCATGTTCTCCGAGCGGATCGCGGGCGAGATGGACCGCATCTGGAGCAATTGCGAGGGCTATCCGAAGGCGGGAGCCAAAGACTTCGAACGTTTCTGGCTCTATGTCCGCGCGCATCAGATCGAGACGAACGCGTTCTTCGCGGCCTATCCGCATTTGTCGGTCGCGCGCGTGCAACAGCTCAGCGTCTTCAAGGACCAATTCGATGCCTTCGTCGCGCGCACGCGCGGGGCGAACGGCAAGTCGGTCGCGAACATCGGCGCCTTGTTCGACGAATTCGTCGCTGAGCAGCAGTCCTACACGAAAGACTTTCCCGACGACGCGGGCCTTTACGACACGGAACAATCACAGCGGCTTTCGGAGCTTCGGAAATGGCGACGCAAGGTCTAGCGGTCGACGCCACGCGTCTTCAGCCGCACACGACGCGCGTGGCGCATCGCGGGTTGGCGGTGTTCTTGTTCCTTCGCTTTCTTTCGAAGGAGGAGAAGGCAGACCGGGCGCGGTTTCCCGCCGTGGGTATAGACGGATCGACGAACGATGGGCCTGGCGACGCCAAGGCGCTGATCGAATTCGTGCAACGCGCCAATGCTGCGAGCGACGGTTCGAAGCGAAGCACAGAGGATCGCGCGGGGCGCGTAATCCAGGCGCTGACCGGCGTCGCGAAGGGTCGTTTGCAGTCGTTTGCCGATGTCGCACCTACGCTCAGCGGTCTACCCTGGCGTTCGACGCTGGCATTCACGTTCAACGGTCTCAAGGCGTTGGGTGTGAACGGCGCGACCTTGCGCACGTTTCCCGAAGCGTTTCAGCAGGGCATGGCGGCGCGGGCGCACCTTCTGGCCGATACCGGTGCCTCGGCGCCGGAGAATTGGCACGGCGCGCTCGGCGACCGGCGGGTGCATGCGCTGCTCGTGCTGTCGAGCACGCAGCTCGTCGCACGCGATGTGGGCGAACGCGCGCGCATTCGCGCTGCCGCGCGGGAGTTCAATCGCGGGCTTGGCGCAAACGGATCGGCGAGCGCGTTGCGTTCGGCGATCAACGACATAGCGGTCGACGCGATCGGCGCCGAGATTCTGCACGCCGAATTGGGCGAAGACCCGTTCATCGAGAAGAACGGGCAGATCCAGGATTTCGACTGGCGGCTTGAGCATTTCGGTTTCCGCGATGGCATCAGCCAACCCTTCGTCCTTACGGACGTTCACGGCGGCGCCCTGTCCGCTCCGCCGCCGCCGGGTGGCGGACGGCCGCTGCCGGACGGAACGTGGGCGCCGATCGCGCCGGGCGAGTTGTTCTTGGGCTTTCCCGACGAGGACGGTTTGGTCGCGGCCGAGCCCGCGAACGCCGTGCTGCGAAACGGCGGTACGTATCTCGTCTGGCGTAAGCTTGAGCAGGACGTTGCCGGATTCCATGCCTTCTTGGAGGAGCGGCGGCGCGACGGCGACGGTCGCGCGCGGCTCGCCGCGCAAATGATGGGGCGCTGGCCAAACGGCATGCCGGTCGTGCGCCACCCGGATCATCAGCCGGCGACGAACGCGTACGACGCCGCGACGATCAACGATTTTCGCTTCGAGGCTGAGGATCCTCACGGGCAGAAGTGCCCGATCGGATCACACGTGCGGCGCACGAACCCGCGCGATCATCTGAACGGCGAAGCGGCGCGGCGGCACCGCATTCTGCGCCGCGGCATTTCCTATGGCGGCGCGCTTATTCCGCCCGGCGCGCCCGGCGACGGTGAGCCGCGCGGTTTGTTCTTCGTGGCGCTCAACGCACGGATCGATCTTCAGTTCGAGTTCATTCAAAGGGATTGGCTCAACTCGGGCGAGATGTTCGGACGCGTCGGCGCCGGCCTGTGTCCGATGACCGGCGCGACCGAGGGCCGGCACACCGACGCCTTTCAGGAAAGCGGGCGTACGGCGGGCGAGACGCATTTGCCGCGCTTTGTCACAACGCGAGGCGGCGACTATTTCTTCGTACCGAGCGTTGCAGCACTCGAAGAACTCAAGAAACTCGCCGACATTCCGGACGAGAAGGACCGCCTTCCGCCCGATCCGACGCCCGCGACTTACCGGCCCGGCGAAGGCTCGGTACGAACAGGGCAGGAGTTAATTTCCAAGGAGCGACTGCAAGCCTATGCGCGCGCGATCATCGCGGCGCCGGGGCTCACCTTGCCGCCTGTGAGGCGGCTCGTGCTTTCGAAGTCGGTCAGCGGGCAAGAGCTGGGTGTCGTTTTCTTGGGACGCCACGCGGACGTCGCCTTCGCGCAAACGCACAGCGACCTCTTCACCGAAAAGCACTATCTGGACATCGGCAAGCAGTTGACCGGCGACACCGTGATCATCGGCCTGCCCGACAACGACGGCGACCGGAAGATCCGGACCGAGATGCTGTGGAACGCCTACAGCGCCATTTCGCCGGGCGGATTGCAAACGTTGCATCAGGACATGGCGGCCTTCGCCGCTGCGCGGGCGCGCGAGGTGCTGGCACGCGTGGGCCCTGTGGGGCGCATGGATTTGTTACAGCAGCTCGGCTTCTTCGTGCCGTTCCTCTTCGTGCACCGGTTCTTCGGCGTCACAGGACCGAACTGGCTGACGCCGGTCGCGATCGCATCCAAGTACGGCCGGGCCCACGCCGCCGAAACGCCACGTGAGTGGCTGATGCGCGCGCCGGCGGTGCCTGAGAGTGCGGCACCCTATCTCACGCTGCAGACCTGGACGCGGTTTGCGTTCGCCGAAGTCTTTACGAACATCAACCGGCGCAGCGATCTTGCAGGGATGGCGCGGCAGGCGGCGATCGAACTGCAACAGCACATCGATCAGCTGATTGCACGCGAGCGCGCGTCCCCATCGGGCGCGCCAAACCTTCTCGCCAAACTTGTCGCGCAATGGCCGAGCGCGCCGGGCAGCGACGAAGACAAGTTCCGGCGCACGCGCCTGATCATTACGGACTTGCTCGGCGCGTTGATGGTCAATGTCGGATCGCCGTTCTGCCGGGTCATGGAGCAGATCATCGATCACAGCCTCGACACCGATGAGGTGATCGCGCGCCATAGCGCGTCCGATCCGAAGACCATGCGGCGCTTCATCGAGGAAGCGCTGCGGTTGAACCCCGCAGGGGCGATTCAGTTCCGCACGGTGAGAAAGCCTGAGAACGCGACTGCCGATTGGAACAAGCTGCCGTCCGGCGGCACGGTCGAGGACGGCGATCTCGTCGTGCTGATGGTAGCGGCTGCCAATCGCGACTGGCGCGTGTTCGGGCAACCGCATCCCGACACGTTCTCGATGGAGCGCGATGCGAACGCCTATCTCACGTTCGGCGGGCCGCGCAACGCGAGCGCGCCGCATCCTGGCGGCGACAAGGACGCGGCACCGGATCGAACGGCGCTGCATCATTGTTGGGGTGAGCATATCGGCCTGCTCTTGGTGCGCGAGATGCTGACAGCGTGCGCGCAGTTGAAGCTCATGCGGCGCGCTGCAGGACCGAAGGGCGAGACGTCGCTGATGCTCGGTCTGCCCTATAGTTTGCACGTGCGGTTTTCGCCGACGTAGATCAGAGCAGCGCCCGACACTCGGCGGCGAGCGGATCGAGACCGTGACGCTCGGCTAGGTCGAGCGCGACCTTGATCTCTTCGCGTGCGGCTTCATTCTTGCCTAGGCGCGCGAGACTGCGGCCGCGGGCTAAGCGGGTCTGCGCGATGTGGATCGGTTCTTTGCTCTCTTCGGCGATCGTCAAGGCGGCTGATGCCGAAGCGAGCGCACCATCTGGGTCGCCGCCCGCAAGTTGCGCATTGGCGAGGCCGAGCCGGATGTAGACCCATGTGTAGCGGCCGCCATGACGAACAAGTCCTGTGTCGATCGAATGCGCCGCGATCTTGCGCGCCCGCTCAGGTTCGCCTGTTGCAGCCAGCGCCATCGCCAACCATCCCGAGACGCACGGTTCCATGGCGAATGACTGGAGTGCGTGGCAGTTTTCGCGCGCGCGTTCGAGAGGCGCAATCGCCTCGCGCGCGCGACCTGAGCGCAGCCCGAGGAGCCCACGCGCCGCGTCGACCAGGACACGCGAGTATGGCTGGTCGTTGGCACGCAACACGTCTTCGGCGCGATCGAGGTGCGCTTTTGCTTCCTCGAAGCGGCCGCGCTCGATCAGGAACCACGCAAGGAAGGCGCGCGAGCGTACGCTCGGGATGATCATGCGGCCCAAAGTCGAGGCTTCGTGTTCGCCCTCGAGGGCCTCCACGATTTCCGTGTGAAGCGCGATCGCACGATCTAGGTTGCCGCGCGCGTGTTCGATGTTGGCCAAGTGCGGCTGGGCGAGAGCCCTGAGCGGCAAGCTCTCCAGATCAAGCGCGATTGCCAGCGCGGCTTCCGCGTGGCGAAACCCTTCGTCGTGCTGGGCCTGCATCCAGCACAACAGCGCGAGATGAGAGCGGGCTAAGGCTTCGTTCACGCGGCCGTCCGCGCCGCTTGAGTTCTCAATAACGAATTGCAGGGCGGTGCGATACTCGCCGACGTCACCTGACTGCTGCAGCGCGTCGATGCTGGCCACCGTGACGTCGACGAGCGGTGGGATGAGTGCCGTCGGTGCTTGCGGCCTCATGCGGATGGCGCGTGCATAAAGAGCACGAACGGTCTTCAGCGCCGAACTGCGAACCGCGAGCCGAACGGCTTGCAGAATGAACGCGAGCGCGTCGGCATGATCGCCCGCCATCTCGGCGTGCAGCGCCAGGCGTTCGAGAATCTCGGGCGTGTGCGGGTGCGGCGCCAACACCTCACGCGCCCTGCGGTGAAGCTCTTGGCGGCGGCGACGGGTCAGGAGTTCGTCAGCCGCAGCGCGAAAGAGATCGTGGCTGAAGCGAACGCCCGTCGCGTCGGCCACGATCAGGTCCTGACCTGCGAGTTCGGTGAGCGCGTGATCGAGCGATGCGTCCTCCACGCCGCTCGCGGCGGCAAGCATCCGCTTGTCGAAGTTCGCGCGCAGGATTGCGGCCGTTTCCAAGGCCGACTTCGCCCCGTCGCTCACGCGACTCATGCGCGTCTGCACGAGGCTCGTGATGTTTGCCGGCGCGGCGTCGCCTCTGCGGCCCCGGCGCAATTCACGGATCAGTGCTTGCAGAAACAGAGGATTGCCGGCGGCGTTCTTGACCGCTTGCGCCATGTCGTCTTCGGCTATGCCCGCGCCCACGGCGGCCGAGCGCGCGAACTGCAACGACTGTTCTTCGGTGAGGGCGGCAAGATCGATGATTTCGTCCGCGATCGACCGCACCACATGGCGGGCGACGTTACGCGCCGTGGCCACGATCGCAAGCGGTAGGTCGGCGGACAGTGTTTTCAGTCCGGCGATGACGTCCAGCGTTTCGGCGTCGAAATCATGTGCGTCGTCGGCGATCACCAGAAGCGGCCTTCGCCGTGCTGCCTGGGCCGCGAGAATGCAAACGGCCTCGATGATCGCTTTGCGTCTGGCGCCGCCGTCCAACTCGCTCCACTCACCGTTCGTGACGCCGCCGGTCAGTTCGACGATCGCCTGTTCGATCCGCGCGGGAAGCCTGCGCGTGGCGTTGGTTCCTTCGTCGGCATCGAGCCGCTGGAGGCGCGTAACGAAGGGCTTCAACGGGGCGAACGGGGCGAGTGTGTGGATTGCGTGGCCGCGAAGTTCGAGAACGCGGAAGCCTTGCGCTTCGGCCGTCCGGGAGAGTTCGTACAACAAGCGGCTCTTGCCGACGCCTGCCTCGCCGACCAGGCACGCCGACTTGGCTTTATGCTCACGCGCCGCACCGATACCTGCGACCAGGCGATCGAGAATGTCGCGGCGGCCGACAAAGGCTTCCAACCGGTCCCGCGAGAACTGCCGGTTGAGATCGTGATGGAGCACGAGCCCCGTCAACTCGTAGAGGTCACCGCCGTGGTGACGCGCATCGACGGCAGCGCCGGCGATATCGAGCGCTTCGCGCGTCAGGAGGATTGTGTTGGGCTCGGCCTCTTCCTCGACTTTCTTGGCGCGGTTCGCGGGCAGGCCCAAAATGTCCAGATCGCTTCCGAAATCATTTGTTTGCACGCGCGCGAGAATGAGGCCTGAGTGCATGCCGATACGAACGGCGGTGAACTCCCCGGCGCCCGACTTCGAGGCACGGTCTCGGAAGTGGTCGCGGACTTTCAGTGCCGCGCCGCACGCGTTCACCGCGTGGTTTTCGATCGCTTTTAAGCCACCGAAGATCGCCAAGACGCCATCGCCTTGGACGCGCGCGACGGTGCCGCCGAATTCGTGGATGACGTCCTTGATGAACTGGATCTGCGGGTCGAGGCGGTCGCGCGCTTCGTCGAGCGCGTGACGCCAGTCGTCTTGTGCAAGACGCGCCAATTCGTCGGTCGAGCCGACGATGTCGATGAAGACGATCGTGACGTGGACCGGCGATCCTTCGGCGCCGCGCTGGCGCCTGTCGACCAGACCGTTCGCTTTGCCGTCCATTTGCACTCCCGGGCGGCGGATCACCACGTGAGAAAATGCACAACTGCGAAGCGGTGGCTAGGGCGAAACGCTGCGAAGAGGTCGCAGCTTCACCCTCGCAGCGTTAACGTTCGCGACAACGATCGGCCGTTCGGAAGGAATGGTGGGCGCGACAAGGATCGAACTTGTGACCCCTACGATGTCAACGAGCCAGAAAGCTGATTTTCTGAACGCACTTCCCGACTTTTCAGGGCACTAGACCGGCACCACATAGACGTTTATGATTCCAGACGGTTGCTTTTGCTCCCACCGTGCTCCCGCAAGCCCCTCGTCGATCATTCTTTGACGTTCGACGTCAGGTCTGTTACTTGATGACTCATATCAGTCGATTTGTGTTTGCCGTCTGACGCTTTTTGGTCCGGTTGGCGAGCCTTTGAAGCTCGACTTTCCATAAGGCGCACGCGATAGCCGTTGCTGCCGCCGCCATCGGCGGTGATCCATCAGCTGCGTCGCGTTGGGATGGCGCTTCTTTCCCTTGGTCTTCCACCATCGGCCGATGGCACGAACGGCAAAGCTCGCCGTGTCGTGATCAGTGCTGACGCTGACCCATCCGGAATTGTTGCAAATGTCGTGGACGCCGTAGGGCACGGCGCAGGCAAATTTGGGATCGATGAAATCGTGAACGTTCGGGGCGCCACGTCCGGCCGTTGTTCTTGAAATCGCCCACCAATTCCTTCTCTTTGGTGTGCACCGAGACGACCGGCTCCTGCGCCGAAAGGAACGCCGCGGCCTGATCGTTGATGTAGTGAAATTGCGCGTCGCGATCGATGTGCTGGTCGCCTTCCTTGGTCTTGCTGTTGGCACGCAGGCTGTAGCCGAGCGCAAGGGGCGTCGCGCGAGAGCTGGGGCTCGAGAGTCACGGCAGTTGTCGAGGTGGACTAATCTAGGATGCAGGCGGGCTCATGCCAGGATCGTAACCCCGCCCGGCTTGAAGGCAGTTCAAACTGTCCCTTGCATCTAACGCATTGTTAGCGATTGCCGCGCCTCAACGCGCCGGCGGTATTGCCGTGTCTTGCGGCACGAAATCCGGCTTCTCGCGCACCACGCAGTCGGGGCAAGCCCAATCGATAGGCATTTGCTCCCATCTTGTGCCGGGCGGATAGCCGTCGCGCGGCGCGCCGTTGACC
>JAEUML010000357.1 GCA_016792785.1 Alphaproteobacteria bacterium
GGCGTTTGACTTCGTCGGCGCGCGACATGGGTTCGAGCATGCTGGTGTCGGCGTGCAGGTCGCTCAGCATCGGCGTCAGATCTTCGATGTGGTCGGCGATCACGTGGATGACGTTGCTTTCGCTTTGCACTTTGCCGCGCACGGCGGCGAAGCGGGCGCCGAGCACCTGCGGGCGGAATTCCTCGAACATTTTCGGCCAGACGACGATGTTGGCGATGCCGGTTTCGTCTTCGAGCGTCATGAAGATGACGCCGGAGGCTGTGCCCGGGCGTTGGCGCACGAGGATCAGCCCTGAGACGGTGACGGTTCGGCCGTCTTTGATGGTGGGTAGCGTCGCGTTTTCGATGATACGGCGGGCGGTCAGCTGATCGCGCAAGAACGAGACGGGGTGGGCTTTCAGCGAGAGATGCAGGTGGCGGTAATCCTCCACGACGTGTTCGCCGAGAGGCATCGTGGGAAGGGCGAAGTCGGGTTCGTGGTTGCGCGCCGTTGCCGCGGCAAGAAGCGGAAGGTCGTCCTTGTCGCCCGCACGGCGCAGGCCGCGCACGGCCCACAGCGCTTCGCGACGGTCGAGACCGATGGAGCGGAACGCGTCGGCGTCGGCGAGGCGTTCGAGCGCGGACGGGTCGAGGCCGGTGCGCAGCCAGAGGTCGCGGACGGAGTCGTAGCCGTCGCCGCGATGTTGTTCGATGAGTTTCGCATCGTCCTCGCTGAAACCCGAGATTTGCCGGAAGCCCAACCGCATCGCGTGCGTGGTGCGGATGTCCTTCGCCATATCGGCGTGGCGGGGGTGGAGGCGCGCTCTCGTTCCATCTACATGCAAAAAATTATCGTCATGGCCGGGCTTGACCCGGCCACCCAGTCCGCGCACGGCAGTGCGCGTGGAAATCTCTTTCGCGTCTTCGCGTCTTCGCGTGAGGTTTTCTTGCGTTGAAGGAGACTCACGCGAAGACGCGAAGTCGCAAAGTAGGGCGTTTTCCGGCCGCGCAGATGCGCGGCCACTGGGTGGCCGGGTCAAGCCCGGCCATGACGAAATATTTTGAGCGCTGTCGCTGATTTCGCCGCGTGAGGCGGGTTCAAGCGTGTTGTCCCAGTCGGAATGGTTGATGTCGATTTCGCGCATTTCGACGCCGTGGTCTTGGGCGTCGCGGACGATTTGGGCGGGGGCGTAGAAGCCCATGGGTTGGGAGTTCAACAGTGCTGCGGCGAAGACGTCGGGGTAGTGGCACTTGAGCCAGCAAGAGTAGTAGACGAGCAGCGCGAAACTTGCGGCGTGGCTCTCGGGGAAGCCGTAGTCGCCGAAGCCTTTGATCTGCTCGAAGCAGCGGGCGGCGAAGTCGCGTTCGTAGCCGTTTTCGACCATGCCGTTGATGAATTTGTCTTCGAACGTTTTGATCGTGCCCAAATGGCGGAACGTCGCCATCGAGCGGCGCAGGCGGTCGGCCTCGGACGGCGTGAACTTTGCGGCGACGATCGCGATGCGCATCGCTTGTTCCTGGAACAGCGGTACGCCCAGCGTGTTTTTCAGCACGGCTTCGAGTTCGGGCTTCGGATAGACGGGTTGTTCGTAGCCTTGGCGGCGGCGCAGATAGGGATGCACCATGCCGCCTTGGATCGGGCCCGGGCGAACGATCGCGACTTCGATGACGAGGTCGTAGAATTTGCGGGGCTTCAGCCGCGGCAGCATCGACATTTGCGCGCGGCTTTCGATCTGAAAGACGCCGATCGTGTCGGCACGGCAGATCATGTCGTAGACTTCGGGTTCTTCCTTCGGAATCGCGGCGATGTCGGCGGGCAGGCCGTAATGCGCGTTCAGCATCTGGAGCGCCTTGCGGATGCACGAGAGCATGCCCAGCGCAAGCACGTCGACCTTCAGGATGCCGAGCACGTTCAGGTCGTCTTTGTCCCATTCGACGACGGTGCGGTCTTCCATCGCGGCGTTCGAGATCGGGATCACTTCGTCGAGCCGGTCACGCGTCATGACGAAGCCGCCGACATGCTGGGAGAGGTGACGCGGGAAGTCGACGAGTTCTTGGGAGAGCATCAATGCCTGGGCGAGGCGCCGGTCGCGCGGGTCGAGGCCGATGCGGCGCACTTCGTCGGCGATCGGCGCCGAGGTCGACCAGCCCCATAGCGTTCCCGCGAGTGCGCCGATCGTGTCTTCCGATAGGCCGAACGCCTTGCCCACGTCACGGATCGCGCTGCGGCCCCGGTAGCAGATGACGGTGGCGGCCAGCCCTGCGCGCTGGCGGCCATAGCGCCGGTAGATGTATTGGATCACCTCTTCGCGGCGTTCGTGTTCGAAGTCGACGTCGATGTCGGGCGGTTCGCGGCGCTCGGCGGAGACGAAGCGTTCGAACAGGAGGTCGACTTGAATCGGATCCACTTCCGTCACGCCCAGGCAATAGCAGACAACGGAATTGGCGGCCGAGCCGCGGCCTTGGCAGAGAATGTTCTTCGAGCGGGCGAAGCGAACGATGTCGTGAACGGTCAAGAAGTACGGAGCGTAGTTGAGTTCGCCGATCAGCTTGAGTTCGTGATCGAGTGCCTTGCGCGCCTTCAGCGGCACACCGTTCGGAAAGCGCCGGCGTGCGCCTTCCTCAGCGTAATGGATCAACGCTTCTTGCGTGCTTGCGAAGCCTGCGCGGGTTTCTTCGGGGTATTGGTAGCGCAGCTCGTCGAGCTTGAAGCGGCAACGGCTTGCAAAGCGGATCGTCTCGTCGACCGCCTCCGGGAGGTGGCGGAACAGGCGTGCGGTTTCGGCGGGCGCTTTCAGATGGCGTTCGGCGTTCGCTTCCAGGCGGAAGCCTGCCGCGTCGAGCGTCGTGTGCTCGCGGATGCAGGTCAGCACGTCCTGTAGCGCCCGGCGCTCGGGCACGTGATAGAGCACGTCGCCGACGGCGATCAGCGGCACGTTGTGGCGATGGCTGGCCGCGATCAGGCGCTTGATGTGGCGCTGGTCGTCGCCTTTGTAGCGCAGACAGGCCGCGAGCCAGAGTCGGTTTTGGGTGATGGGGGTTAGGCGATCGAGTGTGGTGGACGCTTGTTCGATCTTTGGGCGCGGGATCAGGATGAGTTGCAGGCCCTCGTGGTGGTCGATCAGGTCGTCGAGCGTGAGGATGCAAGCGCCTTTCTCGGCACGGCGATTGCCGAGCGTGAGCAGGCGCGTGAGGCGACCGTAAGCCGCGCGGTCTTGCGGATAGGCGAGGATGTCGGGCGTGCCGTCGCTGAATACCAGCCGCGCGCCGACGTGAAGTGGGAAGTTCAACTCGCGCGCCTGTGCGAACGCGCGCACGACGCCCGCGACGGAATTGCGGTCGGCGATGCCGATCGCGGCGTGACCCAGTTCGTGCGCACGGGCGACGAGCTCGCGCGGGTGCGACCCGCCGCGCAGGAAGGAGTAGTTCGTGGTGGTGGCGAATTCGATGTATGTCGCGCTCACGACGAGCCTCGGCGCAGTCTGGGAGCGCGGGCGTCCCGCCCGCTCTTGCTGTCTCTTTCATCGTGCCAAGTCCGCCGGCAGGTTAGGGTCGATGACAGCGCCAAGCGCTTGAGAATCGCCAGTCCTGCGGTCTTGCGCAGAGGTTGGCTTTGACCGGATTCTTGGCGATGTAGTCGACGGCATTCGTACAGTGCGCATCGTCGCGGATCGCACGGTCGTAATACTCGGGCGCCCAGAAGGCCCCTTGCTTGCCAAGCAGCGCGTTGGCCTTCTTCGACGTGAACGATTTCCAGCTGTGTGTTATCGCGGATAGGGTCCAGTCGGCGAGTGGCGTTATCAAAGCGTGAACATGATTTGGCATCACGCACCATGCGTGAAGCCGATAACGCTGGGCGTCGAAATGGAGGAGTGCGGTTTCGACAATCTCGCCAATATCCGGATTCGACAGAATTGCGGAGCCCCGGCCTCGGTCCAACGCTTCTTCGATGCGAATGCGGCGCTTCATCGTTTGGTCTCCTTCCGGTATGCGCTTTAGATCGTCGCGCAATCTTTCGAGGGCGGTTTTCGGTAGGCTGTCGGCAAGACGGAAGGTCATCGATTGTGCGACTTCCCCAGCTTCCCAATGCGGGAGATAGCCACGCGAATGCCATGTTGGTGGTGCCATGGTGTGAGCTTTCGTCAGGTCTTTTTTCATGTGCTTGATGAGCGATAAGGAAGGGCGGGCGGGACGCCCGCGCTCCCAGACTGCGCTGCGGCATCTCTTTCATGCGAACAGCCCGTGCACGAACCATCTGGGGGCGTTTGTTTCGCGGCCGTAGAGGCCTTCGCGGTAGAGCCAGAATCTTCGGCCGTGCGCGTCTTCGACGCGGAAATAGTCGCGCGTCAGCATGCGGCCCGCTTCGTCGCGCCACCATTCCATGGCGATGCGTTCGGGGCCTTCGGCGCGCGCGACGTCGTGGGCGACGCGGCGCCACTTGAAGCGGGCGGGCGGGCCGTCGGGCACTTCG
>JAEUML010000243.1 GCA_016792785.1 Alphaproteobacteria bacterium
CTCGGCGTCGTGCTCGAACTCGGCCGCAAAATCCGCGCGACGCAAGACGAAGAGCCCGGCGTCGAAACCTACAGCGCGCTGTGGGGTGCTGTGCGCGCACGCACATATTGCCTCGCCGCCGCCGTTGCCGCAGCGGCAGCAACGGTCGCCGCGGTCTGGCAAATCCAAGGCTCCGTGACGGCCGCCAGCTTGGTCGTCGGCGCAGGCCTTGCGATCTTAGGCGTTGCGGCAACCCGCTTCACCCCTTCTCAACCGGGCGCCGGTAAACGGATCGAACAAGCAGCGGGAGCGTTCGCCTTGGCCGTCCTTCTCGCGCTCGGCGCAGCGCCGCACATCGGCTTGCTACCGTGAGCGCCCCGATCATCGCACGCGCGGTCGCCGACCCGCCGCTCGCCCTCTTTGGCGGCAAGGCGGTCGGGCTCTGCCGTTTGCAGTCGTTGGGCTTTCGCGTGCCGCCGTGGTTCGTGGTGACGCCGCGCGCATTCGAACGCAGCGCACAACCCGGGCAAGCGCCCGCCTATGTCGCGCCGTCGGGTGAGGTCGCCGACGAAATCGCCGCCGAACTCGCGCGCCTGTTCCCGCCCGATGCGAAACTCGCCGTGCGTTCGAGCGCCGCGGAAGAAGACGCACTCGGCCATTCCTTCGCCGGCCAATTCGCGAGCTACCTGAACGTCGCCCCGCGCGATGCCGCAACGCGCGTTGCCGACGTCTGGCATTCGGCCTTCACGCCCGAACTCGAAACCTACCGCAAGCATCACGGCCTCACGCACGCAAACGTGCCCGCCGTGATCGTGCAGCGCATGGTCGACGCGGAGGCCGCAGGCGTCGCGTTCACTGCCGATCCGGTAACGGGCGCGACCGACCGAACGATCGTCAATGCTGTGCGCGGCCTCGCCGACCGCCTGGTCGCGGGTGAAACGTTGGGCGACACCTATGTGTTGGACCGCGCCGGCACCTCGATCGAACGCACGCTGGCGGGCGACAAGCCGGTCTTGAGCGATGCGATGCTGAAACAGATTGCCGAAGCCGCCGCCCGCATCGCCGAGGCCGAACGCTGTCCGCAGGACGTCGAGTGGGCGGTCGAAGGCGGCCAGCTTCATCTGCTGCAGGCGCGCCCGATCACGACGCTTGCGATCGGCGGGACCGAGCGCGTGCTCTGGGACAATTCGAACATCGTCGAAAGCTACAGCGGCATTACGACGCCGCTGACGTTCTCCTTCGCCGCGCGCGCATACGAGGCCGTCTACCGCGAGCTCACGATGGTGCTCGGCGTCTCGCGCATGCGCCTCGACGAACAAGGCGCCGTCTTCCGCAACATGATCGGCCTCATCAGGGGCCGCATCTACTACAACCTGTTAAACTGGTACCGCGCGCTCGCCATGCTGCCGGGGTTCCAGATGAACCGGCGCTACATGGAACAGATGATGGGCGTCGACCGCGCCTTGCCGCGCCATCTGATCGATGCGGTCGCAGGTCACCGCATGTCGCCGCTCGCACGCATCGTGGACGCCGGACGGTTGGTCACGACGGCATTCGGCCTAGTCTGGAAGCGCCTCTGGCTCGCACGCTCAATCACGGCGTTCAAAGCGCGCGTCGATGATGCGCTCGCCGGATTGTCGGACGATCTCGCGCGCGCAAGCTATCAAGACTTGGCCGTCAGCTACCGCCGGATCGAGAGCCGCCTGTTGCGCGCCTGGACGCCGCCGCTCGTCAACGACCTCTGGTGCATGATCGCGTTCGGTCTCGCCCGCGCGCTGACGCGCAAATGGGCGGCCGACGAAAGCGGCGCGCTGCTGAACGAGGTGCTGACCGATCAAGGTGGCATCGTCAGCGCCGAACCGCCGCGCCTGATCGCCGTAATGGGCGAGAAGTTGCGCGCCGACAAAGCGCTGCTCGAACGCCTGGAATCGTTGCCCGTCGCCGACGCGATCGCAGCGCTTTGCCAGGACAGAGTCTTGGGTCCGCTCTACCGCGCCTACATTGAACGCTTCGGCGACCGCTGCCTCGGCGAATTGAAGCTGGAAAGCGCGACCCTGGTCGATGACCCGCGACCGCTGTGGAACGCACTCGTGGCCGCCGCAAAACGTCCCGCGCCGCCGCCGGCAAAGCCGGGCAAGAGCGCGATGGAGAAAATCGAAGATGCCCTGGGCCAGAACCGCATGCGTCTGCGCCTGCTCAAGCTCGCGCTCGCCGAGGCGAAAGCCCGCGTCCGCGACCGCGAAAACATGCGTTTCGAACGCACGCGCGTCTTCGGCCGCGCACGCCGCCTGTTCCTCGAAATGGGCAAGCGCTTGGCCCTATCGAAAATTCTGCCGAACCGCGACGACGTCTTCTATCTGACGGTCGAGGAGCTGTTGGGCCTCGCCGAGAGCAACGCAAACGGCGCTTCGCTCGCTGCCATCGCTGCCGAACGGCGCAAGGAGTTCGCAACCTATGCCGAACAACCCGACCTGCCGCGCCGCTTCGAAACGGTCGGCGCACCGGGCTTGAGCCAGATCGTGCCGGTGAAGTCGGACGCGCCCGTCGCCGACGACCCCGATCTGCGACGCGGTCTCGGCTGCTCGGCCGGCATCATCCGCGGCCGCGCCCGCGTCGTGCGCGACCCGCACGGCGTCGTGCTCGATCACGGGGACATCTTGATTGCGGAGTTCACCGATCCGGGCTGGATCACAGTCTTCGCGAATTGCGCAGCACTTGCCGTCGAACGCGGCAGCCTGCTTTC
>JAEUML010000116.1 GCA_016792785.1 Alphaproteobacteria bacterium
TACGCCTTCGCCGCGCTTGCCGCCTGGTCGACCAGGGCCTTGAAGGCCTCGGGCTCGCGCACGGCGAGGTCGGCGAGGATCTTGCGGTCCACCGCGATCCCCGCAATCCCGAGGCCGTTGATAAATCGGCCGTAGGTCAGACCGTGCTCGCGCACGGCGGCGTTGATGCGCTGAATCCAAAGGGCGCGGAAGTTCCGTTTCCGGTGCTTGCGGCCGATGTAGGAATGCTGGCCCGCCTTGTCGACGGCCGCGTTCGCGGTCGTGATGTTGTTCTTGCGGCGGCCGCGAAAGCCCTTGGCCTGCTTCAAGACCTTCTTGCGGCGCGCGTGGCTGGGCACGCTACGTGGTGCACGTGACATGGGTGTTCGTCCTTACCGGTTATAGGGCATCCAGAGCTTTACGCGCGGCGTGTCACTCTCGGAGAGAATGAAGGTGCCGCGAGCGTGCAGCTTGCGCTTGGATGAGCGCCGGATCAGACGGTGGCGCTTCATCACGCCGCCATGCTTCACCTTACCGGTGGCCGTCATTCTGAAGCGCTTTTTAGCGCCCGATTTGGTCTTCAACTTGGGCATTTCGGTCTCCTTATGCTGGAACGCGTGTGAGCCCTTGAGGCTCGGAACCGCCTGGGCATGCCCCGCCCGGCCGTTCGTGAGGGGCGGGAAATAGCCGGAACGCGGGCGGAAAAGCAAGGGGGCGCGGCGGCTCGTCCGCGGCGGCTGAGCTCCTTATGATAGGCAAGCACACCATGAAGGACCGCGATCCCATCCAGACCAGTAAGTTCCTGAGCCTCATCCTGCGGCACGAACCCGCCAAATTCGGCGTTGTGCTGGACGAAGCGGGCTGGACGGACGTTGAGGCGTTGCTCGAGGCTTGCCGGAAACATGGGCGGGCGTTCGACCGGGCGTTGCTTGAGCAGATTGTCGCAACGAACGACAAGAAGCGGTTCTCGTTCGACGAGACCGGCACGCGCGTCCGGGCGAACCAGGGGCATTCGGTCGAGGTGGAACTCGGGTACGAGCCCGCCTCGCCACCTGCCCTGCTCTATCACGGGACGGCGACGCGCTTCGTTGCGGCGATCCGGGCGGAGGGCTTGAAGAAGATGGCACGGCATCATGTGCATCTCTCCGCCGACGAGGCAGCGGCGCGTGCGGTCGGGCAGCGGCACGGGAAGCCTGCCGTGCTTGTGATCGATGCGGCGGCGATGGCCGGCGAAGGCTTTGCCTTCTTTCTGTCGACGAACGCGGTTTGGCTTGTCGATCGTGTGCCAGCGCGGTTCATCACGTTTCGGGCTTGGTCGTGAACGGGCGACCCGAATGGGCCGCCCGATCCCCTTAGGCCAGCTTGCGCTGCGAGAGCAGCTCGAAGCGGGCGACCATGCCGAAGCCCGCGGCAGCGAGACCGGCGGCGAGGCCGATCCAGACGCCCAAGCCCTGCATGCCGGCCCAGATGCCGAGGCCCCAGGCAAGCGCGAAGCCGACGAGCCAGTAGCTCAAGCCTGCGATCCACATCGGCGCCTGAGCGTCCTTCATGCCGCGCAGGCTCATTTGCGCGGTCACCTGCAGCGCGTCGAAGAGCTGGAAGATCGCTGCGACGTAAAGGAACGTGACCGCAAGCGTCACCACTTCGGCGTTTTTCGGGTCCGACGTCGGCACGTAGATGCTGGTCAGCGTGTGCGGGATCAGCGCGATCACCACGGCGCAGACGAGCATGAAGCCCGCGCCGGCGACGATCGCGGTGTAGCCCGCGCGTCTGGCCGCTTCGATGTTGCGCGCGCCGGCGTGCAGGCCCACGCGCACCGTCGCCGCAAGCCCGATACCCAGCGGCACCATGAACGTGATCGAACCGACGTTCATCGCGATCTGGTGCGCCGCGACGCTCGCCGCGCCGAAGGTGCCCATCATCAACGTCGCGGTGTTGAACAACATCGCTTCGAAGAGCATGGAGGCGCCCATCGGCGCGCCGAGGCGGAAGACCTCGGCGAACTTCGCCCGGTCGAAGCGCGCAAAGCGGTGCAGCAGGCGGTACTTCTTGAACGACGGCGCGAGCAGGAAAAACGCCAACATCGCAAAGAACGAGAACGCGTAAGCGATTGCGCTGGCGATCCCCGACCCCTGCACGCCCAATGCCGGCGCGCCGAGATTGCCGTAGATCAGCACATAGTTCAGCGCGATGTTCACGAGCACGGTCATGATCGCGACGACGAGCACTGCGTTCTGCCTGCCGATCGCAGCCGCAAAGCCGCGCAGCACGCCGAAGCCCAGCGCAAACGGCAGACCGAAGGCGACGGCGTGAACCCAAGGTTCCGCCATCGCCGCGATCTTCGGATCTTGGCCGAGCGCGATCAGAATCGGTTTCGCCCAGATGAGCACGGTCATCAAAGGCAAGCACAGGAGCGCGACCGCCCAGAGCCCCATGCGCACCGCCGCCCGCACGCGCGCGCGGTCGTTCGGATGAGCGCCCAGGATCTGCGCCACGATCGGCGACACCGCCATCACCGGGCCGTAGCCGATGAGCCAGGTGAAGTAAAACAGCACGGCGCCGACGCCGGTCGCGGCGATCGCCTCGTGCCCCAGTTCGCCGACCATGATGACGTCGGCGGTGAGCGAGCCGATCTGTGCGAGCTGCATCGCGATCAAGGGCAGCGCGAGTTTCAACAACGCGCGCGCTTCCTCGGCCCAGGGCTTGAGGATCGCCTTGCGTTCGTCGCGGTCCAAGTTGCGGTCGAAATATGTGGTCATCGTCTTGATCATGGCTTTGCTCAGTCGTTCGCCCGCCATTGATTCCGCTCGCTGTTCGAAGGGTTCGACGGGCAAACAAAAACCCCTCCGGAGCGGTGCTCGGGAGGGGTGGCGATAAGCACGGGCCTTTTCGGCTGGCGCTAAACCATGACTCCCTCACGAGCCCAAAGAACCGCACAACGCGGCGCCGGGTATCCGGCGCACGACGCAGCGGTCGTGATGTTGGTCGACGGGTTCATCAAATTTCGTCGGCTCGTGTTGGGACGCGAGACCCCATGCCTCGCGATTGCGGCAGGTGGTAACGCGGGAAGCGGCGCGCAGTCAAGGCGTGGCAGCTTTGCGCGCCGCGCAAGCGACGCCTGTGTGGCGGCGATGCGACGGCGCTCACGCCGGGCGGGCGGCGCGGATCAACGGGGCCGTGTCGAAGATCTCGGAATAGGTCGTGATCTTGGCGCTCTCCATCGTGACGAAGTCGACCTTGTCGAATCGGACCGCTTTGCCTGTCACCTGGTTTTGCGCGGTGACGTTGATGCGCACGGCGAAGCGGCGGTCGTCCTTCGTCAACACTTCCTCGACCTCAAATCCGCTCAGCGTCCAGTTGGCGCCGAGTGCCGCATAGTACTGAAGCACGCCGTCCGTGCCGCGCCATTCGCCCGCGGTCTCCATGCGATTGGGTGCGCCGACCGACGTCCAGACGATGTCGTCGGCGAAGACGGCGATGTCGGGTTCGCCGCGCACATAGGCGGCGTAGGCGGTGCGGAGCGCCTTCTCGTTTGGACCCATCATAGTCTCGACGCCCTTTCCAGGGGGCTCGTGTCGAATATTTCCATGTAAGATTTGCACTTGCCGTCCTTCATCGTCACGAAGTCGACGCGTTCGACATGAACGCGCCCGCCGGTGCTTGCGTGCACGCCCGTCACGGCTGTGCGGACGGCGAAACGCGTGTCGTTCGCCGCGATCATCTCAAGCATCTCGATTTTCTCGAACGCCCAGTTGCCGGCAATGGCGGCGAGAAAGCCGCGGACGCCGTCGGGGCCGCGCCATTCGCCGGCGTGATCGATCCGGTTGGGCGCGCCGACGGACTTCACAACGACGTCGTCGGCAAACAGCGCCAGCACCGCGTCTATGTCGCCTTTCGCGTAGTCCTCGTAGATTTTGCGCAGGACTTTCTCGTTTGGACCCATACTCTGTTCTTTTCTTTGGTAGTGAGGAGAGACTTATTGCCTCTCCTCCCCGCGGCTTTCAATGGCCCTTAGCCTTATCGCGCGGATGATTTGAGAAGGGTGTCTGCGCTTCCGCCAACTCCGCCTACGCTACCAAAACGGCATCGATGATGAGGGCGTTCACTCCCGTGCGATGAGATAGCGCAAAAGTACCCCAGCGGCGAAATACGCAGCCGCATTGACTGCAGGCATGACCGCCATGTCAGGTGCGGACGGTCTGCCAATGCCGATAATCGCAATCAGAGCCATTGAAAACGATATTGCGGATATCGCGCAAAGGAAAAGAAATGTGATGCGACCGATAGCTACGGCGATGCTGATGCGTCGAGGCGACGACTTCAAGTTGGCCATCGCGGCCCACAAGAGGAGCACAGCTGACGCCGCCACGATAGCGTAAGGCGCAGCGACCATTGCCGGTGCGGCGAACTCCAAAAGCACCTGGCTCCCTACCCCTTTCGCGAACGAACACGCCCACAGCTGAAGTAAGCATGACTGGGAGCGCCGACAAGAGGTCGGCGCCCCCTCAACCCTTTACGCAGACGATCTGGCGGAGCGTGTGGACCACTTCCACCAGGTCCGCCTGTGCTGCCATGACCGCGTCGATGTCTTTGTAGGCCATCGGCGTTTCGTCGATGACGCCCGGGTCCTTGCGGCACTCGACATGGGCGGTTGCCGCGAGGTGGTCTTCGAGCGTGAAGCGTTCCTTCGCCGCCGTGCGCGACATAGCGCGGCCGGCGCCGTGCGAGCAGGACTCGAACGCATCCGGGTTGCCCAAACCCCGCACGATGAAGGACTTCGCGCCCATCGAGCCCGGGATGATGCCGAGTTCGCCCTTGCGGGCACGCACGGCGCCTTTCCGGGTCAACCAGACGCGCTCACCGAAGTGCTCTTCGCGTTCGACGTAGTTGTGGTGACAATTCACCGCCACGTCGGCCGTTTCGAGGTCGGGCCAGGTTTCCCGCAACACCGCTAACACCGCGCCCATCATCACGTCGCGGTTCGAGCGCGCGTAGTCTTGCGCCCAACCCACGGCCTCGACGTAGTCGTTGAAGGCCCCGGAGCCCTCACCGAACCACGCCAAGTCCCGATCCGCGAGTTTCAGGCCAGCCGCCTCAATCTCCTCCTTCGCTTTCGCGATGAAGTACTGACCGATGCGGTTGCCGATGCCGCGCGAGCCGGAGTGCAGCATCACCCAGACGCGATCGGCCTCGTCGAGGCAGATTTCGACGAAGTGGTTGCCGCCGCCGAGCGTGCCGATCTGCAGTGCCGCCGACTTCTTCTCCATGATCTTCGGGTGCTTTGCCTCGATCGCCTCGTACCCCGCTTTGTGGCGCTGGTACCAAGCGGCTTCGGCGCGGCGCGGCGGTTGCTTGTGCGACGCCTGGCCGACCGGGATCACGGATTCGATGTTTTCGCGCATGCCCTTGAGCGAGTCCGGCAGACGCGACGCGGTGACGTTCGTCATCACGGCCGCCATGCCGCAACCGATATCGACGCCGACCGCGGCCGGGATGATCGCGCCCTTCGTCGGGATGACGGACCCGACCGTTGCACCCTTGCCGAGGTGGACGTCCGGCATGACCGCAACGTGCCCGTGGATGAACGGAAGTTCGGCGATGTTCTTCAGCTGCTTGCGCGCTTCCGGCTCGACCGGCACGCCGTTCGTCCAGGCTTTGATCGGGACGCCTTTGGATTCGATGAGTTCGTGCATAGTGGTTCAGCGAGGCATGTTCGTGCTCGCTCCTTCTTGAGGGAAGTGTTTCGGTCTTGGTTATGCGAAGGGTATTGGCGCCCATCAACATCTTGAAGGCCGCTACGCCAAAGATGCAGTCGTGCGAAGTTACTCAACCATCGAGCGAAGGCGCCTGTCACACGACTGTTGCTCGACGCCGATGTCGCATCGCCGCGACGGTAGTGACGAAAAACCCATGTCGTGATATCGGGTGTTGTTGAAGTGCGATGACACGGCAGTTTGGGGAAAGACTGAATGACGACTGTTGAGCGCCTACTGGGCTTCATCGCCTCACTTATCGCGATCATCGTTTTCGCAGCGTCCATTTACCAGTCCGTTGGCCCAGAAGACATCGCTCCGCAGTTACCTGCCATGTCCTTCTCGATACGGCTTCTGATTTGGCTCGTCTTGTTCGTCGCCATTGCGGCTGGCGGCGCGTTTCCAAGCACGTCCCTCGCAGAGATGGGTGCCGGCATACCAGTCATCGCTATCGTAGCGATAGTTGGAGCGAGCGCTTGGACGGCAGCTTTTCTCACGATGGTGTTGGTGTCTCCCCAGCTACCGCCAAACCCGACGCGCGATGAGGAAACAATTTTCTTTGGTACCGGCTTCGCGTGTTGGGTGACATACACGCTCACGTTTGGGTACTTCACCTCCACGTTTGCAAGAGACAAAGTTGATATCGTTGAGAGCCCAGGTTGGTTTGGTCCTCGGCGGAGCGCTGTTAGTCGCCTGAAATTCGACGAGACGGCGATAATGACGCTGAACGGCCTGATCTGCGGCCTTGTAACGGCCGCCTTGTATGCTCAGACGTGGATGAACGCGACCGGAAAGCACCTGTAGCAAGGGCGCTGACGGAATTGCTGACCGTCTAGGCTCTCATCTCCGACGCGATGATCCAGTCGATCACCGCTTCGGAGAAGCCGTCGACGCGGGTCCAGTCGCCGGCGCCGACGCCGTTGCGATACGACGCCACGTTGATCATGTAGGCGTTGCCTTTCGGCGTACCCACGGGGTCGTGCGACTGTTCGTCGGTGATGACGATGAGGCGCACGCCTTTCTGATCGACCTCCTTCACCGCACGCCCAAGTTCCGTTCCGCCGTGGGGCTGGCTTTGCACGATGGCGTCGCGCAGCGCGAAGCCGCGGCGGGGCGGGACTTTCTTCACGTCGTTGGAGAACGTGAATATCTCTACGTCCTCGCATATCTCGCGGGCGAGAACGGCGAGGCCGCACGCGGCGTCGAGGCGCGTCATCTCCGACCGTGCCGAAAGCGGCGCGTTCATCGAACCCGAGACGTCGACCAGAATGCGCGTTTCGCCGTCGAGCTTCTTGTGGCCCTCGAGCGAGCGGAACATCACCTTCTCGAGTTCCGGCTCGAAGTCCGGTGCGTAGCGCGCGGCCGCGATGAAACGATACGGCAGCACACGGTCGGTGCGCATGGCATCGAGCGCGGTTGCGATCGTCTTTTTCGCGACGCCGGCCGTCAGCATGCCGCGAAGGTTGCGCAGGAGCGCGAGCGCGCCGAGCTTCTTCTCGGCAATCAGGCGTTCGAACGTGTCCTTCTTGGCCGCGCCGGACGAGAGTTGGACCTCCCACGTGTCGGGTGAGGCCAACGTTCCGTCGACGAGATCTTTCCAGACCTTGGCCTGATCCGCGTTTGCGGGTTTGGCGTGGGTCAAGAACAACACGTCGCGCAGGCGCACCGGGCCGTCACGGTCGTACTTCGCGAGCTGGTAGGCGTCGAATTTCTCGAACGCCTTCGCGAGGCCCTTCTTCACCTGTGCCGGGACCGGACGCTTCTTCCTTTGCTGCATCGGGCCGATGACGTCGGACCAATAGATTGCGAGGAACTCCGTCATCTCGTCCGGGCGCTGGATCACGCGGGCGAGCGTCGCCGCCACGAGCGGGCGGTGTTGCTCGCTCGCCGCCATCGCGCGCACGAGGAGCAGCGGCGCGTGGCGCAGCTTCATCTTCTCGCGGGCGTCGATGGCGATCTGCGCCACCGTTTCCGGCGCGACCTTCGGCACGAGCGCTTGGATGCGATCTGCGATCGCCTCGCCTTCTTCGTAGAACTGATCTTCCCAGAGCATGCAGTTCATCACCGAACGGCGAAGCTGCGCCTCCGGACCGAAGGTACGGGCCGGCGCGCCCTCATGCGTGCGCGCCCTTTTGAAGCGCTTTAAGATGTTGAGTTTGGCCATCGGTTCCTCCCGTGGTTTTCGGCTATCCGAAGGTCAGTTCCATCGTTTCGCCGAAGCGTGTCGCCTTCCATTGACCTTGCAGGCGGCGCAGCCGTTCGAGCGCGCGCTCGGCGAAGGCTTCAGTCAGCCATGACGGCATCATGTCGCCGTGCGCGTCGAGCAGATTTTGTAATCCCGCGATCACTTGCGCCGGCGTCGCGTGACCCTTCGCGGCGTTCGTCATCACGGCGACAACAGCCTCCGTCATCGCGAGTTCACCCACCGGCTTCATGCCGGACAGTTCGCCATAGCGTTTGCCCGCCGCGAGCGCACCATAGAAGGACTGCGTCAGGCCGGCTTCGGATTCGACCGCGTAGTGGATCAGGTCGTGGAGCAGGAAGCTGCGCGTTTCGAGTTCGACCGCCTCGCGCGTGCCGTCGGCGCGCACGAACTCGATGCGATGGCGCGCGTCGGTGAGCTTCGTGAAGCGGATCGTGAGCATGGGCATCGTCCATCGATAGCAGCGTTTGCACAGGTCGCGCGAGTGACGACTGTGGCGTAGAGGGATCGCCGGGGTAAGCGAAGCCGTTGGTTGCCCTTGCGGGCGGCTGAGCTACCGGCACGCGGATGTCCGCGCGCCGGCAGGATTTGAACCTGCGACCTCCATGGCGGCGCTCTTCCGAAGTAGCGGCGTTCTTCACCACCGTCGAAATTGAGACCATCGCGAAGCGAAGGGGAACAGGCGATCTCTGAGCCCGCCCTTCGGTCTCATCGACCGCCGGACGGAAGGCGCCTTACCGTTTGGCTACGGGCCCGCAATGGTGGACCCGGCGGGATTCGAACCCGCAATCACCCGCGTTGCAAGCGAAGGAACAGACATCTTCACCACCTTCGCTTCGCGATGGAATTTTTCGAGACCGCGCGGCGCCTGACATCGGCGCGTGCGGCTCGCAGTAAAGTGCCCTCCTTGCGGAGGGCGGCCGGGGAACTTTCGAGATTTGTACGCCCCTTGTCGGGGCTCCGTGCGCTCGCCTTCGAGCTGCGCGTCTTGCGACGCGGAGGGAATCGAACCCTCACCTCACGGCTGGCCGAAGTAACAAACCTCTTCACCACCAGCCTTCGCTTGCGCCCACGCCCGACACGCACCGGGAGGCAAACTCCAATTGTCATGGTCCGCGAAGGCGAACCATCCACGACTTTTGTGAGGTTCGCGCGTTGCGAGTCGTGGGTGGTCCGCCTGCGCGGACCATGACATCGACTTGCTATCGTGTCGCTCGCGCGATCTCTCGATCTACTGATGAATGCTCTCGCCGTGCAATGCGAGGTCTTGGCCTTCGCGTTCTTGGTCGGTGTCGAGGCGCAGGCCGATGAAGGCTTTGATCGCCATCAGGATGCCCCAGGTGGCGATCGCGCACCACGCGACGGTGACGAGGACGCCGACGGCTTGGATGCCGAGTTGGGCGGGGTTGCCGTCGATCAGGCCGCGCAGACCATCGGGCGATGCGGCGCTGGCGCTGACCGCGCCTGTCGCGAAGACGCCCGCGAGCAGTGTCCCTAGAATGCCGCCGACTCCGTGGACGCCGAAGACGTCGAGCGTGTCGTCGTACTTCAACCGCTGCTTTAGGCTGGTGCAGGCCCAGTAGCAGACGGCGCCTGCAATCGCGCCGATGACGATACCGTGCCAGGGCAGCACGTAACCCGAGGCGGGCGTGATCGTGCCGAGGCCTGCGACCGCGCCCGAGATGATGCCGAGCACCGACGGCTTCTTCCTCTGCCACCATTCGAGCATCATCCAGACGAACGCGCCGGCGCAGGCGGCAAGATGCGTCGCCACGATCGCCATCACGGCGCGCGAGTTCGCGCCAAGCGCGGAGCCGCCGTTGAAGCCGAACCAGCCGACCCAGAGAAGGCCGGTGCCGACTACTGCGAGCGAGAGGTCGAAGGGTGCGAGGTTCTCCTTGCCCAAACCTAGGCGCGGTCCCAACACGTATGCAGCGACAAGGCCCGCGATGCCGGCGTTGATGTGCACGACGGTACCGCCTGCGAAGTCGAGCAAGCCCATTTGGCTGAGGAAGCCGCCGCCCCACACCCAATGCGCGCTCGGCACATAGACGATGAAGAGCCAGAGGATGCAGAACGCCAGGAACGCGTCGAAGCGCAGGCGTTCGGCGACGCTGCCCGCAACGAGCGCCACCGTGATGACCGCAAACGTCATCTGATAGATCATGAACAGCGCTTCGGGGATGTTCGTCGCGAGCGCGTTCGTGCTCTCCATGCCGGAACCCAGCATCAAGAAGCGGTCGAGCGTGCCGATCAGCGCGCCGCCGCCGACAAAGGCGAGGGAGTAGCCCGCGAGCACCCAGAGGATCGAGACCAGCGACGTTGCCGCCGCCGATTGCGCCATGGTCGCGAGCACGTTCTTGCGCCGCACCATGCCGGCATAGAACAGCGCAAGACCCGGCAGCGTCATCATCAGCACCAGCGCGGTCGCGCCGATGATCCATGCGGTGTCGGCGGCGTTGATGGTGCTTTCGGCCATGGCAAAGTCTCCCCGCAAATCGTGCGGGAAAGACCTACTTGTGGGCATTCACTGCTGTCTACTCGGGCAGGTGCCCATTTGTTGGGCACGCGTGCCGACAATTTAGGCGAGCCAACGGGGAACATTCGAGTGCGGACGTAGCACCGCTTGATCGTCACCTAAGGACGTAGGTCCAAGCGGATCGTATGCCGAAGGCACGCTTCGATGCTTGCGGACTTGAAGCCGGACTCGAAGTCATCTCACGAGGGAGACCAAGCTCTGCTGTCGCGGGCCTGCGGGACGGGCGGTCCCGCTTTCGACGTGGGTGAAGTATCCGAACTCTTCACCTCCGTTGATTCAAGATAGAGACCAATGGCGAGAGTCGCGCGCTAGCCGGCCGCCCGCTCGTGCCGCTGAGCTACGGTGCGATGTTGCCGCCCCGGGAGGACTCGAACCTCCGACCGACGCTTAGCCGACAATCGCGCGATCTCTCGCCATTGGTATTCAAGTGCCCGACGAGTCGGGCGGAAATGTGGCCTCCAGGGGAACCTTCGAATTCGGATGGCCCCACATGGTGGAGCGCTCGGTTTCCAGACGAAGTATCCGACTTCTTCACCACCTGAAGTTTGCGACCGCCGCAATTGCAGCCATTCGTCAGTCTACGAATTAAACGATTTCGTCGCGGCGTATCTGTGAGAAATCGCACGCCGCCCTAGTGAGCCATGTGCTCACCCCGACCATCGGTGGACGGCGCGTTTCCGCGCCCCGTTCCCTCCGGCGGGCCCCGCGCTTCGCGCGCACTCACGCAAATGTGCGCGAGCGGCATCGAGGATCCGG
>JAEUML010000121.1 GCA_016792785.1 Alphaproteobacteria bacterium
ATCGAAGCCGTGCCGCTGACCAACATGCACCGCGCCGCACGCCGCCTGACCGGCGAGGACGCGATGGCAAAGATTCACGTCCTGAACCACCTGGCACGTCAGTTCGAAGGCCGCGGCGCACACTTCAAGGCCGAGGTCGACGGCACCGGCCTCTATTGCGCCCCCGGGATGGAAACGCGCGAGGGCAAACTCGCCGACCGCTGCCGCGCGGCGAAGCTCGACCCGCCCTCAGCCGAACTCGCCGCCAAGATCCGCGCCGCCTGCAGCCGCCGCATCATCCGCGTGGTCGAGAACGAAGACGGCCTCGTCCCCGAATTCGCCCCCGCCGCCTTCGACGAAAACGCCCCCACCGACGAAGACTTCTTCCCCGGCGTCGGATTGCCACCGACCCCTCGATAGTTGGATCGGGCGAATCTCCTATGCAGGGTCGAGGCGCAGGACCGCCTCGCCCCTGAACGATCCCACCCAAACCGTGCCGCCGCTTTCGACGATCGCCAGCGGCCAGGGCGCGGAGGGAATCCGCCGCGGCGCCGGATCGTTCTCCGAAAGATTGAACGCCACGATCTCGTCCCCTCTCGAAGACGTCACCCAAAGGTCGGGACCGGCGCGCACCATCCGCCCGGGATCGAAGCCGCGTTTGATCCGCCGCACGATGCGCGGATCGCCGTCGGTGGCGATCTGAACAACGCTATCGTCATTCAAATCGGTCGCCCACAGCGTCGCACCGTCCGCAATGAGATACGTCGCCCGTATGCCGCGCGCAAACGTCTGCACGACCGAGTTCGTTGCGGGGTCGATGCGCACCACGGTGAAACCCTTCGGGTCCGAGGCGAAGATGCCGGTCTCGGTCGCCACGATGGCCATCGGTCCTTGCCCGATCCCGTTCACCACCGTCGTCGCCAAGGTCGCTGGGTCGATCCGCGTCACCGTGCCGTCTGCGTTGTTCGTCACCCACAAACTGCCAAAGCCGCCCGCGATGTGCGCAGGCGTCTTGCCCACCGCGACGGTCGCCGTCACCTTGTTCGTCGCCGGATCGATGCGCATCACGTTGTCCGACAATGTGTTCACGACCCAAACGGCGCCCGCGTACGCGGCGAGGCTCGTCGGACGCTTGCCCACCGGAATGCGCGCGACCACCGCGTTCGAACGCGCGTCGATGCGCGTCAGCTTGCCGTCGAGTTCGTAACCGGACGTGACCCACACGGAGCCGGCGTCGACGGCGAGGGACAAGACCGCCGCACCGATCTCGAACGCATCGACCCGCCGCTCCAACGGTTCGAACTTCAAGCTGTTCAAGAAACCGTCGCGCGTTTCCTGGGCAATGGGCGACTGCAATCCCGGCTCCAAACGCTCGCTGTAGTCCATGTTGACGATGAACGACGGATACTGCGGGTGCATACAAACGAGGTTCCACTTCGTGAGAGCGAAAACCTCATCCTCGTGTCCCTGAACACCGGTGTCGTCCGCACTGGTAACCATGCGAACGCACGGCGCGCCCGCGATCGTCGTACGTTCGGACGTCGACGATCGGACTTGCGTTCTCGGTCCACTGCGTTGGTTGCGCTCCGCGAACAGTTTGAAGACGTCCTGCGGATCCTTGATGTGTGCCGGATACACAAACGCATACACGGCGGCAAGCGCTGTGCTGTTCCGGCCAAACCCGGTGCCATAGACAACCTTCGGCTTCATCTGTTCGGCTGCATAGGCTTGGTCCGCGACGTACCAATCGTCGCCCGGCGGCGGCGTCACGGAAAATCCCGGTAAGGCCGCTCGCTCGTGACCCGCGCGTTCGCCCTGCCTGGGTACCGCAAGCGCGACGACGCTGACGCAAACAAAGATGGCGGCAAATGCCAGTCTGAGCATTGGACAAACCCTCCGGCAAAAGGACCCCCACGGCACTTTCGCAAACGAGCAACAAGATGTCGACCCGCAACGAATCCGTCCCCGGATTGCCACCCGCCCGTCGATAGCGTAGGTGAAGCGCGGGACCACAATACGACCGCCAATGCCAAACCCGCTCGACGTCCACCGCCGCAACGTCACGTCCCAATGCGGCGAAGACGGGCTGATCGAACATCTGCTGACGCTCATGCCGGCGACGCCCAAGACCTGCCTCGAAGTCGGCGCGGGCGACGGCATCAGTCTTTCGAACACGAACACGCTGTGGTCGAAGCA
>JAEUML010000145.1 GCA_016792785.1 Alphaproteobacteria bacterium
TAGAACTTCTTGAAGTCCTCGGCCCAGAGCGTCATCAAGTTGTTGAGCGTGTCGGATCCGATCGACTTCAGCGTGCCGGACACGCCCGAGATCGGCTGGTATTCCTTGAAGCGCGGATCGACTTGGTCGGCCGCGATAGCCACAGCGCCGATCGACACCGTCGCGAGCAACGCTACCAGTGCAGATTTCTTGAGCATGAAAACCCCTTGGTTGGTTCGCTGTTGGGCGGGCTCTGCGGAAGCCGCTGCACCGCCAAACGCGGGGTACGTGAACCATCGGCCTGTGAAACTTTTGTGATGGTGCGATCACAGACTTAAGGCGCGGAAACGCCGGGTGTGGGGAACCGAGGTCGGCTCTTTGCGGATCAATTGGTTACCGGGCCGCGCCCGTTTGACGCCCTGTCACATTCCAGCGGCCGAGCGGCGTTCGGGACACGGTTTGAGACGTGAGAACAGCTGTGTGCACGCCCTGGTCGCGAGGCGCATCGGCCGCGCGAGACTTGGCGAATGCCACACGTCCTAGCTGCGGGCTGTTTAGGATTCGGAAGGCTTACGCGTTGATAATTCCGATACGGCGCGGGTAGATGGGGCGGGTTCGGCTCGATACTGTTTGGGCCGTTGGGTAGCTCGCATGGGTTTCTTCGAGGGGCGCTGAATGGGTGGGCGTTTGCTGTTGCTCGGCCTGGCTTGGGCGGTGTGCGCCGGCTTGGCGTTCGCACAGCCCGAGGACGAGGGTAACGAGACTCCCGAGCCGAGTTTCAGTCTTCCCATGTTGGAAGCGCCACCCCGCGAAGAAAGCGGGCCGTTGGACAAGAAGGCACTTCCTCCACGAACGCCTGGCGAAGAAGCTCTCACGATCGGCGGCGGTGTCGGTGCGGCTGCACCTGAATCAGCGCCTGCGCCGCTTCCGGCGGACCAAGCGCGGATCAAGAGCTACGTCGATGGACTGATGTCCGGGCTGATCGCGGCCGGTGAATTTCCAGGCGCCACGATCGTCGTGATCCAAGACGGCAAAGTCGCGTTCAAAGGCGGCTACGGATTCGCCGACGTGAAGGCGCGCCTCAAGGTCGATCCCGACCGCACGCGGTTTCGGGTTGCTTCGATCTCGAAACTGATCACGGCGACGGCGGTGATGCAGGTGGTCGAGCAGGGCAAGGTCGATCTCAACGCAGACGTGAACACCTATCTGACGGCGTTCAAGATCGCGCCGACCTATGCGGAACCGGTGACGTTGGCCAACATCCTCACGCACACGGCGGGGTTCGACGATCGTTATCTCAGCCTGTCGACGCCGTTGACCGGTGTGGTCGAGCCGCTTGGTCAATATCTGGCCGAGACGATGCCGCCGCGCGTGCTGCCGCCAGGCAAGACTTTCGCGTACTCGAACCATGCGTTGGCGCTCGCGGGCCATGTCGTGGAGAACGTCAGCGGTCAGGAATTTGCGGCCTATGCGCAGGAGTTCATTTTTGCACCGCTGGGTATGACTTCGTCGACGTTCGGCGTGCCGTATCCGCTGCCGCAAGACCTTGCCGTGCCCTATTTCAAAGGCGGTCCCGAAGGCGGGTTCAAGCGCGGCGAGCTCGACCGCGTGCGGCCGGGTCCGGCGGGCGATCTGATCACGACGGCGTCGGACATGGCCAAGTTCATGCTCGTGAACATGAACCAAGGTGTCTACGGCGACGACGAAAAGCTGATGAGCGCCGCGTCCATGGAGCGGATGCACGCGCAGCACTTCACGCAGGCTGAAGGGCTCGACGGATGGGCCTACGGCTTCATGGAAGGACGGCGCAACGGCGTGCGTTGGATCGGGCATGACGGCTCGTGGCTGGGCTACTGCGCGCAGCTTGCGCTGTCGCCGGAGACGAAATCCGGGTTCTTCATCGCCTACAATGCCGATTGCCACTTCTCGGCCAGCGCCTCGCTGCGCAAGGCGTTGTTCGATCTGGTTTGGCCGCCGCGCGCGGACATTGTTGCCGAAGTCAATCCGACCGCGGAGCTGAGAGCGCGCAACTTGGTTGGCTCCTACATGGCCGTGCGCCGCGCACGCTCGGACTTCACGGTGATGGCGGCTGCCGCCTCTCAGATCAGAGTTACGGCGCCCGGCGAAGGCCGGCTCGTCGTGCATCGGCCGGACGCTGGCGAGCTTCTGTTTTTGCCGCAAGCGAACGGCACGTGGATCAACCCCGATCACCAAATGCGTGCCGCCGCGGTCGCCGACGCGCGCGGGCAGGCAACGCAACTCGTCATCGACGCCAACGTCTATGACCGCGTCGTCGGCGCCGGCGAGTGGGCAATATGGTCGGCGGCGCTAGGCTTCGTCGTTGCGCTGTGCGTGATGGCGCTGTGGGGTTGGACGAACGGTTTCTTGAGCCGGCAATTGTTTGGCGAGCCGAAGGCGGTGATCACGCTCTTCCCGCGCTTGGTCGCGTTTGCGGCGGCCGGCTTGACGCTCGTCGCCATGGTCGGCATGGCGTCGTTGCTCTCCGATCCCGCGCCGCTCGACATTTTGCACGGACCGACGCCGACACTGATGGTGCTGTTGTCGGTGCCGGTTGCGGTCGCGTTGCTGGTGGTGCCGATGGTGGTGTGGAGCATCATGGGCTTTGGCACCGACATGCGCGCGCGCGTGGCGCAGGCGGGCTATGCGCTGCTGACGGTTGCGCTGCTGGTCTTCGTCGCCTTTGTCTGGCAGTGGGGCCTGCACCCGTTCGCGCTTTAGACGGCGCGGCTCAGCAAGTCCTTTGGCAGGCCTTCGCTTCCCGCCTCCTGCGGGTGCGCGGCCAGGAACTTCCGCTTGATCATGTGCGAGTCGTCGCGGCTGGCGTCATGGCTGAAGCCCGGAGGCGCGAACACGTAGCGCAGGCGATCGAGAAGAGGCACGCCCGGTTTCGCAGCGTCCTTGGCGATGCCCCAATACTCGCCGAGCGCCACCGCAAAGGGGTTGAACGTCTCGATGTTCTTCACCAGGCCGAAGACCGGCTTGTCGCGGTCGAGCTCCGGCACGAACGTGCCGAACAGTTTGTCCCAGATAATCAGGGTGCCCGCGTAGTTCGCGTCGAGGTAGCGCGGGTTCGAGGCGTGATGCACGCGATGGTGTGAGGGCGTGTTGAACACCGCCTCGATCCAAGGATGCAGGCGCCCGACCGCTTCCGTGTGCAGGAAGAACTGATAGACGAGGTTCAGCGAAGCGCAGAAGGCGATCAACGCCGGGTGAAAGCCCAGATAGGCAAGTGGAGTCGCGAGCAACACGAGGCCCGTGATCTGGCCGGTCCAGGGTTGGCGCAGAGCGGTTGCGAAATTGTAGTACTCGCTTGAGTGGTGGACGACGTGCGCGGCCCAGAACCAGCGTGAGCGATGCGATATGCGGTGGCCCCAATAGAAACGCAAATCGTCGAGCACGAAGCAGAGAATGAACGCCCACCACGCGAAGCCGATCGTTGCTACGCGGTTCTCGTAGGCCCAAAGCACGACGCCCACGCCAAGCGCGCCGATGAAGATCGCCGACACGATGCTGCCGATGCCCATGATCAGGCTCGTGTGCGTGTCCTCACGGCGGAAGTGACCGGTCGCGAGACCTTTGCGCACGAGCAGATACTCGGCGAGCAAGAAGGCGAGATAGAGCGGCGCCGCGATTTCGTGCAAGCGAGGAAGGGTCAGGATTTCAGGCAGCGGCATGATGTTCGTTCCGAAGCGGATAAATAGCCGAGCTCCCGGGCCTCCGATAGCTTCCGCCCAAGGCCGCGGTCGTGGCATGGTGCCGCTATGCTCGACGATCTGAAACGCCTTATCGAACGGTCCAAGCGCGCGGTTGTGTTCACCGGCGCCGGCATTTCGACCGAATCCGGAATCCCTGATTTTCGCAGCCCGGGTGGGATTTGGAGCAAGAACCGGGTGATTTACTTCGATGAGTTCGTGCGCTCGCGCGAGGCTCGCGTCGAGGCATGGACGCGGCTTTTCGACGGGCGGCCGACGCTGCGCAAGGCCGAACCGAACGCGGGGCACCGGGCGGTCGCCCGGCTGGTCGACGTGGGCAAGGTGAGCGAAGTCATCACGCAGAACGTCGACGGGCTGCATCAGCGGGCGGGCGTGCCAGCGTCGCGCGTGATCGAAGTGCATGGAAACGCGACCTACGCCAAGTGCCTCGAGTGCGGGCAGAGGCACGAGTTCGACGATATCGAACCAGTGTTTCAAGCGACGAAGGAGCCGCCCGTGTGCGTCGCGTGCGGCGGCATCGTGAAGTCGGCCACAATTTCCTTCGGGCAGTCTATGCCGGAGTTCGAGATGGAGCGGGCGGCGGAGGCGGCGCTCGCGTGCGATTTGCTCATGGCGATCGGGTCCTCGCTCGTCGTCTATCCGGCGGCGGGCCTGCCGATCGCGGCCAAGCGGAACGGGGCGAAGCTCGTGATTCTCAATCGCGACCCCACGGAACTCGATCACATGGCCGACCTCGTCATCAACGCCGAAATCGGGCCGAGTTTGGCCAAGGTCGTCGGCGTGAATTGACAGGCTTGGCGCGGGTTGGGAGGGGGTGCTACACCCTGGCCGAATCCCTTCAATTTCCCCAAGGACACGCCCCCATGGCTTCGCGCTTTCGCATGGACGCAGACGCCCCGAAAACTCCGGAACCCGCGCCGTTTACAGCGATCCCGCAGGCGCTGTTCAAGTCGCGGACGGTGCTGATCTTCGGCGAGGTCGACATGAAGATGGCCGAGCGGGTGACCGCCAATCTTCTGGCGCTGAGCGCCGAGGAGCCGAACAAGGACATCAAGATCGTCATCCATTCGCCGGGCGGACATGTGGAATCGGGCGATACGATCCACGATGTGATCAAGGCGCTGCGGCCCAAAGTGAAGATGATCGGCACGGGTTGGGTCGCTTCGGCCGGTGTGCACATTTTTCTCGGCGCCGATAAGGCGAACCGATTCTGCTTGCCGAACACGCGCTTCATGATCCACCAGCCGTTGGGCGGCATGCGCGGCACAGCGTCCGACATCGAGATCGAGGCGGAAGAGATCCTGAAGATGCACGGGCGCATCAACAAGACGATCGCGGACGAGACGGGCCAGCCGCTGTCGAAGGTCACCGACGACACCGACCGGAACTTCTGGATGGGCCCCGACGAGGCGAAGGCCTATGGCCTGGTCAGCCGGGTGATTGAGCGCATCGATCTCGCGTAGAGACCGCCCATGACGCCGTGGTGGCAGGGCGCGGTCGTCTATCAGATTTATCCGCGCTCGTTCTCGGATTCGAACGGCGACGGCATCGGCGACCTGAAGGGCATCGAGTCCAAGCTCGATTACATCTCGGCGCTGGGCGTCGACGCGATTTGGCTGTCGCCGGTGCATCCCTCGCCCAACCGCGACTTCGGCTATGACGTGGCGGACTTCGACGGGATCGAGCCGTCGCTTGGCACGATGGCCGACTTCGAGCGCTTGATCGCCGAGGCGCACCGGCGCGGGTTAAAGGTCATCCTCGACGAAGTGCTGAGCCACACGAGCGATCTTCACCCGTGGTTTCAGGACAGCCTGAAATCGCGCGAGGGACCGAAGGCCGATTGGTATGTGTGGGCGGACCCGCGCGAAGACGGCACGGCGCCGAACAATTGGCTCTCCGTGTTCGGCGGACCGGCGTGGTCGTATCACCCTGTGCGGCGGCAGTACTACTTCCACAA
>JAEUML010000152.1 GCA_016792785.1 Alphaproteobacteria bacterium
GGCTTCATCGTCGTTTCTTTGAGCTGGGCCGGCATCATTTCGCCGAGGCCCTTGAAGCGGCTGATCTCGACCTTGGCGTTTGACTTGAAGTCGGTCTTGAGCAGCTGCTCCTTGTGCGCATCATCACGGGCGTAGATCGTCTTGCCGCCGTGGCTGAGTTTGTAGAGCGGCGGCATCGCGAGATAAATGCGGCCCTTGTCGATCGCCCCGCGCAATTCGCGGTAGAAGAACGTCACGAGCAGCGAAGCGATGTGCGCACCGTCGACGTCGGCGTCCGTCATGATAACAATTTTGCCGTAGCGCAGGTCTTCTTCGCGAAACTTCGCGCCGGTGCCACACCCCAGCGCCTGCATCAGGTCGGAGAGTTCTTGGTTCGCGGCGAGTTTTCCCGCCGCCGCACTCGCAACGTTCAAAATCTTCCCGCGCAGCGGAAGCACCGCCTGCGTGTTCCGGTCGCGCGCCTGCTTCGCCGAACCGCCGGCCGAGTCGCCTTCGACGAGGAAGAGTTCCGTGTCTTCGGGCGAACCCGACGAACAATCGGCGAGCTTGCCGGGCAGGCGCAGTTTGCGCGTCGCGCTCTGGCGGCTGACCTCTTTCTCTTGACGGCGGCGGATGCGATCCTCCGCCTGCTCGATCGTAAACGCGAGCAAGCGGTTGGCATCGACCGGCGAATCCGCAAGCCAATGGTCAAGGTGATCCTTGATCACGCCTTCGACCAGACGCTGCGCCTCGGGGTTCGAAAGCTTGTCCTTCGTCTGCCCCTGGAACTGCGGCTCGCGAATGAAGACGGAGAGCATCGCCTGGGCTGAGGCCATGACGTCGTCGGCCGTGATCTGCCCGGCTTTGCGATTGTTCGTGAGTTCGCCGTACGCGCGCAGCGACTTCGCCATTGCCGAGCGCAGACCGTTGTCGTGCGTGCCGCCCTGCGGCGTCGGGATCGTGTTGCAGTAGGAGTTCATGAAGGCGTCGATCGCCGGCGACCACGTCACCGCCCACTCGACGATGCCCTTCACGTCCTTCGTCGATTCCACGCGCCCGGCGAACGGCCGCGGCGTGACGGTCGAAGCCTTACCGATCAGACTCTCGAGATAGTCGCCGAGACCACCGGGGAAATGCAGCGTCTCTTCGGCTGGCGTCGTATCGTTGCCGTGGATTAGCGATGGGTCGCACGACCAGCGGATTTCGACGCCCCGGAAGAGATATGCCTTCGACCGCGCCAACTTGTAGAGCCGGTTCGGCTTGAAGTGCGCGTCCGGTCCGAAGATCTTTACGTCAGGCTTGAACCGAACCGTCGTGCCGCGCCGGTTGTGTACGGCGCCCAGGTCCTTGAGCTTCGTGACCGGGTC
Organism: Alphaproteobacteria bacterium; assembly: GCA_016792785.1. GTDB lineage: Bacteria > Pseudomonadota > Alphaproteobacteria > Micropepsales > Micropepsaceae > SZUA-430. The sequence goes on from JAEUML010000152.1 coordinate 1,347, forward strand.
GCCGCGCTCGTAGCGCTGCATCCAAAGGTTCCGGTCGCGCGCGACCTCGACCTCAAGCCATTCGGAAAGTGCATTCACGACCGAGGAGCCGACGCCGTGCAGACCGCCACTGGTCTCATACGCGCCGGTTTGGAATTTGCCGCCGGAGTGCAACGTCGTCATGATGACTTCGAGCGCCGACTTCGGCTTGAACTTCGGGTGCGGATCGACCGGAATGCCGCGCCCGTTGTCGCGCACGGTCAGCACGTTGCCGGGTTCGAGCACGATCTCGATGCGGCTTGCGTGACCGGCGACGGCCTCGTCCATCGAATTGTCGATGATCTCGGCGGCCAGGTGGTGCAACGCCCGCTCATCCGTGCCGCCGATATACATGCCCGGGCGCCGCCGAACGGGCTCCAGCCCCTGCAGGACCTCGATGTCCTTCGCGGAATAGCCTTTCGATCCGCGGTCGTCGTCATCCATGGCGAACAAATCCGATTTGGCGGCGGAACGGCCCATCGACACTCTCACTGATTTGCTGGGAGACCGAGGGGACTATAGCGATTTCCGCCGCTGGGCAAGGCCCGCGATCGTCAGATTTCCGCCGCCGAGTCGCCTTTCGCGCTGTGGATTACGCGCGCGCCGCCGCGATTTCCTTGGCGAGGCGGCGATGCGTGGCCTCGACCTCGCGGAACGCTTTGAAGACGCCGAGGTTGCGATCCACCGCCTCGCCCCGGCCAAGGCGATAAAGCTGGGCGTAGAACCAATACTGGATCGCAAAACCCTCCACCGCGCGCAGCATGTTGACGCCGCGCAGGAACGACAGCCACGACGGGAACATGTGCAGAGTCTTCTCCCATCGCGTGAGGCTCGCCGCTCCGTCGATAAGCTGCCGCGGCGCGTCGGTGTCCACGCACATCGGCCGCCCAAGGCCGACAATGTCCGCTGCGTTCGTCCCGAGCGCGTGCAACACCGCCTCGCGCGAGCGCAATCCGCCCGTCACCATGACAGGGATCTTCAGCGCCGCCCGCATCGCCTTCGCGAAGTCGACGAAATAGGCTTCGCGCACCCCCGTCGAAGCCGCGACCTTCTGTTCTTCGGCGGCCTCAAGCCCCGCCACGTCCATCATCTTCGGTTGCTCGTAAGAGCCGCCCGAAACCTCGATCAGGTCGACGCCCGCAGCTTCGAGCCAACGCGCGACGGCTAAGCTCTCCTCGAACGCAAAGCCGCCCTTCTGGAAGTCCGCAGAGTTGAGCTTCACCGCAACGGGGAACGCCGGCCCAACCGCGGCCCGCGTCTTCGCCACAGCTTCGAGCAGAAAGCGCGCCCGGTTCTCCAATGATCCACCCCACTTGTCGGTGCGTATATTCGAGCGCGGTGACAGAAATTGCGAGATCAGATACCCGTGCGCCGCATGAATTTGCACGCCGGTGAAGCCCGTCTCGCGCGCAATGCGTGCTGCCGTTGCATAGCGCAAAATGAGATCGACAATCTCGCTCTCGGTCAGCGCCACCGGCTCACCGAACTGGTTGCCCGGCAGGCCCAATTTCACAGCTGACGGCGCCTTCGGGTGCGGGTTCGTCAATGCCTGCGTCTGGCGGCCGGCATGGCTGATCTGCATCCAAAGCTGCGTCCCGCCTGCAGTGCCCGCCTTCGCCCACGCGGTCAGCCGCGACCGCATCTCGGCGTCCGGCTCGCCCGCGATGACGACGTTGCCCGGACGCTCCAGATGATCACGGTCGATCACCACGTTGCCGGTCAGCAGCAAACCGGCGCCGCCGTTCGCCCAAGCGCCATAGAGCTTCACATGACCGTCGGTCGGCCGGCCGAGCGCATCGCCCAGCCCTTCCGTCATCGCCGCCTTCGCAATGCGGTTTCGGATGCTCACGCCGCAGGGAAGTTGCAGCGGTTGTGTGAGAAGTGCGCCGGCCATGAGCGGCTCCATCTGAAGAGACTAACGCGAACGTAAGCTGTCGAACGCGCCAGGAAAAGCACGAAACTCGCAGGCGAATCCGCCACCGATCCATGAATGATCATTCAGATCGGGATAGCGTCTTGTTGCTTTGTACGTTGAACGTGTCCCCACTATCTCTGTACTGCGCCGGCGTTCCTTCATTCGAAGGTTTCGGCGCGTCGGAGTCGCGGTCTCTCCTCAAGGTCCTGCGGGCGGCTCCGAAGCGGACCCATCTTGAGCGTATTTCAGGATGGGTCCGCGCCCCCTTCAAGCGAAGGCCGCCGCAATTGCCACCTCTGACTGCTTGATTGCGAGCCGCGAGTAAGGCATCCACCACGCCGATGCGCGGGGTGGTTCTGTTCGGTGTGATGATGGCGATGGCGGCGGCTGCGCGCGCCGACGTCATCGAGCGGTTGCCGACCAATGAAAAGGTCGTCGCCCTGACGTTCGATGCCTGCGAAGCGGGCGAGCGCATGGCCTTCGACCGGAGCATCCTTGATTTTCTGCTGGTCCGCCGGATTCCTTTCACGATCTTTGCCACTGGCCGCTTCATCGAGGACAACCGCGCCGACGTCGAAGAACTCGCGCGGCTCGACTTCGTCGAAATCGAGAATCACTCCTGGAACCATCCGAATCACATGCACGCGTTCGAACCGGACGATGTGGTGAGGCAGGTCGAACGCGCGGATCAGCTGATCGCCGAGGCGACCGGCCGCAAGCCGCAGTTCTTCCGTTTCCCCGCCGGCAACTTCAACGCGCACGGTCTGAAGGCCGTGGAGGACCTCGGCCGTAAGGTGGTGCACTGGCGATGGCCCACGGGCGACCCCGACCCGATGACGAGCGCCGACACACTCTACGATCGGGTCATGAGGCGCGTCGCACCTGGCGACATTTTAATCTTCCACATCAACGGCCGCGGCCATCGCACGGGTGAGGCGTTACCGCGCATCGTCGACGCGCTCGAAGCGCAAGGTTACCGCTTCGCGCTCATCAGCGACTACATCGGCGAGCCGCGCCGCCCCAAGCCGCCTGAGCCGCCGTCCGCGACGGTCGCCCGGCTGTTCGACCAAGCGGTCAATCGCGCATCTCTCGCCGCGTTGAGCAGCGGGTTGCTCGATTAGCCGGTTGCCAGTGTCCGCCGCACCAAACCGGCCGGGCTGGACCAAACGATGCCCAGTTCGATGAGCCTGGCTCCCACGAAGTCCTCTTCACGCCGCGCCGCCACGCGCCCGCCGAGCCGTTCGTAGAACGCGCGCGCTGCCATGTTCCGCTCAAGCACCCACAGCCCTAAGCTCTGAAAGCCGCTGTCGGCCAGATGTTGGGCGGCCGCGCGCATCAGCTGAACACCGACACCTTGCCGCTTCGCCTCGCTTACGAGGTTGATGGCGTGCACCTCACCGTCCGAGGGCAGTTCGGGCAGCCGTTTTGGCCCGGCGCTGACGAACCCCACGATCTGTTGCCGGGCATCAAGCGCCACGGCGACAAAATGGCGGTCGGGCAGGGCGGCCAGGCGTTTCGCCCAGGCTTCAGTGCTGCGCGCGATCGAAAGGTCGTCGAGTGCCTTGTCCGGCATGATGCCGCGATAGGTCTCATGCCAAGCTCGGATGTGAACGTCGGCAAGACGCGGGGCGTCCTCCGGCTGTGCCGGCCTGATCAGCATGCACGTATTCCCTTGCCGCACGGATCATAGCGCATAGATTGAACCCAACGATCCCTGGATGCGAGGCCGGCTTTGACCGCTCAACCCACAGCAAATCCGCGCCGCGTCGCGCGCGTCACCCGCGGCATGCCGGCCGAAGACGGCGCGGGCGTAAAGCTCACGCGCCTGATCGGCACGCGCGACATCCCCGACATTGATCCGATTCTGATGCTGGACAATTTCGGCTCGGACGACCCGAAGGCCTACATCGCTGGCTTCCCGCCGCACCCGCACCGCGGGTTCGAGACGATCTCCTACATGATCTCGGGCAGCCTCAGGCACCAGGACAACAAAGGCGGCGAGGGGCTGATCACCGACGGCGGCGTGCAGTGGATGACGGCAGGGCGCGGCGTGGTCCATTCCGAGATGCCGGCGCAAACCAGCGGCCTCATGTTCGGTTTCCAACTTTGGCTAAACTTGCCCGCGAGCGAAAAGATGCGCGCCCCCTGGTATCGCGACATCCCGGCCGCGCAGATTCCGACCATCACGGCAGGTGAGGGCGCGACGGCGAAACTGATCGCTGGCGAATGGAACGGCACGAAAGGTCCCGGTCCCGAACGCCCGACGGAACCGTTCATCGTCGATGTGGCGCTGGCGGCAGGCGCGTCGGTGGCGATCCCGATCCCGTCGGGTCACGCGGCTTTCGCGCTCGTGTTCCAAGGTGCCGCAAGACTGGGACCACCCACGCTGGCGCGCGAACTCGTGAAGGGCGACCTCGCAGTCCTCGACGACGGCGGCGCACTGCGCGCGACGGCGACGAAGGATGCACGCCTCTACATCGTCGCGGGCAAACCGCTGCGCGAACCGATCGCGAAATACGGCCCCTTCGTCATGAACACGCAGGACGAACTGCGTCAGGCGATCAGTGACTTCCAACGCGGCGCATTCTAGGCCGACTTCGCCAAGCGTGGTTCACCGAACGACCAGAACTTCCACCACGGACGTTTGACGATCTTGGCGATCGGCATCGTCTTGACGAGCTCCGTCTTCTTGGCGCCGAGCGACACGGCGAACCGCTCGGGCAGATAGCCCACGATCGCCGCAACGCCCGTCATCTGCGAAAACTCGACCTGAGACAGGTCCCGGCCCATATCAGTGTCGACATGCGCCAGCATGCTGCGCCACTGCTTGACGTTATCGCCGTCCATCGTGGCCACAAGATCGCGCAGCATCTTCTCCGAGCCGCGGTAGGACACGAACATGTCGAGGTCGCTGACCACCGCTTGGACATAAGGCAAATTGCAAGCGGCTACGGCGGCTTCAAGTCCGTGCAGCTGCGGTTCCAGATGTTTGGGCAGTATCTTCGACAAGCGTTCGCGGCGGCGGCGGAGCGTCTCCAGCGCCGCATCGCGCTTGCGAATTAATGTCGGACAGCGTGTCAGAGTCTCGGGATCATAGGTGCCGGACTCCGGCGGTTCTTCCACGAGTTGAACGTCACGCGGCTCGAACAAGGCGAGCCAACCGATCGGAACCCAGTCGCGCGCATGCGCGATTTCGTTTTCCGTGCCTTCGTGGGTGAAGATCGGACGCTTGTCCGGACGACCGATCAAATAGGAGTAGCTTGCCATACGCCAACGCCTCCAACGCGACTCAACTGGAGGCTATTGCCGCACATGATTCGCAACCGTGCAACGAAGCCGCAGCGTTGACTATGTCACGTCGCGTGATCCAGTCATTCGCGACGTACAGTTTCACGTGGCCCAGTTTGTCGGCACACTTCTAAGGAATTTCGCGATCCGCGATCAGCACAGCGCCATCACCGACGGCGCACGCCGTCTCGAAAGGCCCGCAGCTGCGCGTCCAGCATCCTGGCGGGACCGCTGCAGGAGATTATTTCTTTGAAAGACTGAGTTTGCAGACGCGAAAACGGCGGCAGCTTCACGCTGCCGCCGCTCCAATCGATGGCGCCGTCTACTTGCCCATCGCGGGCGCGGGAACGACCTCGACCGGCATGCCGAGAGCGTCCAACTGAGCCTTCACGACCGAGGCATCGCCGACAACGACCCAAAGCAGGTCATCAACCCTGAGCTTGGCGCGGCCAGCCGCATCCACGTCCGAGGCTTTCATCGCCGCATACTTTGCCGGCAACTGCTCGTAGTAGTCGTCCGGGCGGTTGAAGTTCAGAATGGTCGTCACGCCGCCGAAGACGGCGTTCGACGTCTCAAAACTGCCGGGCAAGCGGCGGACATTGCCATTCACCGTGCGCAACAGTTCTTCTTCGGTTGTCCCCTTCGGCCCCAGATAGGCCGTAAGGTCCGCGATCAACTCCTTCATCGAGTCGCCGGTCCGGTCGCTTTGCACCGGCGCCGTGATCACGAACGGGACGCTCTCGACGTTCAGGTTGACGTTGCTGCGCACGCCGTAGGACCAGCCCTTCGTCTCGCGCAGGTTCATGTTGATGCGCGCAAGGAAGTTGCCGCCGTAGACCTCATTCGCCGCAAGCAGCGTTACGACATCGTCTGTGCCTTTAGCGTCAAGCACCTGACCCGCCAGGATGACAGATTGCGGCGACTTCGGCCGGTCGACCAGGATGATGCGCTTCTTGGCCTTCGGGATCGCCACGTCGAACGACTTCTTGCCCGCCGCCGTCGCTGGCGCAGTCCAATTGCCGAACGACTTCTCAAGAAGCGCCGTCACATCGGCAAGCGACGTATCGCCAACGACCACGATCCGCGCTTTCTCGGGTCGCAGCCACGCCTGATGGAACGCCATCAGATCGTCGCGCGAGACCTTGGCCACAATCGCCGGATCGCCAAGCCCGCTCGGCGGTACGCCGTAAGGGTGTGCATTGCCGTAGAGCGCCGGCAACAACACGCGCCCGCCGATCGCGTTCGGGTTGTTGAACTCCGCGGATATGCGCGACAGTTGCTGCGCGCGCAGCCGCTCGACTTCGCCCGTCTCGAATGCCGGATTGCGCACGACGTCCGCGAGCAGATCGATCGACAAGCCGAGGTTCGCCGACAGCGCCGACATCGTGACCGCAGTCCGGTCGAGAGACGCCGCCGTTTGAAGGTTCGAGCCCAAGCGCTCGTTCTCTTCCGCGATCTGTATGCTGTTGCGGGTGGTCGTGCCCTCCGGCATCAGGCTCAGCATCAGCGACTGCGTGCCGAGAGCGGCCTTCGGGTCCGCCGCATAGCCTGCGTCGAAGCTGACGGAGATCGTGACCGTCGGCACCGCCGACCGCTTCGCGAAGATGACCGGAATGCCGTTCGAGAGCTTCCCGCGTTCGAGCGTCGGGAAGTCGAGCGGCGCCAGCGCGCCCACGTCCGGCAACTTCGACCGGTCGACCGCCGAGGTCGGACCCATCGGCTGCTCGGCATTCGGATCGACGTAGTGCGCCGGCGCGTGTGTCGGCGCATTCGCATCGACCCATCCGCCCAGCGTGCCGCCGTCCAGCGTCCGCTCGCCGGGCGCGACGGTCAGCGAATAGACGGGCCGCGAAAGCCACTTCTTCGCCGCCTTTTGCACCATCGCCGGCGTCAACGCGCCGAGTTGCGCCAACCGCTTTTTGTAGAAGCCCGAGTCGTTCGAATAAAGCTCGCCTTCCGCCAGGGCGACGGCCTTGCCGGTAAATCCGCCAACGGACTCGATCCCACGGATATACTGCGCGATCGAGGAAACCAGCGAACGGCTCACCTCATCGGCCGAGGGCCCGTCCCGCAGAAACTCGGCAAGAACCTCGTCGAGCCGCTTCGCGACCGCCGCCGCGTCGACGCCAGGCTTCACGTCCGCCGTGATCTCGAACACGCTGGCGTGCTGGAACTCCTGCAGCGACGCGGTCACCGCGACGGCGATCTTTTCCTTGCGCACCAGCGCATTGTCGAGCCTGGAACTCGCAAGTCCACCGAGCACCGAAGCCGCCACGTCGAGGGCGGCCGCGTCTTTGTCGTTCAAACCCGGCACGACCCAGTTGCGATAGATGCGCGTCGTCGCCACGCGATCCGTGATGGTGTCGAACTTCGCCGCGGCAAGCGTCGTCACCGGCGCCTTCACCTGCTTCGTCGCCGGGCCACGCTTGATGTCGCCGAAGTACTTGTCGACGAGTGTTTTCGCCGTCGCCGTGTCGATGTCGCCCGCCAGCACCAGCACCGCATTGTTCGGACCGTAGTTGTCGCGGAACCAGTTCTTCACGTCGTCGAGGCTTGCCGCATCGAGGTCGGCCATCGAGCCGATCGTCGAGTGATGATAGGGATGCCCTTGGGGGAACAGGTTCTCGAACTGCAGATACTCGACGAGGCCGTAGGGCTGGTTGTCGCCTTGGCGCTTTTCGTTCTGCACGACGCCGCGCTGATTATCGAGCTTCTCCTGCGTCACCGCGCCGAGCAGATGCCCCATGCGGTCGCTCTCGAGGAACAGCGCGCGTTCGAGTGCGCCCGTCGGCACGGTCTGGAAGTAGTTCGTGCGGTCGAGCCACGTCGTACCGTTGAAATCGGTCGCGCCCACTTGCTGCAGCGGTTCGAAATAGTCGCCGGGCGCGTTCTCCGACCCGTTGAACATCAAGTGTTCGAACAGATGCGCGAAGCCTGTCTTGCCCTTGGGCTCATGCTTCGACCCGACGCCATACCAGATCGACACGGCCACAACCGGCGCCTTCCGGTCCGTGTGCACGATCACGCGAAGACCGTTCGCCAGCGTGAACTTCTCGTGCGGAATATCGACGCGTTTCGCAAGCTCCGAGGCGGGCGCAGGCGCCGCAACGGCGGCATGCGGCAAAACGAACGTCAACGCGAGAGCGGCAAGAGCAATTCTGAACATGGAACCCCTGTATCTTGAGTGGCGCGGAACATAGCAGGGACCGCCACCCCGCCGACCACAAATTTGCGAGAGAAACCCACTCGCCCGTGAGGCGAAATGGCGTCAGCCTTATGATAGGGTCCGACCTCATGATCGATCTCATCGCCGTCGACAGCAGCTATCGCCACGTTTCCAAGATCGCGTCGCCGGGTCCGTTGCTGCGAGCCGGCGCATCACGCCTCAAATGGTACGACGTCGCTCGCGCCGACACGCCCGTTCCCAGCGACATTCGCGAGATGGCCCGAAGCTTTCTCGTGTCCGAAGCCCAGAAGGGGACACTCGAACTCGATCGCGACGTTGGATTCGCGGTCCTCCATCGCTGCGGTGCCGGCAACGACTTCTACTTCCTGCCGGTCTGCACCTGGCGCCACGCCAACGAGATGTGGGAGTCGGTCTACTACAAGGACGCGAAGTCGGAGTGTTTTGCACCTTTCGTCCAAACGGGCCGCCACCGCGGCACGCTCTGCGTTTGGGAACTCGGTCCGGTGATCCACGAACAGAGAGCCTGGGTGCGCTTCCTTCAGTCGCCGCGCGGCGAAGCCGACCTGAACGCCTACCTCGGATCGACATACGAAGGTGAAGTCGGCGCCGCGTGAACGGCGCGCCGCTATTTCGCCCACTCCATGACCATGAACCAGGGCGCCCGCACATAGTCGGCGGCGCGCCCGGCGGGTGCGTCGGCGGCGGGACGCGGCTCGTCGAAGTAGGTGAGTGTCAAGCCCTGCGCGAGAAGCAGCTTCATGTAAGCGCTGAGCGGGCGATGGTGATTGCGGATTCGAATGCCCCGCCATTCGATCCAGGCCGCGCTCTCGGTCAGATAGTGATCGATTTGGAAGTGCTTCCGCTTGCCGTGTTCGTCGAGCGACCAGTCGGTTTCCTGACCTGCGGTGTTGAAGCCGTTCAAGTTCGCGATCAGAAGACGGCCACCGGGCTTGAGCACGCGTGTCATCTCGACGATCGCCGGCGCGACGTCCGGCATGTCGATGAGCGAGAGATAACTCACAACGAGATCGAACGCGCCGTCGCCGAAGGGCAGGTTGGCCGCGTCCGTTTCGACATAGGTTCCTTGCGGATCGCGCTTTCGCGCGTGGCCGAGCAGGCTTGGCGTCGGATCGATCCCCGTAACGGTGACACCACGCGCGGCGAGCATCCTGCAGAACCGCCCTTCGCCGCAGCCGACGTCGAGCGCCGTCTTCGCCCCGTTGGCGAGCGCCAAAGGCAGCATCACCGGGTCGAGCACATACCGGCGCCCGAAGTCGCCATGCTCCCCCATATCCGCGATCCAGGCGGCAGCAGAGTCTTCCCAGCCGTTGGTCATTGTCGCTGTTCGAACTGAGGTTGCTACAAAGAGAAAGGCCGGGATCGCTCCCGGCCTTTGCATTCGATCTCGGCGGTCCGCTTACACCGAATAGTACATCTGGAACTCGATCGGATGCGGGGTGTGCTCGTAGGCGTACACTTCCTGCATCTTGAGTTCGATATAGCTGTCGATGAAGTCGTCCGAGAAGACGTTGCCGCGCTTCAGGAACGCGCGGTTCTTGTCGAGATGCTCGAGCGACTCGCGCAACGAACCGCACACCTGTGGCACGTCTTTCAGCTCTTCCGGCGGCAGTGCGTAAAGGTCTTTGTCCATCGGTTGGCCCGGATGGATCTTGTTCTGGATGCCGTCGAGGCCGGCCATCAGCATCGCCGCGTACGCGAGGTACGGGTTCGCACCCGGATCGGGGAAGCGCACTTCGATGCGCTTGGCCTTCGGACCCGCACCGAACGGAATGCGGATCGAGGCCGAACGATTGCGCGACGAATAGGCGAGCAGCACCGGCGCTTCGAAGCCCGGGATGAGCCGCTTGTACGAGTTCGTCAGCGGGTTCGTCAGCGCGTTGATCGCTTTCGCGTGCTTGATGATGCCGCCGATGTAGTAGAGGCACATCTCGCTGAGGTCGGCGTAGCCCGAGCCTGCGAACAACGGCTGGCCGCTCTTCCAGATCGACTGGTGCACGTGCATGCCCGAGCCGTTGTCGCCCTTGACCGGCTTCGGCATGAACGTCGCCGACTTGCCGTAAGCCGCTGCGACTTGATGCACGACGTACTTATAGATCTGCATGCGGTCGGCGGTCTTGACCAGTGTCGAGTACTTGAATCCAAGCTCGTGCTGCGCCGGCGCCACTTCGTGGTGGTGCTTCTC
>JAEUML010000256.1 GCA_016792785.1 Alphaproteobacteria bacterium
GATCACCTTCACGCCGTGTTTCTCGGCCTCTTTGAGCTTCGATCCCGCGCCGGGGCCCGCGACGACCAGGTCCGTCTTCGCCGAGACCGACCCCGCAACCTTGGCGCCCAGCGCCTCCGCCCGCGCTTTCGCCTCGTTACGGGTCATCTTCTCGAGGCTGCCCGTGAACACGATCGTCTTGCCCGAGACGGCGGTGTCGCTCTTCGGCTTCTCCGCCTCTTCGACATCGACGAGGTCGAGCAATCGCGCGACCTCTTCGCGGTTGTGATCTTCGCCGAAGAACTCCGCGATCGCTCTGGCGACGGTTTCGCCAATCCCTTCGATCGCATCCAACTCCGCGAACGCCTTCGAATCCTCATCCGACGCCGCCGTCATCGCCTTCACGAACGCCTTCGCCGAACCGTAGTTCAGCGCCAAGAGCCGCGCCGTGGACTCCCCCACATGCCGGATGCCGAGCGCGAAGATAAAGCGATGCAGCGCAATCGTCCGCCGGCCCTGGATCGCCGCGAACAGCTTCGCCGCCGACTGCGCCCCCCACCCTTCGCGCGCGGCAATCGCCTTGGGCCCCGCGCCGTATTTCTCCTCGAGCAAGAAGATGTCGGAGGGATGCGCGATCAGCTTGTCGGACAGGAACGCGTCCACATGCTTCGACCCGAACCCTTCGATGTCGAACGCGTTGCGCGAAACGAAGTGCTTCAGCCGCTCCGCTGCCTGCGCGGGACAGATGAGGCCGCCTGTGCAACGCCGCGCCGCCGACTCCTCGCCCGCCGCATCGACCTCGCGCACCGCATGACTGCCGCACGCGGGGCACGTGTCGGGAAACTTGAAAGCCTTCGCCCCCTTCGGCCGCTTCTCGGCGATCACGCGCACGATCTGCGGGATCACGTCGCCCGCGCGCTGCACGACGACCGTGTCGCCGACCCGCACGTCCTTGCGCGCAATCTCGTCCTCGTTGTGCAGCGTCGCGTTCGTCACGACGACCCCGCCGACCGTCACGGGCTTTAGCCGCGCCACCGGCGTCAGCGTTCCCGTCCGCCCGACCTGGATGTCGATGTCGAGAAGCTCCGTCTCCGCCTGCTCGGCCGGAAATTTGTGCGCCACCGCCCAGCGCGGCGCGCGGCTGACGAACCCCAAACGGCCCTGCCAGTCGAGCCGGTCGACTTTGTAGACGACACCGTCGATGTCATAGCCCAGCGATGCGCGCTTGCCCTGAATCTTCTCGTAGTATTTCAGAATCTGCTCGACCGTCGTACAGCGCGTCATCAGCGGATTCGTCTGAAAACCCCAATCGGCGAACGCCTCGATCACTTCCAACTGCGTCTTGCCCGGCAGCATCGACACCTGCCCCCACGTATAGGCAAAGAACTTGAGCGGCCGGCGCGCCGTGATCGTGGCATCGAGCTGGCGCAGCGACCCGGCCGCCGCGTTGCGCGGGTTGGCGAACGTCTTCTCCTCGCGCGCCTCCTGATCCTTGTTCAGCTTCGCGAAATCGGCGTGGCTCAGAAACACTTCGCCGCGCACCTCGATCAGCTCCGGCAGGCCGCGCCCTTTGAGCGTGTGGGGAATGTCCTTGAGCGTGCGCAGATTGGCCGTCACGTCTTCGCCGACCTCGCCGTCGCCGCGCGTGGCGCCGAGCGTGAGCTTGCCCTCCTCATATCGTAGGCTCGCCGACAACCCGTCGATCTTGGGCTCGGCGGTGATCGCAAGCTCATCATCGGCCGAAAGCGCAAGGAACCGCCGCACCCGATCGACGAAATCGGTCACGTCTTCGTCGTCGAACGCATTGTCGAGCGAGAGCATCGGCACGCCGTGGCGCACCTTGCCGAATTTCTCGACCGCCGCGAACCCGACGCGGCGCGACGGACTGTCCGGCCGGATGAGTTCGGGAAAGCGCGCCTCGATCGCGGCGTTGCGCTTTTTCAGCGCGTCGTAATCGGCGTCCGAAATCGAAGGCTGGTCGTCCGCGAAATAGCGCTTGTCGTGCTCGGCGATCTCGCGCGCCAGCCGCTCAAGCTCGGTCGCCGCAGCCGCCTCGCTCAGCTTCGCAACCGCCTGCAGCTTGCTCACGTCGCCCGCCGCCGTTTCGGCAGTGGCGTGACCGCCGCGCCGATCAGCTGGTCCGCCGCCGCACGCGCTTCGTCGGTGACCTTCGCGCCGGCGAGCATGCGTGCGATCTCCTCGCGCCGCCCTGCTGCATCCAGCGTCTCGACCCGCGTCGTCATCGCACCTGCAGCCATCGCCTTCGCGACGCGCAGATGATGCGTGCCCCGCGCCGCGACCTGCGGCGAGTGCGTGACGACCAGAACCTGCTCGGCCTTGGCCAGCCGCGCCAACCGCTCGCCGACCGCGTCCGCCACCGCCCCGCCGACGCCGCGGTCGACCTCGTCGAAGATCAGCGTCGACGCCGAACCCTCATCCGCCAGCGCCACCTTGAGTGCCAAAATGAAGCGCGCAAGCTCGCCGCCGGACGCGATGCGCGTCAGCGCCCCGAACGGCGCGCCCGGATTTGTCGCCACCATGAACTCGACCTTGTCCCGGCCGGAAGGTCCGCCCGTCTCGACACGCGCGAGGTCGGTGCGGAACAATGCATGCGCGAGCTTCAGCGGCTGAAGCTCCTTCGCGACACGTTGATCGAGTGCAAGCGCCGCCTTCACCCGCGCCGCCGACAGCGCCGCCGCCGCACGGTCATAAGTCCCACGCGCCGCGGCAGCGACGCGCGCAAGCTCCGCCGCCCGCGACTGCCCGCTCGCCAGCGCCGCGAGCTTGGCGTCCGTATCCGCGCGCTTAGCAACCAGCGCATCGCACGTGCCGCCGTATTTGCGCGCCGCCGCCCGCAGCGCGAAGAGCCGCGTCTCGGTCTTTTCCAGCGTCCGCGCGTCGAACGCGAGACCCTTCGCCGCCGCCTCGACGGCGCGCCGCGCTTCGTTCGCCTCGATCACCGCGCGGTCGAGCGCCGCGACAGCCGCATCCAGCCGCCCCTGCGCGATCGTTTGCGCACGTGAGAGCCGCCGCAGCGCCAGGTTCATCCGCGCCTCGACCCCACCTTGACCGGCGAGCGCCTCGACCGCCTCGGTGAGGTCGGTTGCGATCTTCTCGCCCGCCATCATCGCCGCGCGCGCGTTGGCAAGGCTCGCCTCTTCGCCCGCTTGCGGATCAAGCGAACGCAACTCCTCGGCCATATGTTTCAGGTATTCCGCATCCTGCGCCGCGCGCGCTTGCGTCTCGGCTTCGGCGCGCACCGCATCGTCCGCCGCGGCGAGCGCCCGCCAGGCAGATTCGACGTTCGCGACCTCTTCGCTCAAAGCGCCGAACGCATCGAGCAAATGCCGGTGCCCCGCCGCATCCAAAAGCCCGCGGTCGTCGTGCTGCCCGTGGATTTCGAGCAGCATCGCGCCCGCCTCGCGCATGAGCCCGATCGACACCGGCTGATCATTGATGAAGGCGCGGCTCCGTCCGTCGGGCGAAATCGCACGTCGGAAGATCAGCGCGCCGTCGCTCTCAAGCCCGTTGCCGGCCAGCGCCGCGCGCGCCGGATGATCGCCTTTGGGATCGAACACCGCGCTCACGCTGGCCTGCGCTGCGCCCGCTCGGATGAAGCCGCGTTCCGCCCGCCCG
>JAEUML010000248.1 GCA_016792785.1 Alphaproteobacteria bacterium
ATCGTCGTTCAACGCCTTCATGGCTTCGTAGTTGAACGTGTAGCTCTTCTGCCCGCGCGACTTCGCGCACCACAGCAGCGTCTCGTGCGCATTCGTGAAACGTCGCCCGCGGAAATTCGGCATCGGGTTCGACTTGCGCCACACGATGTCGTTCAGGAACCAGTAGCCCAGGTCCTGCATCACCGTGCCGACGCGATAGATGTTGTGATAGGAGCCGATCACCCAGATCGAGCCGTTGTCTTTCAGCAGGCGCCGCGCCGCGGCGAGCCACTCGCGTGAGAACTTGTCGTACTCGGCGAAGCTCGCGAATTGGTCCCACTGATCGTCGCACGCGTCGACCTTGCTTTGATCGGGCCGGTGCAAATCGCCTTCGAGCTGAAGATTGTAGGGAGGATCGGCGAAGATCAGGTCGACGCTCTTCGCCGGCAACTCGTTCATCTTGGCGATCGTGTCGCCCTGCAGAATTTGGTCGTGATAGTTCGCGATCGCACGCGTAATGACGCCCATGAAGGCCCCCAATTGGCCGCTCTTTTGGCGTTGCAGGCGAGCGCAAATGGCTGCCGGCGCACCGTCAGAACGTGGTTTGAATCCGCTTGGTCGTCGCCGGCCCCAAAGTGCCCTTACCCAAAACCGGCGCTAGACATCGTCACGTTGAATCACAGGTGACTCGCCGTCAATAAGTCTTTTGAATCAGAAAGTTAACGCGGGAATCGATTTTGAATCCTCAAGACTCCGACCCACTAGATGTAGAACGCGGTAACGATCTCCCTGTGCATAAGTTCGCACAGCTCAGCGAAACGCGAGCGCATACATCAGCATCGTGTTGATCGCGAGCATGATGAGTGCGGTCGGGATCTGTGCGAGGATCACGCCGTTGCGGTTCTTGAGTTCGAGCAGCGCCGCCGGAACGATGTTGAAGTTCGCAGCGAGCGGCGTCATCAGCGTCCCGCAAAATCCCGCAAGCATCCCGATCGCAGCAACCGCAGCGGGCTCGCCGCCGAAGTGCTGAATGAGAAAGGGAATGCCGACGCCGGCCGTCAGCACCGGAAACGCCGCGAACGCATTGCCCATGATCATCGTGAAAAGCGCCATGCCGACGCAGTAGACGGCGACGGCGATCAGAAGATTGTCGCCGGGCACGAATTGCGTCGCGAGATCGCCGACGACCTTGCCCACACCCGCGACCGCGAACACCGCACCGAGCGAGGCGAGCATCTGCGGCAACAGTGCAGCCCATCCGATGACGTCCATCAATCGCCGTCCTTCTTGGAAGGGGCTCGCAAGCGGTTGCCTGAAGATCGCAAGCGCCACGATCGTCGCGGCGACCGCACCGGCCGCGAGCGAGATCAGCGTCGCTTGCTTCGTCTCGAAGTAAGGCGCGACGAGCACCCACGGCCCCAGCGACAGACCCGGCAACTCGATCCCCTTGATCAGAATCGTGCCCACGACCGTTACCAGCGGGATGATCAGCGCGGGCAAGAACAACGCGTTGCCGCGAGAGGCCGCGCCCGCTTTTCGCTCGTCCGCCGTCGAGGTCGCGACTTTGCCCGTGCTCAAGCCGCCAAAGCCCGCGATCAGCGCCATGCTGAGCACGAGCACGCCGTTCCCAAGATCGCCAAGCAAATCACCGGCCAGAAAACTCAGCGCAAACAGCGCCCAGAACAGCCCCGTCGTCCAACGCCGCGGATTGGCCGCATCGCGCACACTTAAGACGGCAAAGACAACGAACAGAGCGCCGACCAGCACATAAACCGCTTGGATCGTAATCATTTCGCCGGAGTCCTCTTCGCCCGAACGTCGCGCAGCAGCAGGCGCGCGCCGTGCACAAAGAACGCCGCGACCGCAGTTGGTATGGCCCACAAGGAAAGCTCGAACGGCGCAACTTCGATCCCGCTCTGCTGCATGAAGCCCACCATCAGCAGAATGGACCCGATGGCCAGGAATACGTCCTCGCCGAAGAAGAGTGCGATGTTGTCGGTTGCTGCTGACATCGCGCGCACCTTCTCGCGCTCGTCCTCCGTGATGTTCGGGTCTTGGAGTTCC
Source organism: Alphaproteobacteria bacterium (assembly GCA_016792785.1). Lineage (GTDB taxonomy): Bacteria > Pseudomonadota > Alphaproteobacteria > Micropepsales > Micropepsaceae > SZUA-430. The sequence goes on from JAEUML010000248.1 coordinate 2,044, forward strand.
GCCGCGGCCTCCGCCATCGGCGCGACCAGCGGCTTCACCGTCTGCGCGTGTCCCGCGATCGAAATGAGCCCGACCGCCGCCGTAATTTGACGCACAAACATGTAGGCGAGCAGCAACCGCCCGACGGTGACGGCCTTAATGCCGGCGATCAGCGTTCGCGCCCGCTCTTGCAGACCCGCACGCTCCAATACGCCGATCGCGGGCAAGACGAGCCACGCGACGCTCACGAACCTGTTCTCGTTGAACGCCTTGCCGAACGCGGCGAGCACGTCCTGCGGACTCATGCCGGCCGCAAGTCCCGTCACGAGGGCGGAGGCGACGACGACGAGAAGCGGATTGAAGCGAAGCGCAAAGCCAACGATGACGACGGCAACGCCCAAGAGCGTGAGCAACGGAATCCCTCCCCGTGTGACCCCACGAGGATTAAGGACTTATCCCGCGAACGGCAATTTCAGCTGCGCCACAGGGGCGAAACTCTTGCGGTGATGCACGCTCGGTCCCAGCCGGTTGAGCGCGGCCAGATGTTCGGGTGTGCCGTAGCCCTTGTTGCTCGCCCAATAATAGCCCGGATGCGCCGCATCGAGTTCGCGCATCACCCGGTCGCGCACGACCTTGGCCACGATCGAAGCCGCCGCGATCGAGAGCGACTTCGCGTCCCCCTCGACGATCGTCTCGACGGGGCAGGCGAGCGCCGGCGCACGGTTACCGTCAACGAATGCATGAACGGGCGCGATCGCAAGCTGCTCGGTCGCCCGCTTCATGGCGAGGAACGTCGCTTGCAGGATGTTGATCTCGTCGATCTCCTCAACGCTGGCGCACGCGATACCGACCGCGAGCGCCCGCTCCATAATCTTCTCGAACGCCTGCTCGCGCGCCTCGGCCGTCATCGCCTTGGAATCGTCGATACCGCGCGGCAGACGCTCCGGATTCAAAATCACCGCCGCCGCATAGACCGGTCCCGCCAGCGGCCCGCGCCCCACCTCGTCGATCCCGGCGACGGGCCCGTCGATCTTCCGTTCGCGGGTGAAACTCGGCAAAGGGCGCGCCTCCGAAAGGCGCGATCGCCGCGCCTTACAACAACCGCAACTGATCGCCCGCCATGGGCGGCGGCTTGAACAAATCAGTTCTGCTCGGCGTCCACTCTTTATTGAGCCCCAATCGTTCGCAAGCGAGCTTGAAGCGTTTGGCGATCAGATCCGCATAAACGCCCGTGCCCTTCATGCGTTTTCCCCATTCCGCGTCATAGTCCTTTCCCCCGCGCATGGAGCGGATCAGCGACATCACATGGGAGGCGCGCCCCGGCTGATGCGCCTCCAGCCACTCGCGGAACAGGTCCTTGATCTCGAGCGGCAGACGCAGCACGACATACCCCGCCTGCCGTGCGCCCGCCTCCGACGCGCGCTCCAGAATCCCCTCAAGCTCGTGATCGTTGAGCGCCGGGATCATCGGCGCCGCCATCACCGCCGTCGGCACGCCCGCCGCCGCGAGTTCGCGGATCGCCTCGAGCCGCCGCTCAGGGGTCGGCGCTCGCGGCTCCATCGCCCGTGCGAGCTTGCGGTCCAGCGTCGTCACCGAAATCGCCACCCGCGCTAAATTGTCTTTCGCCATGTCGGAAAGAATGTCGATGTCGCGCAGCACGCGGTTCGACTTCGTGACGATCCCAACCGGATGCTTGAAATCGCGCAGCACCTTCAAGATCTCGCGCGTGACCTGATATTTCTCGTCGATCGGTTGATAGGGATCGGTATTCGTGCCCAGCGCCATCGACCGCGCGACATAGCCGGGCTTGCGCAACTCCTGCGCCAACAGTTGCGCCGCTTTCGGTTTGGCGAACAGCCGGCTCTCGAAATCCTGCCCCGGCGAGAGCCCCAGATACGCATGCGTCGGCCGAGCGAAACAGTAGACGCATCCGTGTTCGCACCCACGGTAGGGATTGATCGACCGGTCGAACGGAATGTCGGGCGAGTCGTTGCGCGCGATGATCGTGCGGGTCGCATCGACCGAGACCGAGGTCTTGAGTTTCGGCGCCTCCTCATCAAGCGTCCCCCACCCGTCGTCGATAATCACCCGATGCTGGCTCTCATACCGCCCGCTGACGTTGGAAAGCGTCCCGCGCCCCTTCGCGCCCGAAGGATGCGCCGCAAACTCGTCTTCGCCGGGCGGCCTTGGCCCATATCCCACGACGTTCTTCGCCATGGGCGAAGGCTAACCAAGAAATACGAACAAAACAAGAACAAATTAGCGTCTCGGCGTCGACGCAACAAGCCCGAACACAAACCCACCTACGGCGCCGGCGACAGCGAAAACAGCCGTGGCCGCCGCGATCCAGAAAGAGGCTGTCGCGAACCACAGCAGGAGATCCGGCGCCATGACGCCTGAAGTCATCCACCGATAGAATTGGTTGGAAACGCCGACGACAAGAACGATGGCGTAGAGGCTGATCACAAGCGCTGCGCACCAAGCACCTGTCCGGATGCCGGCCGCAACGTAGTGCCAAACGCTGGACGAGGGCGCAGTCAAAACGGCGGCGGGAAAGCTGAACAAGGCAACGACCGGGCCGGCGCTTCGGAGCAAAGCAACCGCAGCGTCGAGCGGGCGGTCGGCCGTAATCCAAACCGGCGCGGTCAAGACCACCGTCGCCACGATCACACTCAAGGGATAGGCGACGAGCCAAACGAGGCAGCCGCGCAAGAACATGCGCATCTTGTTCTCCGCCAAAGGGAGCGCCGCCGAGCCCTTAAGATAGGCGCGCCCCGCCGCTGGATCAGACGGCGCAATGCCGCTGGGCAAACATGTCGCGCCGGTCATAATGGTGCCGATGAGCGTCACCATCCGCAAAGCCGACATCACCGATGCGCCCGAAGTGGCGGAACTCTTCATCGCGAGCCAAGCCGACGCGCTCCCGTTCCTGAGCAAACTTCACACACCGGCCGAAACCCGCATCTTCATCACCGAAGACGTGTTCGCCAACTGCGAGGTCTGGGTCGCACTGGAAGAGGGCCGCATCGTCGGCATGATGGCGCTTGCGGGCAACCACATCGACCATCTCTATCTCCGGCCCGACTGCTACCGCCGCGGCATCGGCACAAAGCTGCTCGACGTTGCAAAGAAGGAACGCCCCGACAAGCTCACGCTTTATGCTTTCGCCATGAACGCCCGTGCCCGCGCGTTCTACGAACACCACGGCTTCATCGCGATCGAATTCGGCGACGGCTCCGGCAACGAAGCCCGCGAACCCGACGTGCTCTATGAGTGGAAACCCTGAACATTCAAGCAGCCAACGCGCGATGGCGATAGTGATAGCGATAAAGTTCCTCGGTGAACCCGAGGCCGTGATAGAGCGTGATGGCCGGCGTGTTCGTTGCGACGACCTGAAGGCATGCGCCAACCGCGCCGCACTCTTCGCTCGCCCAGCACAAAATCGCCGACAAACAGTCACGTGAATAGCCGCGCCGGCGAAATGCCGGGTCGGTCGCCACCAAGTTTAGGCAAACGATCCCATCATGCACCGCGCCCTTGGCGAGCGAGCGGATGACGCCGTGTTCGTCCCGCATGGCGGCAAACACCGCGGGCAGGGCGAGGTTCTGGAGAATTTTCCCGACCTTGAGAATTTCATCCGGCGTCGACCCCGCGAGCCGCGCACGGGCGGCCAGCCATTCGCGGCTTGGCGTGTCGCGCGTCAGTTCGACCGCTGCGCGGGAGGCAGCCAGCTCATGACGCGCGAAATCCATGAACAAGGTGACCGTCTCGTCCTGCGCGTCGTAACCGCGCCGATCGAGCATGCGGTCCATGTCCTCGCCCGCCGTCGAGAGAATCCGGAAATAGGTCGGCAAACCGTGCCGCTGATAAACGGACTCGCAATACGCGATCTTCTCGTCCGCGGGCCGCAAGCCGTCGTGCAGGATGTTCACCGAGTTCGTGCGCCGCGTCTGTCCGTCGGCAAGCCGGATCAACCACCCGTCGAAGTGGATCTCCTGCAAGGCGGGCCACACATTCAGGCACACATCCTCGACCCGCGCAGCAAGCGCGTTCGGCGGCTTCCAATTCATGTTCTTCCTCCAGTCACGTGGGCCGGACGGAGGGTTGATGGCAACAAAAAACCCCGCGCATCCGGCGGGGTTCACGATCTTTGCAGACGTCGTCGAGACGTGCCGCTACCCGCCCTTGAAAAGGAGCGCGCGGCGTCGGTTCGAAGCGATTGCAGCCATCATGGGGCGAGGCTCATAGCAAAGTCACTGCCCACACGCCAGAGATTTCACGAGTGGCCGTCAATGAGGCGGCGAGCGAGCAGCGCCGTTGCATTCGCCGGATGGATATCGACGACGAGCAACGAAGTCCGTGAACCCGGCGCGCTCTATGAGTTGCGATCCGCATAACGAATCCTCGCACCGCCCTCTTGCGCTTCGCCGAAGGTGTCACGGAGTACGGCGCGGATCACCGCAAAGGCCGACCAGCCCCCGATACCTAGCAAGAGCGCGGCAAACATGCCGCCGAGCAGGTGGCCCTCATCGGTCATTCCGCGAAGGGTCGAGACCGTCACGAAAAGCATGAGTGCGCAAATCGCTGCGATCAGCACGCGACCGAGGATGAAGAAAAAACCTCCAAGAGCGAACATCCATCGCGGGCCACCGTGACGATGCCAGACGAGCAGCGTGAACCCGGCGACGGAAGCGGCGAGTGCGAGCGTCAACGGATTGACCGCAAAGCCGGACATTCCGCGCTACTTCTTCCGCTTCCCCGGCGCCAAATGCTCCTCGAACCGCGGCATTAGTTCGACGAAATTGCAGGGGCGGTGGCGCGAGTCGAGTTGCCATTTCAGGATGCCGTCCCAGCCGTCCTTCACGGCCCCCGTTGATCCCGGCAGCGCGAACAGCAGCGTGCCGGTTGCAAGCCCCGCGCACGCCCGGCTTTGGATCGTCGACGTCCCGACCTTCTCGTAGGAGATCTGGTGAAACAGCACCGAGAACCCGTCGATCTCCTTGTCGAACAAGGGACGCATCGCCTCGACCGTCACGTCGCGTCCGGTCAGCCCCGTGCCACCCGTCGTGATGATCACGTCGATGTCGGGCGTCGCGATCCAGCGCTTGAGCTGCTCGCGGATCATCGCGACGTCGTCGCGCAGCAGCGCGCGCTCAGCCAACGCGTGCCCCGCACCCGTCAGCCGCTCGACCAATGTGTCACCGGATGTGTCGTTCTCTGGGCCGCGCGTGTCGGACACGGTCAGTACTGCGATGCGTACGGGCAAGAATGTTTTCGTTTCGTCGATCCGGCTCGCGCTCACTTGCAATCACCTCGATGTTATGGTCCGCGAAGGCGGACCACCCACGACTTGGAGCATATGATAGGCGCGAATTCGCGAATGCCAAAGCGACGCCGCGGCGAAAAGATGGGTGGTCGGTCTTCGCCGACCATGACACGGGGTGGGTGTGCCTACCGCGCGAGCTGCGCCACGCGCGGCCTGTCGCTCCAAATGATCACGGGCCACTCGCCGCGCGCCACTTGATCGAGCGTCGTCTTCGCCTCGCCCAGCCGGTCCTGATAGATCCAATAATTCGCGACCACGCGCTCGACATAACCGCGCGTCTCGCGTGACGGGATACTCTCGATGAAGAGCAGCGGATCGCCCCGGTGCTCGACCTCCTTCAGCCACTTCTGGAGATTCCCAGGCCCGCCGTTGTAGGAAACGACGAGTTGGAACAAATTCCCGTCCGGCTCGACGAACGAATACATCTTCTGCACATAGCGCTGCCCGACCGACAGATTGAACGACGGATCGAACAGCTTCGCCTTCGTCCCCGGATTGTCGAGCGTCGTGTCCTTCATCGTGCCCGCCGCCGTCGACGGCAACACCTGCATCAGCCCGCGCGCATCTGACGAACTCGTGACGCGCATCTCGAATTTGCTCTCCTGCCGCACGATGGCATGGATCAGCGCCGGATCGACCTGCCACCCGTCGCTGGGCTTGTAACGCATCACGGGATAGGCGGCGGCTTTCAAATCGGGATCGTTCGCCGCGTGCGCCGCCTGAAGCTGCACATGCGCAAACCCCATCTCGTGCGCCAGCGCGATGAACGGCCGGTCGAGCTCTTTATTGAGCCGTCCGTGCGACCGCGCGATAGCGCCCTCGGCCGCCTCCATCTCGCCCACCTGATAGAGCGCCACGCCGCGCGCCACGCCTGACACCTTGGACAGCCGCTGAAACCCCGCCTTGTCGAGCTTGGGCTCGTTCCAGCTGAACGGCGGCTCGCGGCCCAAGAGGCGCAGCGCGATCAACCCATAGAACGTGCGCGGCTTCGACGCCGCGATGTCGAGCATGCGCGACACGTTCTCCGGCTGCTTCGCGATCAGATAGGAACGCGCGGCCCAGAACGCCGCCGCCGATTTCAGCCACGACGTCGTCGCGGGGTTCTCGGCCATCGCGGCAAAGTGCTTCGCGGCGACGTCGTACCGCTCGAGGCGGAAGGCGGCAAGCCCCGCGATCCAGTCGGCCTCCGGCACCTCGCCGCGCACGTCGGCCGCCACTGGGTCGGCAAGCGCAAAGGCCGTCCGCGAGTCGCCGAGATAGTACTGACCGGCGGCCACCTGATGCGCGAGCCGCCCATAGTCCGCGCGCGAAAGCTTGCCGCGCAACTCGGTGCCGGCCAAATAGGCGCTCGCCGCCTTCAGGTTGCCCGACCCGATGAGCGCCTTCAGCTTCTTCGCGGCGGCCTCGGCCTCCAGGCTCGAAAAATCGGGCGCGACGAAATCCGCATCGTCCGAGTTGCCGCGAATAATGCGCCGGTCGGGATCTTCGAGTTCGCCCGCGCGCTTCGGGTTCTTGCGCACAGCAAGCGCATAGATGCGCGAGGCCTCGGGATAGTCGTCGTATTTTTTCAGCCACGCTTTGAGGTCGTCGAACTCCGCGACGGTGTCCGGGCTCAAATACCCTCGCGCCGCAACATGCCCCATCAACGAACGGTTCTTGAGTTGGCCGGCAAGCGCGGCGACCTCGTCTTTCTTGCCGGCGGCAGCTGCTGCGAACATCTTCTTGTAGGTCGCGACGTCGTCATCGCTCAGAATGGCGACGAACGAACTCGGCGCTGCAAAGCTCACGTCCGACGCAAGCGTCAGCGCAAACGAGACGGCGACGGCAAAGACGCGCAATACGCTCGAGGCCATAGAAACTCCGCCGCCCAAGTGACCGTTCGCGCGCAGTCATACGGGCGCCCGCTGTCGCAAACAAGCCGCCCTCAAACGACGCCGAGGTCCCGCAACCTGAGTTTGAGGCTCACCAAATCGAGCCACGCCTGCTTCTTCGCCGACGGTTGCCTTAACAGATAGGCCGGATGGAAAGTCGGAAGGGCAGGAATCTCCACGCCGTTCAGCACATAGCGTCCCCACCGTCCGCGTGTGCGCGTGATGCCTTCCTCGATGCCGAGCAAGTGTTTCACCGGCGTGCCGCCGAGCAGCACCAAAACCTTGGGTTGTTTCAATTCGATGTGTCTGAACAAAAACGGTGCGCACACCGCGGCCTCTTCCGGTGTCGGCGGACGGTTGCCGGGCGGCCGCCAGAAGATCACGTTCGTGATGTAGGCGTTCGTCGCGCGGTCGAGTCCGATCGCATTCAGCATCCGATCGAGCAGCTGTCCGCTGCGTCCAACGAACGGCAATCCTTGCAGGTCTTCGTCGCGCCCCGGCGCTTCGCCGATCAGCATCACCGGCGCGCCTTGATGGCCGTCGGCGAAGACGGTGTGCTTCGCCGTCACCTTCAACTGACAGCCGTCGAACGCCTCGACCGCCGAGCGCAATTCGTCGAGCGTCGCACAAGCGGCCGCCGCCTCACGCGCGCTCTTCGCGCCGGCTGACGCTGCGACAGGCGCCGTCGCGATCGCACGCGGCGATTCGGCAGGTGCTGGCCGCGCGACCGCCGGCGCAGGTGCCGCGACCCGAGCAGGCGCGACGGTCGCCTCTGCCGCTACGGCAAAGCGATCCACCGGCGCGTCGGCCAGCGCCTCGTCAGCGCCTGCGTCCACGAGCCACTTCAGCGCGGCGCGCGCTTCATCGGGGTTGATCGTGGGATTCGCCGTCATCCTGCGTTGACCATGGGCCGTGGCGGCCCCTAACTTCCTCTTACAGCATGCGCCCGGGCGACCGTAACCCGCCTTTAGGCCCGGCGGCGCCCGACAACGAAAGGTCCAGAATGACGAGCGCCGCGCCTCGCGAAGCCATGGAATACGATGTCGTGATCGTCGGCGCCGGACCAGCGGGCCTCTCCGCCGCGATCCGCCTGAAGCAATGCGCCGCCGAAGCCGGAAAAGAAATCACGGTCTGCGTGCTGGAAAAGGGCTCTGAAGTCGGCGCACACATTCTTTCAGGCGCCGTCATCGATCCGATCGCGCTGAACGAACTCATCCCGGATTGGAAGGACAAAGGCGCGCCGCTCGACACGCCCGTCACCGACGATCGCTTCCTCTATCTGGGTCCCGCCGGCGCGATACGGTTCCCGAATTTTCTGTTTCCGCCGCTGATGAGCAATCACGGAAACTACATCGCCAGCCTCGGCAATCTCTGCCGCTGGCTCGGCAAACAGGCCGAGGAACTCGGCGTTGAAATCTATCCGGGCTTTGCCGCCGCCGAAGTTCTTTACGACGACAAGGGTCGGGTCAAAGGTGTCGCGACCGGCGACATGGGGATCGGCCGCGACGGCAAGCCGAAGTCGGGCTTCACCCGCGGCATGGAACTGCACGGAAAGTACACGCTGATCGCTGAAGGCGTCCGCGGCTCGTTAGCGAAACAACTGCTCGTCCGCTTCAAATTGCAGGAGGCAGCCGAGCCCCAGAAATTCGGCATCGGCCTTAAGGAACTGTGGCAGCTGCCGAAAGACATGCACAAGCGCGGCCTCGTGCTGCACACGATGGGCTGGCCGTTGCCGAACGACGCTGGCGGCGGCTCGTTCATGTACCACTGGGGCGAAGACCTTGTGTCGATCGGCTTCGTCGTCCATCTGAACTACAAGAACCCATACCTCTCCCCGTTCGACGAGTTCCAGCGTTTCAAGACGCATCCGGCAATCCGCCCGTTCCTCGAAGGCGGCAAGCGCATCGGCTACGGCGCGCGCGCCATCACCGAAGGCGGCTTCCAGTCGGTGCCGAAGCTGACGTTCCCGGGCGGTGCGCTGATCGGATGTTCTGCGGGCTTCGTCAACGTGCCGCGCATCAAGGGCAGCCACAACGCGATGAAGACCGGCATGCTGGCCGCCGAAGCCGCGTTCGAGGCTGTGGCCGCCGGCCGCGCGCAGGACGAACTCACCGCCTACACGAAGCTCTACGAAGAAAGCCACGTCTACAAAGACCTGAAGCGCGTCCGCAACGTGAAGCCGTTCTGGAGCCGGCTGAGCACGATCCCCGGCGTGGGCTTTGGCTTCATCGACATGTGGACGAACCAACTGCTCGGCTTCAGCGTGTTCGGCACGCTCAAGCACGGCAAGCCGGACCACGCGAGCCTAAAACCCGCCCGCGAGTGCAAACCGATCGCCTATCCGAAGCCCGACGGCATCGTCTCGTTTGACAAGCTCTCCTCTGTGTTTCTCTCCAACACGAACCACGAGGAGGACCAGCCGATTCATCTCACGCTCAAGGACGCGTCGATTCCCATCGCCCGCAACTTGCCGGAGTATGACGAGCCGGCGCAGCGCTATTGTCCGGCCGGGGTCTACGAGGTGGTTCGTGACGGGACTGGCGGAAATCCGCGGTTTGTGATCAATGCGCAGAACTGCGTGCACTGCAAAACTTGCGATATCAAAGACCCGGCGCAAAACATAAACTGGGTCACGCCCGAAGGTGGGGGCGGCCCCAACTATCCGAATATGTAAGCCCGAATATTGTAAGTCAGTGGAGAACGACGTGCGCGTGTCATCGGTCATCAAGGCGGCACTGGCCACCGGCGCCCTAGGCGCGGCCCTGATCTTAGGGCTCACCCAGTGCTCGTCGGTCGAACAATTGACCGGCGGCGGAAGCGAACGCTCAAGCCCACCCGCGAACCGCTATGGCGCCTACCTCGCCGGCCGTTACGCGGCGAAGGAGAACGACGCGGAGGCTGCTGCCCGTTACTACGACCGCGCGCTGAAATTCGATCCGTCCAATCCCGAACTCTTGGAACGCGCGGTGATGAGCGAGGTTGCCGAAGGCGACCTCGACGGCGCGGCCAACCATGCCGAGGAGTTGGTCGAAGGCGCGCCGCACGCGCGCATCCCGCGCATTGTGATCGCGGTGAAGTCGATGCGCGACGGCGACTATGCCCGCGCGCGCCAGGAATTCGAGAAGGTCGCGGGCAACGCCGCCGCCGAAATCGCCGCACGTCTGGGCCTTGCCTACGCGAACTTCTCGGAAGGCAAAGTCGAGGAGGCGAAGGCGATCATCAACAAGCTGAGTGAGAACGGCGGCGCACGCGCCTTCGCGCTCTATCATCTGGCCGTTGTCGAAGATCTCTCCGGCCGCCCGAAAGAAGCGTTGGCCCATTTCGAAGAGGCGAGCCGCCTTGCCGAAGGCGAGTCGCTGCGCATTCTGTTGGCCTATGCGGCGCACCTTGCGCGCACAGGGGACACCGCGAAGGCACGCGCCATCTATGGCGGCTTCCTGAAGCGCGCGCCATCGCACCCGATCGTGCGCGCCGCCATCGCGCGCCTCGACGCCGGCGGCGTTCCCGACCGCGTGATCGCAAGCGCCAATCAAGGCCTCGCCGAAACGTTCTATGGCATCGCCTCGAGCCTCAGCGATGAGCGCTCGTTCGAAGTGCCGGTGTTCTACCTCCAACTCGCCCTCGCGCTTGAGCCGCGTCACGAACTGTCGTTGTCGCTGTTGGGCGACCGCTACGAGATCGCCGAGCGCTACGACGACGCGATCGACGCCTATGAGCGCATCCCAGCATCCTCGCCGCTCTACATGAACGCGAGGCTTCAGATTGCGCAGACCCACCAGAAGCAAAAGAAGCCGGCCGAAGCGCTGAAGGTATTGAACGGCGCGCTTACCGGGTCTGGCGACGACCTCGACCTCTACGCATCGATCGGCGACGTCCTGCGTGGCGAGGAACGCTATGCCGACGCTGCGGAGGCCTATTCCAAGGGCATCGCACTCATCCGCGAACAGCAAGAGCGTCATTGGACGATCTACTACACGCGCGGCATCGCCTATGAGCGCTCGAAGCGCTGGCAGGACGCCGAACGAGACCTGAAGATCGCGCTGAAGCTGAAACCCGAACAGCCGCTCGTCATGAACTACCTCGCCTACACTTGGGTCGAGGAAGGCGTGAACAAGGACGAGGCGCTCGCGATGCTGAAGCGCGCGGTCGAGCTTCGCCCCGAAGACGGCTTCATCATCGATAGCTTGGGTTGGGCCTACTATCGCCTCGGCGACTATCAGACGGCGATACAGTATCTCGAACAAGCGATCCAACTCGAACCCGGTGAGGCGACCATCAACGATCATCTGGGCGACGCCTATTGGCGCGTCGGCCGCCGCCTCGAGGCGAAGTATCAGTGGCAACACGCGCTGACGCTGAAGCCCGAGAAGGGTGAGGAGCCGAAGATCCGCCAAAAGATCGAAGCGGGCTTGCCCAACCTGCCGTCCGCGCCGGCGCAGGCCGGAACGCCGCAAGCCGGCCAGTGACGGCGCGAAAGCACCATCGCCGTTTCGCGCCCGCCAAGGTCAATCTGTTCTTGCACGTCGGCGAGAAGCGGGCCGACGGCTATCACGATCTGATCAGCCTGATCGCCTTCGCCGACATCGGCGATTGGCTCGAAGTGCGCGAAGCAAAGCGCCTGTCGCTCAAGCTCGAAGGCCCGTTTGCGGATGCATTGAAGGACGACCCCGACAACCTCGTACTCAAGGCCGCGCGCGAACTTGACGTGTGGGCCGAAGAGCAGGGCCACAAAACGACGCCCGTCGAACTCATTCTCGAAAAGAACCTGCCGATCGCCTCAGGCATCGGCGGGGGGTCCAGTGACGCGGCGGCAGCGCTTCATCTGCTCGCCGGTTACTGGTCACTCCCCGTTCCGATCGATGCGCTGGAGACAATCGCAAAGTCCTTGGGCGCCGACGTGCCCGTGTGCTTGCGCGCAACGCCGACGCTCGTCTCCGGCATGGGCGAAGTGCTGACGCCGGCGCCGGGCCTGCCGCCCTTCGCGCTGGTCCTCGTCAATCCCCGCGTGGAGGTGCCGACGAAGCGCATCTTCGCCACGCTCGCCGCGCGCAGCGGCGCCGACGCACCGCACTTTCCGCAAGATTTCCGCGACGTGCGCG
>JAEUML010000299.1 GCA_016792785.1 Alphaproteobacteria bacterium
ACGTTCGCCGCGATCACGACGCCGAACAGCAAGCGAAACCCTTGTGGCCCCAGCGAGCGATAAGGACGAATGATGGCCTCGAACACGGGACGGTCCATGACCGGCCGATGGTATGCCGGAGCCTACGGCGTCATCAACACGGTCGCCTGGCCCATCAGAACCTTCGACCCCGGCGCGCCCAAGACGGCGTCCGCCGTCCGCTGCAAAAGGTTGGACACGCCGTCGATGTCCGCGATCCGCTTCGGCCGCAGCGTGGTCGCCGCATAGAGATTGAGTTCGCCGAGCCATGCATCGCGCAGCCGCGGCATCAGCATCTCGGCTTTCTCGCGCAGCGCGTCGTCCTTCACGTCCATGCCGAACGAGACATTGAATTTGCCTCTGACCCGCCCGTCTTGAATGATCGAGATCGTAAAGCCGTCGACCATCACCCACGATTTGAGCGAGGTGAAGCTGCGCTCCTTCTGAGGCGCCTTGATTTTCTTCTTCTCCCCGCCGCCGTGCCCCCCGCCACCGCTCGCGAACGCGGGCACCACGAGCAGGGCGGCACAGAGCGCAATCAGAAGGGTTTGGAACGGACGCATGGGTGGCGCACAGTTTGCCACCGCGCGCGTAAACGGATCGTTGAGGAAAGTCTGGCCGCGCATGGTGGAGCTGAGCGGAATCGAACCGCTGACCTCCTCATTGCGAACGAGGCGCTCTCCCAACTGAGCTACAGCCCCATGCGCTTGGCCCGCGCGAACGGGCAACCGGCCCGGCCCGCGAAGGCCCGCGTTGTAGGGGCGAGCTTGCCGGGGTGTCAAGCCAAGGCCGGCCGCGAGCCTTGCCGGGGGCACGGGTGATCGCTACATGTCCGCAAAGCCCGCCCCGATTCCCTTAAGAACCCGGACGACCCAATGATCTCAGCCCTCGCCTACATCATCGATTCGGCGGCGACACTCTACATCTGGATCATCATTATCAACGTGGTTCTCTCTTGGCTGATCGGCTTCAACGTCATCAACCCCTACAATCAGTTCGTCCGCGCCATCCACACGTTCTGCTATCGCGCGACGGAACCGCTTTTGGCGCCGATCCGCCGCTTTATGCCGGACCTCGGCGGTATCGACATTTCGCCGGTGATCCTGCTGATCGCCGTCGGCGCGGCCCGCATCTTGGCGCTGAACCTGCTGCAGGGCCGCCTGTTGTCGTGAAGGGACAGCCGTTTCGCGCTGAGAACGGCGGTATTGTGTTGAGTGTTCGTCTCACCCCGCGCGCCTCGCGCGACGGCATCGACGGCGTGAAGGACAGCCCCACCGGACCCTTCGTCCAAGCCCGCGTGCGTGCGGTGCCGGAGGACGGCCGCGCCAACGCCGCGCTGGTCGAATTGGTCGCAGCCGAAATCGGCGTCGCAAAGTCGACGCTCGCTGTGGTCGCAGGCCACACTCACCGCCTCAAGAAACTTCGCATCTCCGGCGACGCCGCTTCGCTCGAAAGCCGCCTCGCCGCTTGGCTGAAGAGGTTCGAATGACATCACACGTGATCGACGGCAAAGCACTCGCCGTCTCCGTCAGAGCGCGCGTCCGTCACGCCGCCGAGGAATTCAAGACCAAGACCGGCGGGCCGGTCGGGTTGACGGTCGTTCTCGTCGGCGACGACCCGGCGAGCGAGATCTACGTCCGCTTGAAGGTCAACGACGCGCGTGAAGTCGGCATCGACTCGCACGACATCCGCCTGCCGGCGAGCGCAACCGAACGCCAAGTTCTCGACATCGTCGAGCGTCTGAACGCCGACCGTGCCGTCCACGGCGTGCTGGTCCAGTTCCCCGTGCCCTCGCACATCCGCCAGGACGCGATCTTGGATACGCTGTCCCCGGACAAGGACGTCGACGGCTTGACCCCGTTGAGCGCGGGCCGCCTCACCGCCGGCAAGCCCTCCGCGCTGGTCTCGTGCACGCCGCAAGGCTGCCTGATGCTCATCAAGACCGTGCGGCCGAAGCTCGAAGGCTTGAACGCGGTCGTCATCGGCCGCTCGCAGCTCGTCGGAAAACCGATGGCCCAACTGTTGCTGCAGGAGAACTGCACGGTCACGATCGCCCACTCGAAAACACGCGACTTGGCCGCGGTCACACGGGGCGCGGACATCCTGGTCGCAGCTGTCGGCCGCGCCGAGATGGTAAAGGGCGACTGGATCAAACCCGGGGCGACGGTGATCGATGTCGGCATGAATCGCATCGATCTGCCCGACGGACGCTCGAAATTGCTTGGCGATGTCGCGTACAATGAGGCGAGAGTTCATGCGGCGGCGATCACGCCGGTGCCGGGCGGGGTAGGGCCGATGACGCGGGCCTGCCTGCTCCGCAACACGGTGCTTGCCGCGTGTGCGCAAGCCGGGATCACGCCGGCGAAGGAGCTTTGACGCGATGAAGACGCTGCCGCCGATCTGGCTCGACCACCTCAACATCCCGGCCCACGACCCTGAGGTCCTGGCCCAATGGTATGCTGATCGTCTGGGCATCGAGCGCCGCGGCACGATGGTCACCGGCCCCGGCATTTCGATCTTCTTCAAGAAGGGTACGCCGCTCAACGCAGGCGATGCCTTCCATTTCGGCCTCCGCGCCGAAACGAAGTCGGACGTCGCCACTTGGGCCGAAGCGATGGGTGTCGCGATCGCCTTCGACGAAGACGATTTCTTCGCCGCCCGCATCACCGATCCCGACGGCAACATCTTCGAGATCTACTGGGACAAGCTCTAAGGAAGGGCTCACCCGGGACCGCGGGCTTCCAGCCCGCTCTTGTCCGTGGATGAGATAGCGCCAAGGGCGGGCAAGATGCCCGCGCTCCCGGGCGAGCTACTTCTTCACCGACTGATTGCGCGCCGCGAGCAGCCTCAAGCGCAGCGCGTTCAGCTTGATGAATCCTTCCGCGTCCTTCTGGTTATAGACGCTGTCCTTCTCGAACGTGACGTAGTCCTGGCGATAGAGCGAGTACTTCGACTCGCGCCCCACGACCGTCGCGTTGCCTTTGTAGAGCTTCATCCGCACCGTGCCTGAGACGTATTCCTGGCTCTTGTCGATCAAGGCCTGCAGCATCTCGCGCTCGGGTGAGAACCAGAATCCGTAGTAGACGAGCTCCGCATATTTCGGCATCAGCTCGTCCTTCAAATGCCCCGCCCCGCGGTCGAGCGTGATCGACTCGATCCCGCGATGTGCGGCATGAAGGATCGTGCCGCCCGGCGTCTCGTACACGCCGCGGCTCTTCATGCCGACGAAGCGGTTCTCCACGAGATCGAGCCGCCCGATCCCGTTCGCGCGACCAAGCTCATTCAAACGCGTGAGCAACGTCGCAGGCGATAACGCCTCCCCGTCGATCGACACGGCATCGCCACGCTCGAACCCGATTGTGATGTACGTCGCTTTGTCAGGCGCCTCTTCCGGGCTGATCGTGCGCTGATAGACGATCGACTCGGCCTCGAGCGCCGGGTCCTCGAGCACCTTCCCCTCGCTCGACGAATGCAGAAGGTTCGCATCGACCGAGAACGGCGCCTCGCCGCGCTTGTCCTTCGCGATCGGGATCTGGTGCTTCTCCGCGAAGTCGATCAACTTCGTCCGGCTCTCGAGTTCCCACTCCCGCCACGGCGCGATCACGCGAATGTCGGGCTTGAGCGCGTAATAGGTGAGTTCGAACCGCACCTGGTCGTTGCCTTTACCAGTCGCGCCGTGCGCCACCGCGTCCGCGCCTACCTTCTCGGCGATCTCGATCTGCTTCTTCGCGATCAACGGCCGGGCGATCGACGTGCCGAGCAGATATTGCCCCTCGTAAAGCGCGTTCGCCCGAAACATCGGAAACACATAGTCGCGCACGAACTCTTCGCGCAGGTCTTCGATGAAGATGTTGGCGGGCTTGATGCCCAGCATCTCCGCTTTCTTGCGCGCCGGCCCCAGTTCCTCGCCTTGGCCGAGATCGGCCGTGAAC
>JAEUML010000334.1 GCA_016792785.1 Alphaproteobacteria bacterium
CCAACCCTGAAAGAACAACGTCGCGACGCGGTCGCCGACCTTCACGCGCGTCACGCCCGGCCCCACCGCCGCGATCTCGCCGCACGCATCCGACAGCGGCACGAGCGGCAAACGATAGAGCGACCCGAACCCGCCGATCACCGTCGCCAAATCGCGATAGTTCAGCGACGCCGCCTTCATCTTCACCAACACTTGGCCCGCGCCCGGCTGCGGCGTCTCGCGTTCCGCAACACGCAAATTCTCGATCCCATACTGCGGAATCTCGACGACTTTCATGGGTCGCTCCTCACTTGCAGTTTTACCCAGCCCTACCCCCCTTGAGGGGGAAGGTGGATCGGCGCGTCGCGGCGAGACGGATGAGGTGCCTACACCGCCGCCCGGCGAAAATCCTTCGCCTTGAACATCTGGATCGACTTCGGCGGGCGCGACTGCTGCACGTCGTCCGACGTCACCGCTTTGATCGCAATCTCGCGATCCTCCGCCGTGAACTGTCCGGTCGTGACGCAGTACTCGACCATCGTGCCGTTCGGATCGCGCGTGTAGATCGACTTGCACCAAGTGTGGTCGATTTCCATCACGTCAAAACCGCCGGAAAGCCACATCTCGCGCTTCTCGCGCAGATGGTCCTCGGTCGGCGAGTAGAACGAAATGTGGTTCACCCACTCCGGCAGCCCCACCGCCTTCGACAGCCCCGTTTCGAACGGTTTCTCGAAAGCGGGCCCATGAAGTTCCCAGAACGCAATGAAACGGTCGGGCTCGATCTCATAGAAGAAGTGCTTCGCCCACCCGCCTTGCGGCGTCGGCCCGACCTCGACCTTCTTCAGATCGAAGCCCATGACCTCGCGATAAAAATGATCGATCGCCTTCATGTCGCGCGTGGCGAGCGCAAGATGGTGATAGCCCATGGCCGCTTCTCCGAATGACGTGGTGGAGAAAGGTTAGGCGACCGGCCGCCCCTCGTCCACCGCCTCTTGCCGCACGGCAAGCACGCCCCCGTCCCAAAGGCGGCCAAGCAGGTAAGACAAAGCCAGCGCCACGGCGCTGAACCCCACCATCAGGAAATAGCCGCGGCTTCCGACCTCTGCAAACAGCGCGCCGGACCCGTACTGGCCCACCGAAAAGAACAAGCCCGTCATGACCGCGAAGTAGATGCTTTGCGCGGTCCCCACGAGATGCGGCGGCGTCGCGCGAAGCATGAAATGCATCGTGCCCAGGTGCACAGCGCAAAACGTCCCCGCGTGCAACAACTGCACGACATAGACGACCCATAGTGGCGGCGACAACGCCAGCAACGTCCAACGCACGATCCCAGCCGCAGCCCCCAGCATCATCAGGTTCGTAATCCCGACACGCTGAACGACGCGGCCCGAATACATCAGCACGACGATCTCTGCGATCACGCCCAGCGCCCACAGCGACCCGATCACGTCCGCCGAATAACCGAGCTTCTGCCAGTTCAACGTCCCGAACCCGTAGTAGAACGTGTGCGACGCCTGCGCGAGCCCGCACGCGCCGATCATCAGCACGAACAACGGTTGGCGCGCGAGCTGCCACGCATCGCGCCCGACCGAGCGCACGCCCGCGCGCACCTCGGGCTGCTCGTCCCGCGGCAGCGCGAACGCGCCCGCAACCGCCAGCGCCGCCGAGCCGATCAAGATCGGCAAGAAGGCGTCGATCTGATAGGTCGCAACCGCTGCCCCGCCCGCGAAGTTCATCACGACGAACGCGGACGATCCCCAAAGCCGCACGCGCCCATAGTCGAACCCGCGCGCCGTCGCGGCCGCAAGCGACACGCCCTCGATCAACGCCCCGATCGCCGAGAACGCGGCGCTCGCGACCAGCGAAAATACGACGACGGCAACGGTCCCCTCGACCGTCGCGTATCCCACGTAGCAGAGCCCCGCGACGGTCATGAGGCCGATCAGAAACAGCCGCCGCGCGTGAAACGCATCCGCCGCAACGCCGAGCACCGGCCCCGTGAACACGCGCAAGATATTCATCGCCGCGAGCAAGAGTCCCGTCGCATGCGGATCGAACCCGACGCTCGCCAGCCACGCCGTGAAGAACATCACATGGATGCTGTTCAGGAAGTTCAGCCCGACGAAGAACGGCACAAACCGCACCGCCTCGGGGTGCGGTCGCGGCAACACGAACAACGACATGAATGAAACCAGCGATGCAACGAGCCGCTTTTTCCATGCACCCGCTCAAGCACCAAAGGCCTAATCGTCGCAGCCATCATCCGTCGCGAAGGAACACAAGCTGTGTTCAAGACAGTGGGACCCGAACGCAGCTCAGCCTAAGGCGCCGCCCGCGATCATGCCCGGCACGCGGTGTCGGCCGCCGCGCGTCACGCACTTGTGCCTCGTCGCACGGCGCTGCGCGGGGTTTCGGCGAAGGTTTCCGCTAAACTGTCCCCATTTCGTTAACGCCCGCGCGTGTTCGCTAACGCAGCATCGAATTGCTTTGCCTTGCGGAGCAGGCGCTTCGATACTCCCTGATACGGGTGCGAGGCGAGGCGATCGCACGCACGCGAACCCTAAAGGGAGGGCCGAACATGGATTGGACGAGCCTCATCATCAGCCTAGTCAGCGGCGCGGTCGGCGGCAACGCCGCGGGCAAAGTGCTCAAAAACTTCGATATGGGCACGCTCTGGAACTCGGTCGCGGGCATTGTCGGCGGCGGCCTCGGAGGTCAAATCATGGGCCAGCTCGGTATCGATCCCGGCGCGGCGACGGCGGCGGCCTCAGGCAGCGGCGATCTCGCCTCGATCGTAAGCCAAATCGGCGGCGGCGGTATCGGCGGCGCGGTCCTGCTCGTGATCGCGGGCTTCGTAAAGAAGATGCTGGCCCGCTGAGCACTCTAAGGCCCTGACTTGAATCGCACATAGGCGGCGCATAGCGTAAAGCCGCGCGCAGGATTGCCTTTGCGCGTCTTGCGTCAGTTGGAACATCGACATGCGCCGCGTTGGGGCCGAGCCGGCAAATCTCTGGGCCAGTCTGCCGCCGACGCTTGTCGACGTGCCGGCATGGCTCGCCGCCAACGGACCGGCGCTCTTGAGCACGTTGTTCTGGCTCGCCGTTGCCGTCGCGGCCGGCATCGCGATCTATGTCGGCCTCAGCTATCTGCGCGACCGCCTGGTCGCCCTCTTGCGCAAGGACCAAACACACCCGACGGTCTGGCGCTCGGTCGCGGCCTCGGTCGTTGCCCACACCTGGCGCGTGAGCTTCATCGTCGTCTCGGCGACCGCCGCCGCCGCCATCATGGGCCTTTCGCCGGACTGGTGGCGCGCCGTCATCGGCGCGACTCTGATCGTGCAGGTCGGCCTGTGGCTGGGCTCGTTCCTGCGCGAGGTTGTTGCCCGCTACGCCGAACGCAAAACGACCGACCGCAGCACACTCACGAACGCGATGTCGCTCGTGCAGGTGTTCATCAACATCGCCGTCTGGTCGATCGTGGCGCTTGTGCTGCTGTCGAACCTGGGCGTGGACGTGACGGCGCTCGTCGCGGGTCTGGGCATCGGCGGCATCGCGATCGGCCTTGCGGCGCAGAGCATCTTTGCGGACCTCTTCGCGTCGCTCTCAATCATCCTCGATCGGCCGTTCATGCGCGGCGACTTCGTCGTCTTCGGCGATCACATGGGAACGATCGAGCGCATCGGGATTAAGTCGACGCGCATTCGCTCGCTATCCGGCGAACAGATCGTCGTCTCGAACGCGAACCTCCTGAAGGAGACGATTCGCAACTACCAGCTGCTCTACGAGCGCCGCGCCCAGTTCCGCTTGGCCGTGAGCTATGCGACACCGGCCGACAAGGCCGCAGCCATCCCCGGCTTGCTTCGTGACGCGGTGACGGCGCGCCAGAAGACGCGCTTCGACCGCGCCCACTTCAAGGAGTTCGGCGAAAACGCGCTGATCTTCGAGGTCGTCTACATCGTGCTCGATCCTGACTACCGCGTCTTCATGGACGTGCAGCAGGAGATCAACCTCGAGATCATGCGGGCTTTCGCGGTCGAGGGCATCGAATTCGCCGCTGCCTCCCGGACATTCACGATCGACCAGGTGCTGTCTCGCGGCCCGCGCTGATCATGCGGTCTGGGCAAGCGCGACCGCAAGATTGCGCGAGGCCGGCAAACGCACCGTCATCGTCGTCCCGACACCAAGACGGCTGTCGATCGCGAGCTCCCCGCCATGCATTTCGATCAGGCGCTTGGCGATGACGAGGCCGAGCCCGGTGCCCTCGAACTTGCGCGCAAGCCGTCCGTCGACCTGCAGGAACGGCTCGCCGACGCGCGCGACGTCCTCCGCGCTCATGCCGATGCCGGTGTCGCGGACGATCAGGTCGACGCCAGCGGCCGCGTTCACACGCGCCTCGACATCGACACGCCCGCCGCGTTCGGTGAACTTCACCGCGTTGGACACGAGATTGAGCACGGTCTGAAGCAGCAAGCGGCGGTCGGCGCGGACCTTGATAGCCGCACCGTCCATGCGGTGCGCGAGCGTCAACCCCGCCTCTTCCGCACGCGGCCGCACCATGCGCACCGAGGTCTCGATCAGTTCGGCGACATGCGTGTCTTCCTCGTCCAGCACGACCTTGCCGGCCTCGATCCGCGAAATGTCCAGAATGTCGTTGATGACACCGAGCAGATGCTTGCCGCTCATATGCACGTCGCGCGCATACTCGCGCCGCCGCTCGGCGCTGAAGGCGCCGTCGTCGCCCTGCAGCAGTTCCGAGAAGCCGATGATCGCGTTAAGCGGCGTGCGTAGTTCATGGCTCATATTGGCAACGAAGCGTGACTTCGCTTGGTTCGCCGCCTCCGCCCGCAGCTTCGAAGCCATCAACTCGGCACGCGCGGCATGGATTTCGGTGACGTCCTGCGTCGTACCGATCATGCGGACCGGCTGCCCATCGGCGTCGCGCTTGACCTCGCCCAGCTGGTGCAGGATGTGCACCTCGCCGTTCGGCCACACCACGCGGTGGTCATAGTCGCAGGACAAGCCCTTTTCGATGCCGTCGCGGATCGTGGCCTCGAGCCGGATCCGATCATCTGGATGGACGCACCCCGTGAAGCGCTCGATCGTCGGCGGACCATCGGCCGGATCCCATCCGACCAGGCGATAGCAGTGCTCGGACCACGACAGCACGCCCGTCCGGAAATCCCAGTCCCAACTGCCGATCTTCGCGATGCGCTGCGCCTGCTCCAGATGATCGCGCGCGCGTTGCGATGCCTGCTCGGCCGCGAAGCGCTCCGTGATGTCGACGGCCGATCCGACAACCTGCACGACGCGCCCGTCGGAATCGCGCAGCGGTGCAAAAATCACGTCGACGATGAGGAAGGTATCGTCCTCGACGCGGATCGTATAGTCGCCGCGCACGACCTCGCCCTGAGCCGCCGCCGCGATGGCCGCGCGCACCTTCGCTTGCAGCTCCGGCGTATGCGACCACTGATACGTGTCCCAGAGCTTCGCGCCGATCATGTCCTCGCGCGTGCGCCGCAACGCCATCAGCGCGGCTCGGTTCGCGTCAAGCAACGTTCCGTCCGTCGAAAGCAGACCGACGAAGGCGATCATGCCGTCCAGCACGTCGCGCAGCTTGCGCCGCTGCGCCTCCGCCTCGGCTTGCAGGGCCACGACCTCGGTCACGTCCTGGCAAATGCCGACCATACGCTGAGGTTGTCCGTTGGACGAGAACTCGACCTCGCCCTGCGCGTTCAGTGTCCGCACCTCGCCGTTCGGGCGCACAATCCTATGCTGGAGCTTGTAGGGCTGGCGTTCGATCAACGCGGATTGAATGCTCTCGATCAGACGCGCTCGGTCTTCCGGGTGCACGAGCTCGATGTAGTATTCATAGGTCGGCGCAAGCGAACGGTCCAAGCCGAACATCCGAAACACTTGGTCGGACCACGTAAGAGTGTTGGTCGGGATGTGCCACGCCCAGCTTCCCATGTTGCCGATACGCTGCGCCTCGGCGAGGTTGGCTTGGCTGACGGCAAGCGCCTCGCGCGCCTGCTCTGCCCGCCGCATCAGAAAGACGGCGCGCGCGGCGATGGCCAGGCAAACGGCGAAGATCGCCGCGCCGAGCGCAATCACTGTCGTAAGGGTTTCTCCCTCCACGTCCCTGCCCGTCCCCGCAAAATCGTGAGGCCAGATTACCCAGGCGGGCTTTGAGGTTCGGTAACTGGACCGCGCGCCCGAGGTTCCGGCGCGCGCGGTGGTCAACCGCCGGTTAACGCGCGCCGCCCTTCGCGGGCATCAGCCCCAAACGGCCGGCGATCAGCCGGTCGACGGTCCGCTTCGGTGCGCGGTTCACGACGAAATTCAGCACCGGTTCCGGCGTCACGACATAACGCACCTTGGGTTTTGCCGCGGACAGTGCCGTCAAGATCGATCGCCCCAAACGCTCCGGCGATAGTCCCTTGCGGCCTTGCTCGGCAGCCACCGCCTGCAGCTTGGCGAGTTGCGGCGCGTAGGGCGTATTGGCATAGCGTTTGAGCTCGGCTTCACCAGTCTTGCCCCAGATAGCCGTCGCAACCGCACCCGGCGCAATAACGACAACGTCGATCTCGAACGGCATCAGCTCGCGCCGAAGCGCCTCCGACAGACCTTCGAGACCGAACTTCGACGTGTTGTAGGCGCCAAGAAAGGGCGTCGCGTTCCGTCCGCCAACGGAGGAGATGTTGACGATCCGCCCGGGCTTGCCCTTCAGATCGGGGTCGATCCCGAGCAGAGGCAAGAACGCCTGCGTCGCGATCACGACACCGGTGAGGTTGACGTCAAGCTGCTTGCGGAATTCCTCGACCGGCATATAGGCGAGCGGCCCTGCGACCGCGATCCCGGCATTGTTGACAAGCCCGAACAAGCGCTGGCCAGCGAGCGCCTGGCGCACACTCGCCGCAGCAGCCTGCACAGCCTTCTCGTCGACCACGTCGAAGATCAGCGGCACGAAATTCGCGCCAAACTCGTCCTGCAGCTTCTTGGCGTCCGATTGTTTGCGCACGCTGCCGAAGACCCGGTAGCCGGCCTTGGTCAGAACCTTCGTCGCGCCCCAGCCGATGCCGGTCGACACGCCCGTCACGACCACCGATTTCTGCTGCTTCGCCATGTCCGCTCCCGATGACAAGGCGCCTCTATAGCGGTTCGAAGGCGATTAGAGCAAAACTTCGGTGTGCGCGATTTCCACGCCAAACCCGGAGAGCGCGGCATAGGCCTGCGGCTGTGTCACCAGATTCTTGATCGATACGATCCCGAGATCGCGCAGGATCTGCGCCCCGAGCCCAATCTCGCGCCATTGCCGCCGCCGCACCGCCTCGGACTTCACCTGTTCGGTGTCGGCGACGGGAAGCACCGGCACGCCCGCCGCGCCGTCGCGCAAATAGACGAGCACGCCGCGCCCCTCTTCGGCGAACCGCGCGAGCGCCGCGTTGATCAGCTTCGCCCCACCGAACACGTCGCCCACGACATGCGCCCGGTGCAGCCGCGCCGTGACCGCACGCCCGTCGCCGACCTCGCCGAACACGAACGCGAAGTGATGCACGTCGTCGAACGGCGTCACATAGGTGTGGCCGGTCAACGTCCCGATCGCGGTCTCGACCGGAAACGTCGCGATGCGCTTGACGAGTTTCTCGCGCGCCTGCCGGTAGGCGATGAGATCGGCAACCGAAATCCGCTTCAACCCGTGCCGGTGCGCGAACAGAGCAACCTCGCGCCCGCGCATCACGCTGCCGTCGTCGTTCGTCATTTCGGCCAGCACGCCCGCCTGCGGCAGCTGCGCCAGCCGGCAGAGATCGACGCAAGCCTCAGTATGCCCTGAACGCATCAGCACGCCGCCGTCCTTGGCGATCAACGGGAACACGTGCCCGGGCCGCACGAAGTCGCCCGCGCCCGCGTTTCCATTTGCAAGCGCACGGACCGTGCTCGTGCGCTCGTCCGCCGAGATGCCCGTCGTGAGGCCGTGCCTCACGTCGACGGAAACCGTGAACGCGGTGCCGAGCGGCGCGTCGTTCGCGGCCACCATCGGATCGAGCTTCAAACGTCGCGCGATCTCGGCAGAGACCGGCGCGCACACGATGCCCGACGTGTGGCGGATGATGAACGCCATCTTCTCCGGCGTGCATTTCGACGCCGCGACGAAAAGATCGCCTTCGTTCTCGCGGTCGTCGTCGTCCGTCACGACGACGAGTTCGCCCGACGCAAACGCCTCGACGGCCTCGGCCACGCTAGCCGCGCGAAGCTCGCCGTCGGCAGGTGCTGCCGCCGGCGCCATGAAATCGTTCGGCGTGACGAGCCCCTTCGTCTCGCGGACGATCACCTCCGCCGTCTCGCGCGACAGCCACGCGCCGTCGTGGTTGCAGAGTTGAGTCACCGCGCTCGGCGACAAACCGGCGCGCCGCGCGAACTCGACGCGCGACACGTTGTTGAGCGTCAGCCATTCGGAGAGTTTCATGGGCGAAATCATGGGCCCGCCGTTCCGCAATCCGCAAGGCGGCATGGCGCCGATATTTTGCAGCGAATTCACCCGAAATGAACTTGCCGTAGCGGCGCGGACGATCTCACCACTGCCGGATGCGCCCCAACTGCAGTGCCGCGCGCCTAGACTCCGCAACACCGTCTGATTCGCGTGAGGAGTCCGGCTATGATGATTGTCCGCAGCCTTTGCTTCGTCGTGTTCGTTTCGACGCTCGCCGCTTGTGCGGGCGTGGATCGTCCGCGCCCAACGGCGATGCCGTCGATCCTGCCGTCGGGCACCACGGACGAGCAGTGGGAGCGTCTTGCCGAACTACCGTGGCCGCAGGGCGGCCAGCGCACATATCAGACCTATGACGAGGCGCGGCGGGTCTTTTGGCGCAAGCTCTACCCGTCGGGCGGGACAGAACTCTATTGCGGCGTGACGTTCGACGGCGCGCGGCGGAACGAAGTCGCTCAAGCACTCTCGGTCGAGCACACGTTTCCGGCAGACGCGATCGCCGAAAGCGAGCCCGGCTGCACAAATCGCACGTGTTCGGCAACCCGCGTTCAGCGCGCCATGGCGGACTTGCAAAATCTCTGGCCGGCGCTCCAGCGCGTAAACTCCAGCCGCAGCCGCCTTCGCTACGGGATCATCGACGGCGAGAACACGCGCCGCTTCACGGAGTTCTGCCCCGACTTCGAGCGCGGCACGGGCGCCAAAGCCGTCGTCGAGCCGCGTGACGATGTGAAGGGCGACATCGCCCGGTCACTCGTTTACATGCACTTCGTCTACGGCCTGCCGCTCGAAGATGCGGTCACCGACCGCGGCCTTCTGCTCGGTTGGATGCAAGCCGATCCTCCGGACGCGGAAGAAATGCGCCGCAACGCCTTGATCGACCGGCTACAAGGCACGCCGAACCCGCTGCTGCAGGAGGCCTTCTTCGGCCTTTAAGAGACGTGGCGTCGGCGCGACACAGCCCGACCGAACGAAGCATGCACGCGTCAAAACACTTGCTCAGGCCCTACCACCCGCTCACCCGGTTAACTGATTCGCAAGCATACCGGTGCGAAACAGTTAACCGCGCATTCAGACTCCTCAGCGGGGGGCCTGAAGGCGGAAACTGAGGAGAAACGCATGAAGTCAACTCTACTTGCGACTGCGGCGCTCGCCGCATTGGCTCTGGCCGCTCCCGCAAATGCAGCGGGAACCGGCTGGTACGTCAATGTGTCGGGCGGCGCCAATTGGCTCGACGACAACGGCTTCACAGCCGTGAACGGCCCCGACACATTGACGGTGAACACCGACGCTGACACGGGCTGGGTCATCTCGGGCGCGATTGGCTACAGCTTGGCGAAGATGGTGACGCCCGGTCTACGGGTCGAGATCGAAGCGGCATACCGCGAGAACTCGGTCGATGGCGACTGGTCGTCGGCAACGCCGGGCCTCGACAGCGGACTTCTCACCTACGACCACTCCGCCTTTTCGGTGATGGCCAATGCCTGGTACGACTTCGACGTCGCAGGCGTTCGTCCTTACTTCGGCGGCGGAATCGGTTGGGCGGACGTGGAAGCCGATGGCACGTTCATCGGCGGCGTAATCCCGGCGTTCAGCACGAGCGACGATGGTTTTGCCTGGCAACTTGGCGCCGGCATCAACTTCGACATCTCGCCGAACGTGCAGCTTGGCGTCGGGTACCGCTACATGCAGGGCCCGGAAGTCACGTTGGGTGCGCCGTTCGCGGCGAACTCGGCCGCGGGTGATCTCGACTACGACAACCACTCGGGCGTCGTGTCGGTCACGTTCGTGATGTAACGCAAAGCCTCACCAAAGCAAGAAGGCCGCCTCCGGGACTACGCCGAGGCGGCCTTTTTCTTGGCCTACGGGCCCAACAATTCCGCAAGCCGATCCTTCCAAAGCACCGCCCAGGTGTGCGAGCCATGTCCCCGGGTCTCCTCGCTCGCAGGCATGAGCAGGAACGTCCCGCGCTTCAGCCGCGCCGCCTCGCGCTCGGCGATCTTGAGTTCCGGCGGATTGACGAAGTCGTCCGCGAAGTTGATCCACATCACCCGCGCCGTGATGGCCTCGAGCCGCGGCGACGGATCATAAGTCCGCGATGACGCGACCTGATAGAGCAGATCGTTCGCGTCCAGTTCGGCAATCCGCTCCGCGATCGTCTTGTCGAGATAGGCATCGGCCGCCACGCGCGTCGGATAGGCTTTCTGCATTTGAATCGGCGCGCCCGCCGCCAGCACCAGAATCCCCGCTGCCGTCCGCAAGGCACGCGTCGGCTGGGCCTTGTAGGCGCCGCCTTTCCAGTCAGGATCGTTCGTGATCGCATCCATGATCATCTTGCGCCACATCCTGTTGCGGCCAGCGATCTCGACCGGCTGGCACGCCATCGGCATCAGCGCCTCGGCAAAGTCGGGATGGATCTCGCCCCACACGAACGCATGCATGCATCCCATCGACGTTCCGAGGATCAGCTTCAACCGATCGACGCCGAGCCCCTTCGTCAGCAACGCATGCTGGCCCGCCACCATGTCGTCATAGTCGTACCGCGGGAACTTCGTGCGCAACCCGTCGCTCGGCTTCGACGACTTTCCGTGCCCGATAGAATCCGGAAGAATCACGTAGTACTTCGCCGGGTCGAGCAGCCCACCTTTGGCGAACAACACGTCGGCAAATTGCGGCCGAAAGAACTGTTGCCCACTCCCGCCCGTGCCGTGCAGCAACATGACGGCGTTCGTCACCCGCCCTTGAGCGTCCCGCTGCGGCGTCCCAAGCGTCGTGTAATGCAGCCGAAGCGCCGCCATCGTTTCGCCCGAGCGGAACGTGAAGTCCCGCGCGACGAAGTCGCCTTCCTTGCGCTCCGACCCCTCCGCCACGTGGATAGCGAAGAGCGCGCACAACACAAGCATAAGCCTCAACATGGCATCCCTCAGACGTGAGTTAAGAGAAGTGAAAAATGAGAACGCGCTCACCGGCTCGCTGCTGAGCGCCGGCGATTTCGCCTCATTGCAGTCAGCATGCGGCTAACCTCGTCCATCAGCCCTCGAACCTTGGCGGTCTCGGTTTGCGGGAACCAATTAAGCCGTTCGCGCAGAGTAAGCAGTGTCTCGGTTTCGGCAAGCGAACCTTGCGCGATGGAAAGAAATTGCGCTTTCTCACGCGTCGATTCACGTGTCCATCCCTCCGCCACGTTCGCCGGCACAGAAACAGCCGACCTCGTTATCTGTGATCTCAGGCCGTAGGTCTCTTCCCTCGGGAGGCGAGGCGCCAATCGACACACTTCCAATACCATCTGCATGGCCTTGTTCCAGACAACCGTTTGCGGATAGTACATTCCTCTTTCCTCACTTCTATTCACTCACCACTGTACGCCACCGATTCAACAGGAGACAGCGCCTTGACCTGGCCTGAACCGATCACGCTCAAGGGCCGCCACGCCTCGCTCGAGCCGCTCGCCAAGTCGCACCAAGCCGGCATGGTCGAGGCGGTCAGAGATGGCGAACTGTGGAACCTCTGGTACACGAGCGTACCGTCGCCTGAGGGCATGGCAGCCGAGATCGAGCGCCGGCTGGCGCTCCAAGCGAAAGGCTCAATGCTGCCCTTTGCGGTGCTCGACGCCGACGGTCGCTGCGCCGGCATGACGACCTACATGAACATCGACCCCGTCCACAAACGCGTCGAAATCGGCTCGACCTGGTATGCCAAGCGCGTGCAACGTTCGGCACTCAACACCGAGTGCAAGCTCATGCTCATGACGCACGCCTTCGAGCGCCTCGGCTGCATCGCCGTCGAATACCGCACATCGTTCTTCAACCACCAGAGCCGCCGCGCAATCGAACGCTTGGGCGCGAAGCTCGACGGCATCTTGCGCAACCACCAGCGTTACCCCGACGGCTCGCTGCGCGACACCTGCGTTTATTCGATCATCGCCACCGAATGGCCGGCCGTGAAGGCGAACCTCGCCTTCCAGCTCACCCGTCCCCGCTGACAAGCTGCCTGCCCCTGTGCTTACGTGGGGGTGTAAAATCGAACCCGGTGACCCCATGACCGACGCCGCCACGACGCGAGACCTTCAGCGCCTGCGGGATTCGATCGACAACATCGACGCGGCACTCGTTCACCTTTTGGCGGAACGCTTCAAGTTCACGCAGCAGGTCGGCGAGCTGAAGGCGCGCACGGGCTTGCCGCCGGCCGACCCGTCGCGCGAGGCCGAGCAGATCGCCCGCCTGCGCGCGCTCGCAGCGACCGCAAAACTCGACCCCGAATTCGCCGAGAAATTTCTGAACTTCATCATCAAAGAAGTGATCCGCCACCACCTCGCCCACCAAGCCGGCAAGTCGTGAAGTGATCGCGCGCGCACCACACGCGATCGCGCTCGAGACCGCCGACTACATCGTGCGCACGCTCGAGACCGGCGACGCCAGCGAGGCGTTTCGCGAGTGGCTTGCCGACCCCGACACAGCGCGCATGCTGAACGCCCCCACCCGGCACTTGAGCGCCGAAGCCGTGCGCGACTACATCGCCTCGTTCGATCGCGTGAAGGCGCACCTGCTCGGCATCTTCGAGAAAGCGACCGGCCGCCTCGTCGGCATCCGCGCCGTCTACATCAATTGGCCGCAGCGCGAGTTCCTGGTGAACGTCCTGATCGGCGAGAAGGACGCCCGCAACAAAGGCGCCCGCACCCAATCCCGCACCGCAGTCTATCGCCATTTCTTCGAAACGCTCGACCTGGACCTCGCCCGCGCGACGGTCCTCGCCGACAACGCCGCCGTGCTTGGCGGGATGCCCAAGCGCGGCTGGATCGAAGACGGCCGCGACGCCCGGCCGCAAGCTGAGGGCACGGGCTTTGTCGAAGTCGTGCGCTTCCGCCTGCCCCGCGACGTCTGGCGCAAACGCATGGGGCTCGCATGAGTGCATTCACTGCAAGAGAGAACTTGCGAACAGAATTGTCGCGCCGCCCGCGATGAAGACCCCAAGCGCCGGGACAGAGGGCGCCTCGCTCGCGTCGTCCGAGCGGCCGACGGCGGTCCAAAGAGCCTTTCGTCCGAAATAGTGCGCCGCCGTGACCATGACCGCCGCGAGAAGGATCATCCACATCGGACCACGTATCGACTGTCTGGGCGACAAATGGTCGGCAAGCGGCAGCAGAACCAACACCATCGAAGATAGGGCGATGTTCATCATCGCTGAGTTTCCCGCGATGAAGTCGTCCGCTTCGTCGCGTGGCGAAAACAGGAACCGATAGAATCCCCGGACATTGACTGCGACAAAGATCGCCAATCCGACAACGAGCAGGATGAACTCCGCGGACCGAACATCGAGCCATCCGAGCATCAAACCGACCATTCCCAAACAGATGATCGCAAGGACGACGGCAACGGCGAAACCGTCGACGATCATTTGTCGTGTGCGCGACCGGCTCCACCAAGCGTCGCTCGCTTCATAGCGCGCTTGATCCGCCGGCTCCTCCGAGACGCGAAAGTTCGATGCAACGCTGATGCAAAGGGCGCTCGCGATGAAAACACCGACGAAGAACCCCTCCTCCGAGAGCGGTTCGACGAACGGGGCGGCACCGACAAAAGCTGCGGCAACTGTCGCGAACAGGATCGCACCGACGGCCTGCAGACACTTCAGAACCGCCGCCGCCAAGTCGCCGACCCCGTAGGTCGCATTCCCCCGAGGCGACAAATGCAGAAAGACGACCAGAAAGACGTGGGTCCAGTGGGGCTGGAGTTGCAGTCCTCCGCCGATGGCGGCATGCAACACCGGTAAGAACGCCGCGACCCAAGGCTCCACATGTCCGGCCGCAATCGCGACGCCGCGATCATATTCATCCAGAATGCGTTGTGCGAACGGCGCCAATCGGACATCGAACGCAAGCTGCAGCAAGACAGCCGCCGACACCGACCCGATCATCCAGATGAAGCCGCGCCAAATCGCGACCATCCCTCGCCCCTGCCTCAGCCCGGTTGCACGATCCACCCGAATTGTGGGCAAATCGAGGCAACGGAATGGAACCCATGAGCCAACCAACGATCAAGCGCCGCCTCGGCACGCTCCAACGTCCCGACTGCGCGATCCACTACGAGGTCACAGGGTCGGGTCCCGCGATCGTTTTCGCGCACGGGCTTGGCGGCAATCACATGTCATGGTTCCAACAGGTCGCGCACTTCGCGCCGCACTTCACCTGCGTCACGTTTGCCAATCGCGGCTTCGCGCCGTCGTCGCCGATCACAGGCGGGCCGGACCCCAAAGATTATGCCGGCGATCTCGCGGCACTCATCACCTATCTTGAACTGGACGACGTGCGCGTCGTCGCCCAGTCGATGGGCGGCTGGACGACCATCGAATACGCACTGACCCGGCCGCGCGGCTTGAAGGGGATCGTGCTCGCCGGCACGACCGGGACCATCGACCCACGCCAGATCGCCGAACCCGAGCGCTCGCGCATCGATCCATGGGTCCAAACTGAGTTCGTGAAGGTGCCTCAGTTGTTCGAACGCGGCCTTCACCCCGCTGCGGGCGAGCGCATGGCGCGCGAGCAGCCGGCGCTCAATCTGCTCTACCGCCACATCGACGACCAGAACGCGGCCCTGGACAAGAACGCGCTCGGCGCGAAGCTGATGGCCGCCCGCACACGCCCGCCTGAAGACTTAAAGGCGATCGCCTGCCCCATCCAGTTCATCGTCGGCGATGAGGACATATTGATCCCGGCCTTCGCCGCCGACGCCCTCGCCCGCGCGACGCCGGGCGCCAAAGTCGCGCACATCGCGAACGCCGGCCACAGCGCCTACTTCGAGCGCCCTCAAGAATTCAACCGCATCCTCGAAGAGTTTTTCAGGACAACGAAATGACGATGACAAAAGCCTTTGCTTTCTGCCTCGCCTTCGTCGC
>JAEUML010000021.1 GCA_016792785.1 Alphaproteobacteria bacterium
GTTTCGTTTGGTGACGGCTGCGGGCGAGGCTCTCGACTGTTCGGCCGCCTCGAACGCCGACGTTTGGGAGGCGGGGCGCGTGTCGTTCGGTGCGCTCGGCGTGATGAGCGCGATCACGCTCGGCGTGCGCCAGGCCTATAAACTGCGCGAACGCAATTGGGTGATGCCGGCGGCCGAATGCTGGCGCGATCTCGGCAAGTTGCGCGACGAGCATCGGCACTTCGAGTTTTTTTGGTTTCCTTACGCCGACAGCGTGGTGGCGAAGTCGTTGGACGAGACGAGCGAAGACGTGTCGGCGCCTTTGACCAGTGAGTTGATGGCCGCGCGCGGCGAGCGGGTTAGCGCCGATCAGCGCACGTTCGGGATCGGCTGCGAGGTCGCGCGTTTCGCGCCGGGGCTGTCCGGCCCGCTGCAACGTTTCTTCACGCGTGCTTCAATGGGTGCGTCGAGCCGGGCGCGCTGGAGCCACGAGATTTTCCCGAGCGCGCGCAACGTGCGCTTCAACGAGATGGAGTATGCGGTGCCGGCCGCGAACGGCGCCGACTGCATCCGCGAGGTCGCGGAGGCGATCCGTACGCGGAAGATTGGGGGCGTGTTTCCGATCGAGTTCCGCTTCGTGAAGGGCGACGACATTTGGCTCTCGCCGTTCTACAAGCGCGATGCCGTCACGATCTCGGTGCACCAGTATCACCGTCAGAGCTACGAGCCGTTGTTCCAGGCGGCTGAGGCGATCTTCCGCCGCTATGGCGGGCGGCCGCATTGGGGCAAGCTGCACACGCTGAAAGCCCCTGATTTCGAACGGCTTTATCCGCGTTGGGGCGATTTCCTGGCGCTCAGGCGCCGCCTTGATCCCGCCGGAAAACTGTTGAACCCTCATCTTCGCAACGTGTTCGGAGCATGACATGGCAGGTCCTCGCCGCCGCAGACCGCCCAGGCGAAGCATGGTCTTGTGGGTGGGTGCGCCGATCGCGGTGACGGCGGGCTTGTTCGCGACCGTTGCCGATAATCCGGTCGCAGCCGGTGCTGTCGGCGCTGTGGTCGGTCTCTTCGTCGGGATCGCGCTGCTCGCCTTCCCGAACCTCGACCGCGGCGGGCCGGCGGACAACGACGACTTCATGGTTCATTGACGGGCGAGCGCTGCGGCGAGCGCTTCCGCCGTCATCGGGATTTCGATGTCGGGTTTGATGCCTTCGATCTCGTTCGTGCCATCGTTCAGAAATCGGGCGCAGTTCGGCGCCATGACGTCGAACGGGCTTTGGTTTAGGCGGATGCGTCCGCCGCCGTCGATGTAGCCGCACCCGGCGCCTGCGGTGCGCGCGCCGAGGACGACGGCGGCGCCGTTTTGCTGGAGCCAGGCAACGAAGTCTTCGGACGCGGACCCCGTGTCGCGGTCGGCAAGGATGAAGAGTGGCCCCTTCCACTGACCCGTTCCGGTGAGGCGTGACGGTTCGCCCGGTGGCGCAAGCACGGGGCACACGGCTTCGCCGCGCCAGATGGCTGAGCGGTCGCATGCGGGCGCAGCAAGGCGCGCCGACTGGCGCACGAGTTCGCGGTCGGTCAATAGCGCCACGACTTCGGTGACCCACTCCGTGCCGCCACCGTTGCCCGAGATGTCGATGAGCAGGCGCTTGATGCCGCGAGTTTTCAGTTCTTCCAGCGTGGCGATCAGCTCCTGCTGCAAACGGGCACGGACGGCGAGCCTCAGTTCGCGCGACGTCAAGCCGGTTCGGAATGCTCGGCTGCAAGCGGCGGCATAGCGATCCTCGCCGAAGGCTGCGATGCGCAGCACGCCAAGGTCGCCGGCCATCCCAGCCGGAAAAGCGCCGGTTCGGACGGGTGTCCAACCCGCAAGGCCTTCGAAGGGGAAGCGGAAGGCGTGGTCGTCGTCTTCGTAGCCCGCGGCCTCGCACGAAGCGACGGGTGGGGGTGTTGCCGCCGGTCCCGGGGCGTCGCCGTCTGAAGGGTCGCCGCGGACAAGTTTGAGGTGCGGGTCGTCGAATGCACGCACGAAGCGCCGCAGCGCGAGCATCGCCAGTGCGCGCGAGTGCGCGCCGTCGATGGCGGCGCCGGTCTCGGCGTCGAGCGCCCGCAGATCCATCCGCCGGCGTTCGACCATCCAATCAAGGTTTGCGTAACGCTGGGCGAGTTCGCGCTTCAGGTGTTCGTAGTCCGCGCGCCACGCCCGCGCGTCGTATGTGGCGACATCCCAGCCAAGAACGGCAAGGGCGAGCGCAACAACGAGCGCGACAGTCCGAAGAACAATGCGGACGATCACCTTCAACTCTCGATATGCGCGATCACGTCGCCTTCGCTGACCGCATCGCCTTCGCCTACGACGATGTCGACGACCGTACAGGCGAATGGGGCGGCGACGGGAATTTCCATCTTCATGCTTTCGAGGATGACGATCGGTTCGTCTTCGGCGAGGCGTTGGCCCTTCTCGGCCACCACCTTCCAGACTTTGCCGGTGATCTCGGTCTTCACGGTGCTGCGGGGCATGGGGTCTCGCTTAGAGTTTCGCTTGGCTGAAAAAGCAAGTCGGTGCGCCGGTGTGGCAGGCGGGGCCGGTTTGGTCGACCTTCAGCAGCAGCGTGTCGCCGTCGCAGTCGATCCACGCTTCGACGAGGCGTTGCGTGTGGCCGGAGGTGCCGCCTTTGCGCCAAAGTTCGCCGCGCGAGCGCGACCAGTATGTGACGTCGCGCGTCGTTAGCGTGCGGGTCAGCGCCTCTCGGTTCATCCAGGCGACCATCAGGATGCGCCCGTCCCTTGCGTCTTGCGCGACCGCCGTGACGAGCCCGCGGTCGTCGAACGTGACGCGCGCAATGAAGTCGTCGGGGGCAAGTTGGGTCATGACGCGCAAAAATCTCCGTCATGGCCGGGCTTGACCCGGCCACCCAGGGCCACGCGCTCAGGCGGCGACCCTGGGTGGCCGGCTCGGGGGCCGGCCATGACGTACCCAATACTGCTGCGTTCGCTCATGACGCCTTATTCAGTCTCTCGAACCCGGCGTCAAGGTCGGCGATGAGATCGTCGGCGTTTTCGTGGCCGGCGTGGATGCGGATTAGCGGGCCCTTGGTTTCGAATTTCTTCGCAGTACGGTGCGGGTGGGCGGGAACGATCAGGCTTTCATAACCGCCCCAGCTCCAGCCCATGCCGAACAGCGCGAGGCCGTCGAGCATGGCGGCGAGCGCGGCAGTGGAGCATGGTTTCAACTCGACGCCGAAGAGGCCGGACGCGCCTTTGAAATCACGCCGCCACATCGCGTGGCCTGGGTCGGAGGGGAGTGCAGGGTAGAGCACGCGCTCGACCTCAGGCCGTGCTTGTAGCCATTCGCCGAGCCGTGTGGCCGTCGCCTGATGCTGGCGCAGGCGCACGGCCATCGTACGCAGGCCGCGCTGGCCGAGATAGATGTCGTCGGGGCCGGCGGTCAGGCCGAGATTGCCGTGCGTGTCGCGCAGCCGCTTGGCGAGGCGCGCGTTTGCCGTCACCGTGCCCAGCATCGCGTCCGAATGTCCGACGATGTACTTCGTCGCCGCGATGACGGAGAGGTCCGCGCCCTTTCCCAGCGCATCGAACAGCAGGGGCGTCGCCCAGGTGTTGTCCGCGATCACGTCGATGTTCGCGGCGTGGGCGGCGGCGGCGATGGCCGGGATGTCTTGCACCTCGAATGTCAGCGAACCGGGGCTTTCGACGAAGACGGCCTTCGTGTTCGGGCGAAACAACGCCTCGATGCCGCCGCCGATCAGCGGGTCGAAATAGGTCGTGGTCACGCCGAAGCGCGCCAACGTCTTGTCGCAGAACGTGCGCGTCGGGCCGTAGATCGAATCGGTGACGAGGACGTGGTCGCCTGCCGAAGCGACGGTCAGCAGCGCAAGCGTGCAGGCCTGCAGGCCCGAGGGGCACAGCACGGTTTCGGCGCCGCCTTCGAGCTCGCATATCGCGTTCTCCAGCGCCTCGATCGTGGGCGTCTTGCGGCGGCCGTAGGTGTAGGTCGGCGTGCGCTTTTCGAGCGCCTCCATCGTGGGATGGAGGATCGTCGAGGCATGGTACACAGGCGGGTTGACGAGCCCATGATGGTCGAAAGGCTTCCGGCCGGCGGTGACCACCGTCGTTTCGGGGCTTTTCGGGCGTTCTCCGGGCTTAGACATCTGGCCCGCCTCTCCTTTATGTATGGGCGCAACCTGCCCATTCCGGGCGTGAGCCGCAATCCTCCGCCGAAAGGTCCAGTCCGAATGCGTTCTACCATCATGCGGTTTGCCGCACTTGCCGTCGCCGGGATGCTCGCGCTTGCGCCTGCGTTTGCCGCGCCGTCGCCGACCTTGGCGAAGGTGAAGAAGAACGGCTTTCTGCGCTGCGGCGTGAACGAGGGGCTGCCGGGTTTCTCGGTGCCCGACACGAAGGGCGAGTGGGCGGGCATGGACGTCGATTTCTGCCGCGCGATTGCGGCGGCGATCTTCAACGATCCGAAGAAGGTGCGGTTCTTCCCGACCTCGGCGAAGGTGCGGTTCACGGCGTTGCAGGCGGGCGACTTCGACGTCTTGTCGCGCAACACGACCTGGACGATCAGCCGCGACGTTCAGATCGGCCTTGAGTTCATCGGCGTGATGTATTTCGACGGCCAGGGCTTCATGGTGCCGAAGTCGGCGAAGGTGACGAGCGCGCGGCAATTGGACGGCGCGAGCGTGTGCACGAATACGGGCACCACGACGGAGCTCAACCTCGCCGACTATTTCCGCGCGAACAAGATGAAGTACAAGGTCATCGCGTTCGAGCGGAACAATGAGGTCATCTCGGCCTATGACAAGGGCCGCTGCGACGCTTACACGACCGACGCATCGGGGCTCTATGCCGAGCGGTTGAAACTCACGAAGCCCGACGACCACATTGTTTTGCCTGAGATCATTTCGAAGGAGCCGTTGGGGCCCGCGGTGAACCAAGGCGATCAACCGTGGGGCGACCTCGTGCGGTGGACGTTTTTTGCGATGCTGAACGCGGAAGAACTCGGCGTCACCTCGAAGAACGTCGATCAGATGCTGAAGTCGCCGAACCCCGAAGTGCGCCGCCTGCTCGGTGTCGAGGGCGCGTTCGGCGAGTCGCTGGGGCTGACCAAGGATTGGGCCGTGCGCATCGTGCGCCATGTCGGAAACTACGGCGAAGTGTTCGAACGCAATGTCGGTCAGGGCTCGCCGCTGAAGATCAAACGCGGGATGAACGCGCTGCATACGAAGGGCGGGCTGCAATACGCGCCGCCGGTGCGGTGATGTGCTCAAGCATGAGCGTCGCCCAGGACTTCATCGCCAAACATCAAAGTAGAATTGCTACCGCCCCCTCTGTGGGGCGGTCGATCGTTCGCAGCCCGAAGGGCGGAGAAGGATCGGGTGGGGGGCTTTCGGTCGCCGCAGTCCCCCCACCCGATCCGGCGTCGCTTCGCTCGCCGTATCGACCGCCCCACAGAGGGGGCGGTGGGATCCTTTAGAATGGCGACACCTCTGCGCATTGCCTGGTGGCGCAGGCGGCGGACGCGCGATCTGCTGTTTCAGGCGGCGTTGATCGCTGGCGTGCTGCTTCTCTTCGGCATCATGGCGAATAACGCGATTCAGACCGTCGAGCGGCAGCACATTGCGACGGGTTTCGGCTTTCTCGATCACACGGCCGGGTTCGACGTCGTTCAGACGCTCGTCCGCTACGACGAGACGTCGACCTATGGGCGCGTGTTGCTCGTCGGCATTTTGAACACGTTGTTGGTCGCTGCGATCGGGATCGTGCTCGCCACGCTGCTGGGGTTCCTGGTCGGGATCGGGCAGTTGTCGTCCAACTGGCTCGTTGCCAGGCTGGCGCGGTCTTTTGTCGAAATCGTACGAAATCTGCCGCTGCTGTTGCAGATTTTCTTCTGGTACTTCGCGGTGCTGCGCGCCTTGCCGGGGCCGCGCGAGAGTTGGGGCGTCGCGGATGCCGTGTTCCTGAACAATCGCGGGCTCTATCTGCCCGCGCCTGTCGCCGAAAGCGGCTTCGGCTTCGTGATGCTTGCGTTTGCGGCGGGCGCGATCGCGTCGATCTTCATGTTCCTGCGGGCAAAGGCGGTGCGCGAGCGGACGGGGCGCGTGTCGCCGGTCGCGCCGGGGACGACGGCGTTGCTGGTCGTGCCGGCGCTGCTCGCGAGTGCGGCGGCCGGGTTTCCGATGTCGTTCTCGGTGCCGGCTTTGTCGGGCTTCAATTTTCAGGGCGGCATCGTTGTGCTGCCGGAGATGATGGCGCTGGTCGTGGCGCTGGCGACCTATACGGCGAGTTACATCGCCGAGATCGTGCGCGCGGGCATCGAAGGTGTCGCGCGCGGGCAGACGGAGGCCGCGCAGGCGCTCGGTCTCAATCGCGGGCAGATGCTGCGCCTTGTGATTGTGCCGCAAGCGATGCGGCAGATCATTCCGCCGCTGACGTCGCAATATCTGAACCTGACCAAGAACTCGTCGCTGGCGGTCGCGATTGCCTATCCCGATCTGGTGTCGGTGTTCGCCGGCACGACGCTGAGCCAGACCGGACAAGCGATCGAGATCATCGCGATCACGATGGCGGTCTATTTGACGCTGAGCCTGCTCACCAGCGCGTTCATGAACTGGTACAACGCGCGGGTCGCGTTGACGGAGCGCTGATGGCGAACGCGCCCACCAAGGCTTCACGCCCGCCGCCGCGCGCACCTCTGCCGGGGCCGATCGAGTGGTTGCGCGAGAATTTGTTCTCGTCGTGGGGCAATGCGGCCCTGACGGTGGTGGCGTTGCTCATTCTGTATTGGGTCGTCGTGCCGTTCGTGCGCTGGGCGTTCATCGATGCGGCCTGGACGGGCACCGGGCGGGACGATTGTCTGGCGTTCGAGAACGGTGCGTGCTGGCCGTTCGTGAGCGAACGGATCGGACAGATCATCTACGGCTTCTACGATGTGACGGAGCGTTGGCGTGTCGACCTGACGTTGATCGGGCTGGCGCTCGGGCTCTTGTGGCTGACGATGCCCGGCATGCCTGGCAAGCGGCCGGTCGGCGCGGTCATGGTGCTCGCCTATCCCCTCATCGCGTTCGTGTTGCTGGCGGGCGGGTTCGGGCTTGAAGAGGTGCCGACGACGCGGTGGGGCGGTTTGTTGATGACGCTCGTCGTTGCATTCACGGGGATCGTGGCGTCGCTGCCGCTCGGCATTCTTTTGGCGCTGGGGCGGCGTTCGGAGCTTCCGGTGGTCAAAGGGCTCAGTGTCGCCTTCATCGAGCTCTGGCGCGGCGTGCCGCTCGTCACCGTGTTGTTCATGGCGGCGAACATGCTGCCGCTGTTCGTCGGTCTTTCGGTGAACAAGCTGCTCGCTGCGTTGATCGCGGTCGCGTTGTTCTCCTCCGCCTACATGGCGGAGGTGATACGGGGCGGCTTGCAGGCGATCCCCAAAGGGCAGTACGAGGCCGCGGCCGCGATGGGGCTTTCCTATTGGCGGTCGATGGCGTTCGTGATCCTGCCGCAGGCGTTGCGGCTCTCATTGCCCAACATCGTGGGCAATTTCATCGGCTTGCTGAAGGATACGTCTCTGATTTCGATCATCGGCTTCTTCGATCTGTTGGGCATCGTGCAGGCAGGGGCGACGGATCCGGAATGGGCGACGCCGAACACCGCGTTGACGGGTTATGCGTTCGTGGGCGCGGTGTTCTGGGCGATGTGTTTCGGCATGTCGCGCTACGCCACGCATTTGGAAGGCGTGTTGGGTGCGGGAGGGCGGCGGTGAGCACAAGCGCGGTCGAGATCACCGGCCTCAACAAGTGGTTCAAAGCGTTCCACGTGTTGAAGGACATCAACTTGACCGTCGCGCGCGGCGAGCGCGTCGTGATTTGCGGGCCGTCGGGGTCGGGCAAGTCGACGTTGATCCGTTGCATCAACGGGCTCGAGCGGCATCAGGAAGGCCGGCTGACGGTCGAGGGCGTCGAGCTTTCCGA
Organism: Alphaproteobacteria bacterium; assembly: GCA_016792785.1. GTDB lineage: Bacteria > Pseudomonadota > Alphaproteobacteria > Micropepsales > Micropepsaceae > SZUA-430. The sequence goes on from JAEUML010000021.1 coordinate 7,959, forward strand.
AGAAATCGGGCAGATCGAAGCTGTGCGCGCGAATGTCGGCCTGGTGTTTCAGCAGTTCAATCTGTTCCCGCATCTCACGGTGCTGGAGAACTGCACGCTGGCGCCGATGTGGGTGAAGCGCTTGCCGAAGCGCGAGGCCGAGACGCTTGCCATGAAGTATCTCGAGCGCGTGCACATTCCCGAGCAGGCGCTGAAGTATCCCGGTCAGCTGTCGGGCGGTCAGCAGCAGCGGGTCGCGATCGCGCGGGCGTTGACCATGGAGCCCCGGATCATGCTCTTCGACGAACCGACGTCGGCGCTGGACCCCGAGATGATCAAAGAAGTGCTCGAGACGATGGTCGAGTTGGCGGAGACCGGCATGACGATGCTGGTCGTGACGCACGAGATGGGGTTTGCGCGCACCGTTGCCAACCGCGTCGTCTTCATGGATGAGGGCGAGATCGTCGAGATCGCCCCGCCAGAGGAGTTCTTCACCAAACCGAAGAGCCCGCGGACGAAGGAATTCCTGTCGCAGATTTTGCGGTAGGCGCACCGAGCGATCGCGCCTGCTTCGGCAGCGCGAGCCATACGAGCAGCAAGGCCGCGAGCGCGGCCGCGATCAGAAGCAGCTTGCGTTTCACCACCCAAGTTCTCCTTCCGTGGATGCGGTTTCAGACTGGCGCTTCGACCGGGCGGTCCGCCTTGAGGGAGGTCAAGAAGTTCGCCTGTCGGTTGTGCGGCCTGCACGCAGGTGTGGCACGGAGGTACCGGCTGCCGTCGCAGTTGCTATTTTCGCAATATTCGGTCGCCAATTGATGACGGTTTTGTTGGCCCGACTCCCGGTCGATTGTTACACTTTTTGCAATGTTGGTGGGCCTTCGGCAGGGGCGTCGGAGGCCGAGCGTGTGAGTCCGTGTAACGGGCCACGGTAAATGGGGGCTACATGAGCAGTTTGGCGGCGCGTGCCGATTGGCGCACGATTCTGATGACCAGCGTTTCGGCCGTAGCGATCTCGGTCGGCGCACCGAGCGCATTTGCGCAGGATGCACCTGCGCAGCCGGCGCCAGCGGCGGGCGAAGCCCAACCCGCCGAGGACAAGCCGGTCGAAAAGGTGACCGTCACCGGAACGCGTTTGAAGAAGAACGAGTTCACGAGCCCGTCGCCGGTGCAGATCGTTGATCCACGGAAAGCGGAGCGTGCGGGGTCGATCGACACTGCTACTACGATTCAGTCGTCCTCAGTGGCGCAGGGCTCTGCACAGATTACCTCGGCAATATCTTCGGCCTTCGTCACCAACGGCGGTGCAGGTGCGCAAACCGTCTCCCTGCGTGGTCTGGGCGCAGAGCGAACACTCGTTCTGTTGAACGGGCGACGGGCAGGACCAGCGGGTGTGCGCGGCGCGGTCGGTCCGTTCGACTTGAACGTGATCCCACAGTCGATGGTTCAATCGATCGAAATTCTGAAAGATGGCGCGTCGTCAGTTTACGGTTCGGATGCCGTCGCCGGCGTTGTCAACATCAACACCCGGCGTGATACCGACGGTATCGAGGCGAGCGGCTTCTACAGCCATCCGTTCGAAAGCGGTGGCGAAGAAGAGCGTTACAATGTGCTTTGGGGCACGACCTTCGAGGGCGGTCATTTTCAAGTGGCGGCGGACTATTACAAGCGTCACGAGCTCAAGCTGGGCGACCGCGAATATCTCGAATGCGCCGAGGATAACGTGTTCGACACCTCGGGCAATCGAATCGATCGGATAGACCCGCGCACAGGCCGGCCGACTTGCCGCGACCTGCTGTGGGGCCATGTTTGGCTCTACGACTACACATACTATTACACCGCCAATCCGTCGAACGCGATCGCGGCAAACGGTCAGCCGATCCGGCGCATGCAGTTCAACTATGCCGGTGACAATCTGCAGAACTTCATTCCGCCTCTCGCCGGGACCGGCGGCGACCCGTTCCTTCTGTCGACGCCGGCCAACTGGTTCCCTGTTGGCTATGACGGCCCGTCCTATGGTGTCGAAAACGCCATGCATCCCTTCATCAAGGATGCGACTTTTGTTCCCGAGACGACGCGCTACACGCTGTTCGTCGACGGGTCGTATCAGCTGACGGACGCGATCGAACTTTTCGGCGAGTTCCTCTACAATCGTCGCGAGACCTATCAGAACGGCGTGCGGCAATTCTGGCAGTTTGGGTTCACCGAGAACTTTGTACCGGGCTTCGGCGATCCGTTCTCGCCGGGTTGGAACGGCGCCTTTCTGATCAGTCCGACGGCCATCACCGACCACTTCGATAGCGCACAGGAGGTCGACTACTACCGCGGAATGGTGGGCCTCAAAGGTGATTTCGGTGGTGCGCTCAGTGGATGGTCTTGGGATTTCTATTCGCAATACAGTAAGTCGGACGCGGAGTATTGGCAGCAGGTCATCCTTCAGGAGGCGGTCGATACCCAGGACTTCCGCACGTCGTCATGCGTGGGAACCAACCTGCCCATCAGCGGCCGTCCGTGTATCGACATCAACTGGACCGATCCAGAATTCCTGCGCGGCAATCTCACGCCCGCGCAACGTGCTTTCCTTTTCGACGAGGAAACCGGAACGACCGTTTACACACAGTGGTCGGCTGAAGCGGCGGTCACGGGTTCACTGTTCGAGTTGTGGGCCGGTCCGCTCGATGTGGCGTTCGGTGCAGCTTGGCGGAACGACGAGATCGAAGACACACCGGGCGCTGTCACGCTCGCCAACAACAGCTGGGGTTTGTCGGGTGCCGGCGTCACGGCTGGCGAGAGCACGAGCACAGAGTTCTTTGCCGAGGCCGATTTGCCACTGCTCAAGGATGCGCCGTTCGCGAAGTCGTTCAACCTGCGCTTCTCGGGTCGCTACACCGAGGTCGATACGGTCGGCGACGGCGACGAGACGTACAAGGTCGGCGCGAACTGGCAGGTAAACGACTGGCTGCGCTTTCGCGGTACGTACGGTACGTCGTTCCGCGCGCCGCAGCTTTTCGAGTTGTTCCTTGCGAATCAGACGAGCTTCCTCGGCCAGCGGAACGTGGACCCGTGCATCCAATGGGGCCCCAATCTGGCGAACGGCGTGATCTCGCAGCAATTCGCAGACAATTGTGCGGTTGATGTCCCAAACCCGAACTACCTGGGCGGTGCAATCACCGCGACGATCGTCACGGGCGGCGGGCTCGGCGTTCTCAAGCCTGAAACGTCGGTAGCGAAAAGCCTGAGCGTGGTTCTGACGCCGAAGGAGTTTTTGCCCGACGGCACGAGCCTTTCGATTGCGGTCGACTATTTCGAGATCGAGGTCGAAGGGGAAATCGCCCAGCTTGGCGCTTTCAACATCGTGTCGGGTTGCTATGGCTCTGACTTCTTCCCGAACGATCCGCTTTGCCAACTCTTCACGCGCGGCACACCGACCGATCCGTTCACAATTGCCGAAGTGCGTGACAGCTTCATCAACATCAACAGCCAGTCGAACCGTGGCATCGACGTGACGGTTGAGGCCAGGCAGGAACTGCCGAACGGTTGGGGTGATTTGAGGTTCCTGACGCAGATGACCTGGCAGTTTGAGGACACCATCGCGCTCTTCGAAGGCACTGAAGTGTCGACGAACGGCGAGGACGGCGAACCGATTTGGGTCGGCGACTTCAGTTTGGAGTGGGTCATGGGCGAGTGGAGCGCGTTGTGGACCGTCGATGCGCTACAGCACACGTCAGACGTCCAGGACTTCATCGACGCGAACGGCACAACGTGCCCAGGGACGGTCATCTTCAACGGACCGACATGCCGCGACCTCATTGCGGAATCCAAAGTCTACCACTCGCTGTCGGTTACGAAGGAGTGGGGCGAGGATCTGCGTATTACGCTCGGTCTCAGGAACCTGTTGGACGAGGAGCCGCCGACGGTCTCGGGCATCAACAATGGTGAAATCACGACCATCGGCCGCAATCCGTTCACTTCGAACTACGATTATTTTGGCCGGACGGCGTTCATCTCGGTGTCCAAGAAGTTCTGAAGGCCAGGCGTTCAGCTTAACGGGGCGGCGGAGCGATCCGCCGCCCCTTTTTGCGTGGCGTGCCCGCCGAGGTGACTTTAGACTTGCAGCCACAACCCCGGGGATTTCCAGCGTATGCCAGTCGTCCGCCTCGCGCCCGACACGCTCAACGAAGAAAACGTCAAGTTCGCGCAGGTGCGCCTTGGCCAGCCCGTGTTCTTGAACAGCGTGCCGAAGAGCGGGACGCATCTCTTGCGGAACATCGTGCGCATGTTCGTGCCGGTCGAGCAGCAGTACATGGACCAGGCGATCCAATGGCCGAACCTGAAGCAGCATCTGCGCGCGTTCGATGCGCGCATGAACTACATGAGCTGGGGCCACTTGCTGTTTTCGGATATGTCCGTCATCGAGCTCAAAGGCGTGCGCAAGATCGTGCTGGTGCGCGATCCCTACAATTGGGTTCTGGCGCGGGCGCGGTTTTTTCTCTCCGACGAGTTCAAGGGCAACATCGATCATGTGAAGGGTGGCGCGCTCGGTATCGACGAACTGCTGAACCTCATGATCTTCGGCGTCTATCAAAAGGCGCCGCCGATGAGCGAGGTCTACACGTTCAACGCCGTCGCCTGGTTGGGGACGGGAGCCGCGGTGTTGAAGTACGAGGACCTGACGGCGGCGTTGCGCAAGCTCGATACGGCGGAGGGCGAAGTCTTCTTCGCGCGTTTGCTCGAGCTTTGCGGGATCGCGATGCCGGGTGATTGGCGTGAGCGCGTGCGCATCGGTGCGGACCGCAAGTACTCCGGCACGGCGCGGGAGAACCTGACCGGGCTGCCGTTCGAGATTCCCGACGAGTTGCCCGCGACGCAGAAGAGGCTCGTCGACTACGCCGCGCCTGGATTGCGGGCGGTGTTGGGCTACGCTTAGCTCGCGAGTGGTTGCGCTTCACCCCGGCGCCGCGCCAAAGTGCTAGCAATAGGGGGATCATTGATGGGGGACATGCCGTCCGCGCGGGCGCATGCGTTGCTGGACCTGCGCCGGCGGCGGGCGGGGGTGGCGGCGTTGGCCGTGCTGTTGGTGTCGGGCGTTGCGCTGTTCGCCACGACGCGGGTTGAGTTGTTTGCGCTTCTGGCGGCGGCGTTGCTGGCGTACTTGGCGGTGCCGTCGTGGGTCGGCGTCGCGCCGCGCTTTCCCGTGCCGAGCCTTGGGCGGGAGATGGTCGACCGGCTTGTCGGGTTCGCGGTTCCCGCGATCGGTGCGATGTTGCTCTACACAGTTTGGACGAAGGGCCGGGTCGAGCAACTCAGCGCCGTGCCGGTGCTTCTGGTCGGCGCGGCGGCGTTTGCGGTCTATCGCTGGCGGTACTTGAACGCCGCGTTGGAGCAGGTGCGGGGCGAGGGGCGCGGGATGCCGTTTCTCGCGCGCCTTTGGCGGCACTATTTGGGCTATGTCACGGCGCTCGCCGTGGGGCTCGGCGCTGCGTTCGCGGTGGGGACAGCGCAGATGATGTTTGCGCTGGTCGCGTTCGGTTCGGCGTTCTTCGTCGTCAAGCTCGCCATCGACTTCGCGCTGCCGCAGCCGCCGCTCGCGCCCAGGCCACTGTCGGCGACGATGCTCACGCTCGCGCTGATGAGCCCGATTTGGTTCGCGGTGCCGTGGGGTGCTTCGGTCACCGTCGCTTTGGCCTTGATGGAGACCGCAGCCGAAACGGCGTTCGCCGATGCGCTGTGCGCGAACGCAATGGTCGCCGTCTATGTCGGCGTCGCGACCGTCGCCGTGTTCGCCGCGCTGACCGTCGTTGCGTTGGTGATGGAGCTTGCGACGGGCGAGGGTTGATCAGGTCTTCAGGCGGTAACCGGTCTTGAAGATCCAGCCCACGATCGCCAGGCAAATCAGCAGGAAGCCGAAGGTCGCGATCAGGCTGACTTCGACGCTGACGTCGCCCTTCGAGAAGAAACTCCAGCGGAAGCCCGAGATCAGATAAACGATCGGGTTGAAATAGGCGACGTCGCGCCATACGCCCGGCAACATGTCGATCGAGTAAAACGCGCCGCCGAGGAACGTCAGCGGCGTCACGATCAGCATGGGGACGATCTGCATCTGCTCGAAATTGTTCGAGGCGATGCCGATGATGAAGCCGAACAGGCAGAAGCTGGTCGCGATCAAGATCAGGAACGCCATCATGGCGAGCGGGTGGTTGACCGGCAGGTCGACGAAGAGCGAGGCGGTGGCCAAGATCACGAGGCCGAGGACGACCGACTTCGTTGCCGCCGCGCCGACATAGGCGAGCACGATCTCGAAATGCGAGACGGGGGCGGAAAGCACCTCATAGATCGTGCCGGTGAATTTCGGGAAATAGATGCCGAAGGCTGCGTTGAAGATGCTCTCCGTGAACAGCGTCAGCATGATCAGGCCCGGCACGATGAACGCGCCGTA
>JAEUML010000047.1 GCA_016792785.1 Alphaproteobacteria bacterium
CCCTTGATCGGCAACGCCGTCGCGATATCCGACCAGTGCGTCAGCTTTCGCCGCTCCTCGAACGGAAAGTCGAACAGCGTGGCCAGCATCTGAGTGGTGAGTTCGATCGACACCCGGTCGACCCAGTCGAACGTCTCGCCCACGGGCAGCGCATCCAAAATCTTCCCCGCCCGCTCGCGGATGATGGGCTCCATCTGCGCCAGATTGGCGGGCGAGACGATCGGGCTCACCGCTTTGCGCTGCACGTCGTGCTTCGGCGGGTCCATCGCGATGAAGGAGGGCCGGCGCAGATCGGGACGCGCGTCGCGAATGGTGATCCCGCCCAGCGCCGCCTCCGACGAGAACACCTGATGGTTCGTGTCGACCGCCATGATGTCCTGGTACTTCGTCACCGACCAATAGGGCCCGAACTCGCTGTCGCGGCACCAGTGCACCGGCTCCTCCGCGCGCAGCCGCTCGAAATAGGGCCAATGCGTATCGGTGCGGAACAACTCCGGATCGCCCGGATTCAAATCCGCAAGGGGCATCGAAAACGCACGCGTCCGCGCGCTTGCGAGTGCATCTGCGCCAAAGCCCATGATCACCGTCCCTTTCAAAGTCGCCGTCAGCCTAGAGAATCCCAGCCGCACCGCAATGGCGCCGGGGCCTCGCTGTTCCCGCGAGGGCTTGCGATGTCGGCAGTCCACACTAAAACCAACCATGAGACGTCGCTCTGAGGCCCGCCCCACCTCGCCTCAGGGTTGCACCGAAGGAACGACAAAAGATGCCTCGCATCGCCTACGTGAATGGCCGTTATGTCCCGCACGCGACCGGCCAGGTCCACATCGAAGACCGTGGCTTCCAATTCGCCGACGGCGTCTACGAGGTGTGCGCCGTCCGCGGGGGGCAGTTGATCGACGAAGAGCCGCATTTGCGCCGCCTGGATCGTTCGTTGAACGAACTGCGCATGCGCAGTCCGGTCGGCAGCGCCGCACTGCGCCACGTCATGCGCGAAACAGTGCGCCGCAACCGAGTCGCCGATGGCCTGGTCTATGTGCAGATATCGCGCGGCGTGGCGCCGCGCGATCATGGCTTCCCGTCCGCCGAAACGGAGCCGACGCTCGTCGTCACGGCGCGCAGCATAGCCCTCGAAAAGTATGCGGCCTGGGCCGCCACGGGCGTGAAGGTCGTGACCATTCCGGAATCGCGCTGGGCGCGCTGCGATATCAAATCGACGGCGCTGCTCGCCAACGTGCTGGCGAAACAGCATGCGCGCGAGAAGGGGGCATTCGAATCTTGGTTCGTCGATCGCGACGGATTCGTCACCGAAGGGGCGTCGACCAACGCTTGGATCGTCGACGCGGCGGGCAAGCTCCGGACCCGCCCGCTCGGTCACGCAATCCTGCCCGGGATCACGCGCGGCGAGATCCTGCCGCTTTGTCGTCAACTCGGGATAGAACTCGACGAACGCGCCTTCACGGTCGAAGAGGCGAAGGCTGCGCGCGAAGCATTTCTGACCGCCGCGTCCATCGGCGTTCTGCCAATAACGGCAGTGGATGATTGTAAAATAGGCACCGGTCGGCCCGGTCCCATAGCAGCGCGTCTTGGCGAGGCTTATTGGACCTCGCGGTCCGAGTAGTTAACGCGTTGAAGAAACGCAACGAACTGAGCCGAATGGACGCTTGTCACTTGCCGGATTGCGGATCGTCGTCCATCTTCCCCTTATGCGGGTGTACGGAGCGTCTTGAGTCGCGCGTTTCGACATACCGCTGTCATAGTGGCCAAGCATAAGTGCGCCTACACCAGTAACAAATGGGGCTAAAACCCATGAGTGATCGACAGCAGAACCTTCAGGACACGTTCCTCAACGCCTGTCGCAAGAACAAAGCGCCTCTGACCATCTTCCTCGTCAACGGCGTGAAGCTTCAGGGAATAATTACTTGGTTCGACAATTTCTGCGTTTTGCTTCGCCGTGACGGCCACTCGCAGCTTGTCTACAAGCACGCTATATCGACCGTCATGCCTTCGGTCCCGGTTCAACTCTTCGAACAGGAAGCCGACGTCGCGGCCGAGGCGCATTGAGCCAATTTCCGGAAGCAGCCTGATTTGACGCAAACGCAAAGCGCGCACGGCGCCGGGGGACAAGGGTCCCGCCGGGCGATCGTCGTTCATCCGTACTTCAAACGCGGCGACCAGACGCGAAGCCTTGAAGCGCGCCTCGAGGAGGCGACGGGCTTGGCGGTCGCGATCGACCTCGACGTGATCGCCGCCGTGGCCGCGCCGATCTCCGAACCGCGTCCTGCGACGCTGATCGGCAAGGGCAAGGTCGACGAGCTGAAGGCGCTCTGCGCGTCCGAGAAGCCGGAACTCGTCATTTGCGATGGCCAGCTCTCGCCGGTGCAACAGCGCAACCTGGAAAAGGCCTGGGACACGAAGGTCCTCGACCGCACGGGCCTCATCCTCGAGATTTTCGGCGAACGCGCACGTACCGCCGAAGGCCGCTTGCAGGTCGAACTCGCGCACCTGACCTATCAGAAGGGCCGTCTGGTGCGCTCCTGGACCCACCTTGAGCGGCAACGCGGCGGCTTCGGGTTCTTGGGCGGTCCCGGCGAAACGCAGATCGAAGCCGACAGGCGCGCCATCGGCGACCGCATCGCCAAGCTCAAGCGCGAATTGGAAGACGTGAAGCGCACGCGCAATCTCCATCGCGAAGCGCGCCGCCGCGTGCCGTTTCCGATCGTGGCGCTCGTCGGGTACACGAATGCAGGCAAGTCCACGCTGTTCAACCGCATGACCAGCGCCGAAGTGCTCGCGAAGGACCAGTTGTTCGCGACGCTCGACCCGACGATGCGCGGCCTCGTCCTGCCGTCGAAACGCCGCATCATTCTATCCGATACGGTGGGCTTCATTTCCGACCTGCCGACGCAACTCGTCGCCGCCTTCCGCGCCACGCTCGAAGAGGTGCTTGAGGCGGACATCCTGCTTCACGTGCGTGACGTCAGCCACCCCGACTGGATGGCCCAACGCGACGACGTTCTCGGCGTGCTGAACGAACTCGGCGTCTCCGAACGCGCGCAAGGCGAGATGATCGAGGTCTGGAACAAGATCGACCGCGTGCCCGCGAACGCACGCCCCGTCGCCGCGAATGGCAAGCGCGAACCGAAGAGCGTCTCCGTCTCGGCGTTGACCGGCGAAGGCATGGATCGCCTGCTGAAGATGATCGACAGCACGTTGGCCGAAACCGCAATCGAAGCCGATCTCAAGCTCGAACCGCATGCCGGCGCCGACATCGCCTGGACATACGAGAACGCCGATGTGCTGAAGCGCTCAAGCGACGCAAAGGGCAACGTCAAGCTACGCATCGCGATCGCAGCCGCCGCATTGCCGAAGTTCGAGCGCCGCTTCGGCGCCCGTCTGGTGCGCCACTAACGCCGCTCGATAACGCTCAGTAGATCGGCGAACAGATCGACAATGGGCTGGTTGTCCTCGCTGTACGCGGCGCTCAGCATGACGATGACGGCGTCGTGCGAGGGTGCGATCGCTATGAGTTGCCCGCCGAACCCGCGGGCGAAGTAGATGTCCTCCGGCAGCTTCTCGGAAATCGCGAACCGCCCCGTCGAAGGATCGCGTCCGTTGAGCCAGAACAACGTCCCGTAGAATCCCTTCGACGCCGCCGAGGGCTTTGCCGCGCCCTCCACCCAGTCCCGCGGGATCAGCTGGCGCATCTCCCAAAAGCCGCGGTTCAGATAGAGAAGGCCGAACTTTGCGAAATCCCGGGCGGTCGCGTGCACATAGGAACTCGCGATCCAGGTTCCCGCCGCGTCGAACTCCGCAACCGCGCTCATCATACCGATCGGCTTGAACAAGCGTTCATGTAGAAACGCGCGATACGCCTCGCGTCCGCCCAACCGGTCGCGCAGCACTCGCGAGAGGATATTTGCCGACCCGCCGGAATAGGACCACACTGTTCCCGGCGCATGCAGGGGCCTCGCCGCGGCGGCCGAAGCGCCGACGTCGCCGCGCCCCGCGCCGAACAGCATCTGCATCACTTCCGAGTTCGTGTCGGCATAGTCTTCGCGGAACGCAAGACCATCCGTCATCTGACCGAGCTCGCGCGGCGTGATCTTCGCGCGCGGGTCGCCGGGCGATTGCCACTCCGGCACCGCAGCCGGCGCGTCGGGGTCGATCAAACCGTCACCGATCGCAAGACCCAGGGCCGCGTGAAGAAAACTCTTCGCCATCGACCAAGACTGCAGCCGCGTGTCTTTGGTAATGCCCACCGCGTAGCGCTCCGCCGCCAGCCGCCCGCCCACGATCACGACCATCGCTTTGGTGTTCGAAAGGGCAGGGGGGCGCGTCCCCTCGAATGCGCGCGCGAGCACAGCGCCAAGCGCGGCCCTCAAGCGATCGTCCGGCGCGACCTCCGCCCACGCCTCGGTCGGAAAAGGCGTCTTGTCGCCCTGCGCCGAATACTCCTCGGCAGCCGCGCCGAAAGAAATCGCCATCCAAAGCAAGAATGCCGCGATCGCCCGCATTGCCAAGGCTCCCTTCTCGCCGCCACTATAGCGGCGGATGAAAAAGGTTGAATATGCGGTCACTTGTTTACGCAGGACTTGCCGTCGCACTGCTTGCCGCCAGCCTCTTCGCTTGGCGCCTCGCAGGTCAAGCGGGTGTCGCCGCTGCGGCCATGGCAAAGGTCGCGTGCTCATGCGTCTTCATCGGCGAGCGAGACCTCAGAGCGTGTCGCGCCGACGATCCCCCAGGTTTCGAACAAATCGCGGTTGAGTTGGACACGTCGGTCCGAACCGCAACCGCGAGCGCCTTCGGTCTCATCACGCGCCGCGCGACCTACACCGAAGCCTATGGCTGCACGTTGGAACCATGAGCGAGGCCACGATCTTCCGCCTGCGCATCAAGGGCGCGGTTCAGGGCGTCGGGTTTCGCGATTGGGCAATCCGCGAGGCAGCCATGCGCGGCCTTGCCGGTTGGGTCAGAAACCGCAGCGACGGTAGCGTCGAGTTGATGATGGCGGGTGCCGACGACAAGGTCCAGGACATGCTGCGCGCCTGCACGGCCGGCCCGCCGCTGGCGCAGGTTACCGACATCGATATCCGCAACGAGACCGAGCCGCCGCCCGCGGGCTTTGTGCGCAAACCGACGCTTTAGGGAATAGGGAATTGAGAATGGGAAACAGGGAATAGGGAGGGCAGGGGCAGCGAGCCAATCCAATTTCCATTCCCCATCCCCTATTCCCCAGCCCCCATCCCCTAATCTAGGTTGCCGCCGCATCGCCATTGATCCACCGGAGCCAGCCCTATGAAAGCCGCCGTCCTTCGCGAAGTGAAAAAACCGCTCGTCATCGAAGACGTGCAGATCTCGAAACCGGGTCCGCATGAAGTGCTGATCCGCACCGCGGCGGCGGGTGTCTGCCACTCCGATCTTCACTTCGTCGACGGCCTTTATCCCTATCCGCTGCCGGCCGTCCTCGGTCATGAGAGCGCGGGCGTCGTCGAGCAGGTCGGCTCGGAAGTGCGCACGGTCAAACCGGGCGATCACGTCATCACCTGCCTCTCGGCGTTCTGCGGCCACTGCGAGCACTGCCTGACCGGCCACATGTCGCGCTGCGTGAGCCCCGAGACGAAGCGTCAGAAAGGTGACACGCCGCGTCTCGCCAAAGACGCCGACCCGATGAACCAGTTCCTGAACCTGTCGTCGTTCGCCGAACAGATGCTGATCCACGAGCACGCCTGCGTGAAGATCAGGAAGGACATGCCGCTCGACCGCGCAGCGTTGATCGGCTGCTCGGTGATGACCGGCGTGGGCGCCGTCATGCACACCTCGAACGTCCGCCCGGGCGAAACGGTCGCGGTCATCGGCTGCGGCGGCGTCGGCCTTGCGGCGGTGAACGG
>JAEUML010000060.1 GCA_016792785.1 Alphaproteobacteria bacterium
TGCCGAGCGTCGTTGCGATCAGCGAGATCGCGCCGGTCTTTTCGCGCAGCGTCTTCGACGTTGCGACGAAGACGCGCTTGGCGCCCAGGCGCTCGACCTCATCGCCCAGAACCTCGCGTACCGAGCGGCCGAAGTGCACGCGTTCCTGGGGCAGGGCGTCGTAGGTGAAGGCGGTGGTCATGACTCAAGTCCGTCATGGCCGGGCTTGACCCGGCCACCCAGTCGCCGCGCGTGTGCGCGGCGGGGAGACTGTCTTCTCAATAGCATTTTTCGCGGCGAGTTCATTGGGTCTTCCGCGCGCACAGACGTGCGCGCACTGGGTGGCCGGGTCGAGCCCGGCCATGACGAACAGCGGCGTCTAAATCGGATCCCAGCCGAAAACCGATGTCGTGGCACCCGCGTCGTACATCATCGTTTTCAGCGCCGGGAAGGCGTGGTTGCAGATCGTTTCGGGCGTCCAGCCTTCGATCTTGGCCATGCCGCGCAAGGGGCGCGACTGCGACATCAGGAAGATTTCGTTGCCGCGGGCGACGAAGATCTGGCCCGTCACGTCTTTCGATTGCGGGGCGCAGAGCGCGATCGCGAGTTGGGCCACCTGATCGGCGCGCATGTGGTCCTTCATGCGCTGCACGCGCTTGGCCGAAGCTTCGTCCTTGATCGGGATCGTCGCGATCATGCGCGACCAGGCGAACGGGGCGATGATGTTCGAGCGCACGTTCTTTTGCGCGCCTTCCATCGCGATGATGCGCGAGAGGCCGGCCACGCCCATCTTCGCCGCCGCATAGTTCGCCTGACCGATATTGCCGATGATGCCGGAGGTCGAGGTGAACAGCACATAGGCGCCGTCCTGCTGCTCGCGGAAATGCTCGATCGTCGCGCGGCAGACGTTGTAGGCGCCGTTCAGGTGCACGTCGATGACGAGGTCCCAATCTTGATCCGTCATCTTGTGGAACATCGTGTCCCTAAGAATACCGGCCGGGTTGATCACCGCGTGCAGGCCGCCGAACACGTCTTTCGCCTGTTCGAACATGCGCTTGACGGCCGGGCGGCTCGTCACGCTTTCGGAGTTCGCGACCGCTTGGCCGCCCGCGGCCTTGATCTCCTTCACGACCGTTTCGGCGGGGCCGGCCGAGCCTTCGTCGCCGCCCGACGTCGAGCCGCCGAGGTCGTTCACCACGACCTTCGCGCCCTCGCGCGCCGCCAGAAGCGCGCATTCCTTGCCGATGCCGTTGCCGCCGCCGGTGACCAGAACGACTTTGCCCGACAGAACGCCCATGCTCATCCTCCCTTGGATTTCAGGGGCGCGACGTTAACCGCCCGCAGCGGCGCGTTCCAGTCCCTCGCGCACAATCCTGTAAGCTGCCCTTCGAATCGCGACCGACGATCCGAGGGCCACATATGAACACGCATCATCTGCTGCAGACGCTGGAGCACAAATTGGGGCTGGGCAGCGACGCTTCGTCGGAGCGCAAGCGGCGCATCCTGAAACACGTGGCCGAGCGCACCGTCGTCAGCCGCGACATCAGTCAGGAAAGCGGGACCAAGGAAACGTTCGGCGCCTGGCTCGCCGACAAGGTGGCGGAGTTCGGCGGCTCGTGGACCTTCATCATGATCTTCATGGGGTTCCTGTTCTTCTGGGCGATCCTGAACACGATCATTCTGATCGTGGGCGCGCCCGACCCTTACCCCTTCATCTTCTTGAATTTGCTTCTCTCGATGCTGGCCGCGCTGCAGGCGCCGATCATCATGATGTCGCAGAACCGGCAGTCAGCGAAGGACCGCCTGACCGCGCAGCACGACTACGAGGTGAACCTGAAGGCGGAACTCGAAATCATGGCGCTGCACGAGAAGGTCGACCATCTGCGCAACGAACAATTGACGCAGATGCTGGCCAAGCACGACGAGCAGATCAAACTGCTCACCGACCTCGTGAAGGGGAAGGGGTGAGGCGCGGTGCGCGCGTGATGCCACACTCAAACTGTCATCCCGGGCGCGGTGCAGCACGAAGTGCAGCTCCGCTGACCCGGGACCCAGGAGATTGCGTGATGACGCGGAGAGGCTGCGCCCAGTCTCCTGGGTCCCGGGTCTCGGCTACGCCTCGCCCGGGATGACAGTGTATTCTTTTCGTGCTTTGGCACGAATAAAGGTGACAGGATGGCGGTGACAATCCGGCTCGAAACGCCAAGCGACGCTGCGGCGGCGGACGCGATCGTGGCGGAGGCGTTCGGTCCCGGGCGCTTCGCAAAAACCGCCTATCGCCTGCGCGAGGGCGTCGCGCCCATCGCGGCACTCTCGTTCGTGGCGGAGGAGGGTGGGCGCATCCTCGGCACCGTGCGCTATTGGCCGGTCACGATCGGCGGCGAGGCGGCGCTGATGCTCGGCCCCATCGCGATCGTCGCCGACCGCCAAGGCCAAGGCATCGCGCTCGCGCTGATGCAGACGAGCCTCGCCGAAGCAAAGCGATTGGGCCACCGCGCCGTCGTGCTCGTGGGCGACGAGCCCTACTATGCCCGCGCCGGCTTCGCACGGATC
>JAEUML010000129.1 GCA_016792785.1 Alphaproteobacteria bacterium
TTGGCTGTAGTCGCCGTCGAGACCTAGCATGTGGCGGCCCACGGTTTCCATCGTGGGCGTCGCGACCTGCATGTGCTGAGACGCCACGTGGACGTCGCGGAAGATGCGCTGCAAGGGCGATGCCTTGTACACCGACGTTCCTCCGCCGAGGTTGTACATGAGATCGACCGCGCGCACGCTCGAGCGCGCGGCGTGCGTGATCGCGAGCCGCAGATCGCGGCGCGTTTCGGTCGATGCCCTGCCCTTCGCCTTCGTTTCGTCCCAGGCCTTCTCCATCATCTCGACATAGAAGGCGCGGCTGGAGCGGAGCAGCGCTTCGGCTTCGGCGAGGTGTTCTTGCGTCTGCGTGCGTTGGGCGAGGACGCGGCGGTGGGCTTCCGGGATCTTGACGCTGGCCAGCGCCGTTAGTTCGCGGATCGCGGCGCGGGCGGCGCCCATCATCACGGCCGTCACGCCACAGGCGAGCAAGCCGAACGGCGGGAAGTGGAACAGCGGCCGGTCGGTGTAGATCTTGAACGCACCGAACTCGGCGCGCGCTTTCGGCACGCGGACGTCACGCATGACGAAGTCCTGGCTGCCCGTGCCGCAGAGGCCGGACGTGTCCCAATTGCCTTGCAGTTCAATTTCGCGCGTCGGCGCGAAGATCGCGCCGTTGGCGGGTGTTTCGCCGTCCATGACCGGCTTGCCGTCGCGATAGAGGACACAACCCGCCGTCATCCAATCCGAAATGTCGCTCGCGGAACCCCATTGCCACTTGCCTTCAACGCGGTAGTGGTCGCCCTCGTCATGCGCCTTGCCGCGGCGCGCAAAGACGCCGCAGACGACGGCGTTCGGCCGTGCGAAGACTTCGCGTGCGCCTTCGGGCGAAACCCAACTCGCGGTGACGCCGGTCGAACCGCAGATCATCGCGTTCCAGGCTGCGGAGGCGTCGGCTTCGGCCAACGTCTCCACGATGCGAGCAAACGTCAGCGGGTCGGATTCGAGGCCGCCGTAGTCCTTCGGCACGAGCAGGCGGAAGAAGCCTGCCTCCATGAACTTCTTCGCGAGATCGGCAGGAAGGCGGCGCGCGGCTTCGATCTCCGACGCACGATGCTTGAGTTCGTCGTGAAAGCTGCGGGCGGTGGCGATGAGGTCGGTCATGATCACTCCGCGAGCTTCAATCGGTTGGCGATGTTGTTCTTCTGCATATTCGACGAGCCGCCGACGATGGGGAGGGAGATCGCGTCGCGGACGTAGCGGACCATGTCGGTCAGGTCCGAGAGGCCGTAGGCGCCCATGACGCGCTGGCAGGCGAGCGTCACTTCGGCGGCGCCTTCGCAGCAGAAGAGCTTCGTCATCGAGGATTCGAGCGCGCTGGGCTTGCGCTCCTGCACGAGCGCGGCGGCGTTCGCCAACATCAGGCGCATCGCGAGCGTCTTCGTCTTGGCCTCGGCGATCGTGTGGCGGATCGCTTGGTGGGCGCCGATCGGCTTGCCAAATTGGACGCGCGTTTCGGCGTATTCGATCGCATCGGCGCAGGCGGCTTCGGCGAGGCCCAAGGCGACCGCGGAGAGCTCAAGCTTTTCGACTTCGAGCGCGCGGCCGGCAAGTTGCCTCCAGCCCTGATTCCACATCTGCGGTCCGCCCAGGATCGCGTCTTCGCCTATTTCGACGTCGTCGAAAATCGCGTCGTTCGTTTCCACGCCGCGGATGCCCAAGTGGTCGAGCGGACGGATCGTGACGCCTTGCGCTTTCGGCGGAACCAGGAAGATCGTGAGGTTCTTGTAGCGCTCCTCTTTCGGGCCGGTGCGGGCGAGGCAGAAGACGTAGTCGGCGATGTGGGCGCCGGTGCACCAGCGCTTCGTGCCGTTGACGAGGATACGGTTGCCCTCGCGTCGCGCCGTCGTCTCGACCATCGCCAGGTCGCCGCCGACATTCGGTTCGGACAGGCCGTAGGCGAACATGAACTCGCCCTTCGCCACCTTCGGCAGGAACGCGCGCTTCTGACTTTCCGATCCTGATTCGACGAGGTTCATGCCGGCGTAGCAGGCGGCCATGATGTAGGGACAGGCAACGGCGGATGAGCGCTTGGCGAGTTCTTCGATGACGGCCATTGTCGCCGGTATGTCGACGCCTTGGCCGCCGTATTCGGTGGGCACGGTCAGGCCCATGACGCCCATCTTGCCCAATTCGGCGTAGACCTCGCGCGGGAAGATGTTCTCTTTGTCCCAGCGGCGGGCGGCTTCGCGCGGCATGTGCTGATCGACGAAGCGGCGCACCGCGTCGCGCAGGAGGCGGATGTCTTCGCTTTCGGTCATCGCGCGCGTCTCAGGGTCAGGTTGATGCGGCCGCCTTTGGGCAGCGCCTTGTGTTGGATCGGCGAGGTGCCGGGGCGGATGCGTTTGACGCCGTGATAGCGCAGGCGACTTGGCCCCGCGAGCACGAAAACGTCGCCGGAGTGCAGCGTGAACGTTTGACTTGGGCCCGTGCGCTTTGGGCCTGCGAGCTGAAAGTCGGCATCGTTGCCGAACGAGAGCGAGACGATCGGCCATGCGAAGTCGGCTTCGTCGTAGTCGCGGTGCAGGCTGAGTCTTCCGTCGGCGGCGTAGATGTTGACGAGGCAAGCGTCGGGTTCGAATGCGTAGCCGGTGTCGGCTGCTGCTTGCTTAGCAACGGAGAGGACGGTGGGCGGGATTGGCGGCCACGGTTTGCCGGTCGCGGGATGCGTGGGTTCGTAGCGGTAGCCGCGCTTGTCGGACATCCAGCCCAGCGGCCCGCAATTCGTGAGGCTGTTGATCATGTAGGGGCCTGTCGGCATTTGCGGGCGGAACGGCGGGGCCGCTTCCACGATCGCGGCGACGTCGTCGAGGATCGCAAGTTGTTCGGTGCGCGAGAGGCGGTTGCGGAAGAGCTTCGCGCCCTCCGGCAATTTCTCCTCAAGCTCTGCGAACAAGGTCTGCATCAGTTGCCTTTGAAGTTCGGCTTGCGCTTTTCGAGGAACGAGGCGACGGCTTCCTTGTGGTCGTTCGTCTTGAACGTCACCATTTCATAGGCCATCGAGGCGTCGAGAATCGTGTGCGCGATCTCCTTCAGGCGCAGGTTGACCGAGACCTTCGTGTACTTGATCGCTTGCGGTGCGCCGGCGGCGAGCTTTTTCGCAAACGCATCGACCCGGGCGTCGAGTTCGGCGTCGGGCACGACGTGATTGACGAGGCCGATGCGTTCGGCCTCCGCCCCGCTCAGCGCGTCGCCCGTCATCAGATATTCCTTCGCGCGGGCGTAACCCACGAGTTGGGGCCAGATGACCGCGCCGCCGTCTCCCGCGACGACGCCGACCTTGACGTGCGGGTCGGCGAAGCGCGCGTTGTCCGAGGCGAAGATCACGTCGCAGAACAGCGCGATCGTGCAACCGAGACCGATCGCGGGGCCGCGCACCTTGGCGATGACCGGCTTTTCGAGGTCGAGCAGACCGAAGACGATCTTGCGGCCTTCAATAACGGAAGGGCCTTTCTCCTTGCCCTCGCCCGCGCGCTTCATCCAGTCGATGTCGCCGCCCGCGGAAAACGCAGCGCCTTCGCCGGTGAGCACGACGACGTCGACGCTGTTGTCCTCCTGTAGGTCGTAGAAGATGTCCGCTAGCTCGCGGTGCATGCGGCCGTCGACGGCGTTCATCTTCGCGGGGTTCGAGAGCGTCAGCGTCATGATGCGCCCGGCCCGCCCGATCTTGATGCGTTCGTATTTGGCGTCGTTCATGCCGGCGGTCCTTTAGGGTTTGCTGGGGAAGAGAATGGCACCCGGCTCTCAATCCGCAACAGTGCGGCATCGGCAGTTTCTTGCGAAAAACAACGCATCAACCAGCCGCCTCCTCAGACTTGCTTCTTATTGATAGTTTTGTCAATATTTGGTGGATGACAATGCGACCGCATGTTTCTGGCGACGGTGCGCGGCGGATGCCGCCCAAGGCGCGGCGCTCTCAGTTGCTGCCTTGCGCGATTGCGGCTGTGGCGGCGATGGGGATCGAACGAGCAACGCATGCGCAGGTCGCGCGCCTTGCGGGCGTGTCGGTGCCGACGGTGTTCGTCTATTTCCCGACGCGCGAGGATCTGATTTCAGCGGTGCTGCGCGAGGTTGCACGCGCGCTCGACGACTTCGCGGGCGCGACGTTCGCGCTGCCCGACCCTGCTGCGCGGCTGACCGCGTTGGCGCGGGCGTTCGAACGCGCGGCGGACGAGATG
>JAEUML010000222.1 GCA_016792785.1 Alphaproteobacteria bacterium
TTTGGGCTTGTGCCCGTTTCACGGCGAGAAGACGCCGTCGTTCAACGTGTCGCCGGACAAGGGGTTTTATCACTGCTTCGGCTGCGGCGTGCACGGTGACATCATCACGTTCGTGATGGAAACCGAGGGACTTTCGTTTCCGGAAGCGGTCGAGCAGTTGGCCTCGCAAGCCGGCATGGAAATGCCCGCGCGCGATCAGCGCGATGAGGCGCGGGAGAAGTCGCGGCGTTCGCTCTACGACGTGATGGAGTATGCGGCGGCTTTCTTCGAAAGCGAACTCCAAGGATCGCGCGGCGCGAAGGCGCGCGCTTATCTCGACGGGCGCGGGCTCACCGGGCCGGGCGTCGCGCCGTTTCGATTAGGCTTCGCGCCGGACTCGCGCACGGCGCTGAAAGAACATCTCTCGGCGAAGGGCGTGAGTGCGGATGAGATGGCGGAAGCGGGGCTCGTCATCGTTCCCGACGATGGCGGCGCGCCTTACGACCGGTTTCGCGGGCGCGTGATCTTTCCGATCACGGACGTGCGCGGGCGGGTGATCGCGTTCGGCGGGCGCACGCTCGATCCGGACGGCAAGCCGAAATACCTGAACTCGCCGGAGACGCCGCTCTTCAAGAAGAGCGCGGTGCTGTTCAACCTTGGGCCCGCGCGCAAGGCGGCTTCTCAGGGCGCCGCGTTGATCGCGGTCGAGGGTTACGTCGATGTGATTGCGCTTGTCGTCGCGGGATTTGCGGGGGCGGTCGCGCCGCTCGGCACCGCGCTCACCGAAGAGCATCTGCAAATGATGTGGCGCGTGGTGCCCGAGCCCGTGCTTTGCTTCGACGGCGATGCGGCCGGCGTGAAGGCGGCGCAGCGCGGGATCGATCTCGCCCTGCCGCTGCTTGAGCCGGGGCAATCGCTGAAGTTCGCGCTGTTGCCGGAGGGGCAAGACCCCGACGACCTGATCCGCAATCGTGGCGCGAGCGCGATGCAGGCGGTGCTCGACGAGGCGCTGCCGCTCGTTGACATGCTGTGGCGGCGCGAAATCGAGAGCGTCGACTTGGCGACGCCCGAGCGGCGCGCGGGGGCGGAGGCGAACCTGTTGCGCCATGTCGGCGAAATCGGCGACATGCGGGTGCGCGATCATTACCGCAGTGCGATGGTGCAGCGGCTGAAGGCCTTGTTCGCGCCGGTGACCCAGCAGCGCGCGGGGGCTGAGGCCGGCTGGCGGCGCGAGCCTTGGGGGGGCCAAGGGCGCTATGCGCCGCGTGCGCCTTTCCGGCCGCAGGAGCGGGGGCAGGCCGGGCGGCCGGCCTGGACGCCCCCGGTGTCGGAGGCCGTGCGGCGTTCGGCAGCAGGGCGGGGCACCTCCCACCTCAAGGATCCCACCCGGACCACGGAAGAGGCGCTTCTGCTGGCGGGGTTAACCCATCCCTTCCTGATTGAGGCGTTCGACGAGCAGTTCGCCTCTATGCCGATTGGGGACGCCAATCTTGACAAACTTAGACGCGAACTCCTACATGCGGCCTCTTCGGGACAATCCCTTGACAGTCAAGGCCTTCGCGACCACCTCAGGCTCAGAGGGGTCGCGGACATTTGCGAGCGGTTGGAGCGGCGGCCGATGCTCAAGACGATGGCCATGAACCGGCGCGACACCGCTCAGCACGAGGTCGTCAGTCAGTTCCGCCACGTCCTGGCACGCCACCGCAAATTGACCGAGCTCGAGGCCGAGCACGCGCAGGCAACCGACGCGCTCAAGCGCGAGGCGACGGAGGAGAACGTGGCGCGGCTTAGGGCCATCATGCAGGAACTCAGGTCGATCGAAGGCGCGGAGGCCGGACCGCCCGACGCTTTCTAGATCGATCCATCCGGCGTTCGAACGAGCGCCATCCGCCTTTGCCTTTTTTCGAACGCCGACCCTTTTACGAAGACCGACGACGCCGTGACGAGCAAGCAGACGACGAAAGACGCCAAGGCCCAAGGATCGAAGTCCCAGGCCGCATCGAAGAAGGCAGCGGGAAAGCCCGCCGCGAAGTCTGCTGCCAAGACGGAACCAAAGCCGAAGCCCACGGATCTGAAATCGATCTTGAGGGCCATGATCAAGCCGCTGCCGCCGTCGAAACCGAAGCCGCCACTCGCGAAAGGCGCAGGTTCCCCGGCAAGCAACGGTGCCGCACAATCAACGCACGCAACCGCAACCGGTAAACTAATGGCAAAACCCCCGACGACGGCCGCCGCAGCGAAAACGGCGCAGCGTCCGCTGCAACAAGCGGGCAAGGCTGCCGCCGCGAAGACGAAGGCCGACGGCGAAGGACAGACCGAAGAGCGCGGCGATCCGCTGCTCGACCTGACCGACACGGCGGTGAAGAAGATGATCGCGCGCGCCAAGACGCGCGGTTTCGTCACGCTGGACGAACTGAACAAGGTGCTGCCGTCGGAGCGCGTGTCGTCCGAGCAGATCGAAGACACGATGTCGATGCTCTCGGACATGGGTATCAACGTCGTCGAATCCGAAGAGAAGGAAGAAGAGGGCGAGGGCGGCGCCGTCGCTCTGCAGCGCGAAGAAGCGCAGATCCAAAAGGTCGAGACCGAAGAGACCGAACGCACCGACGACCCCGTGCGCATGTATCTGCGCGAGATGGGCTCGGTCGAGCTGCTCTCGCGCGAGGGCGAAATCGCGATCGCCAAGCGCATCGAGGCGGGCCGCGAGTTGATGATCGGCGCGCTCTGCGAGAGCCCGCTGACGTTCGAAGCGATCATGGTGTGGCGCGACGAGTTGAACGAGGGGAAGATTCTTCTCCGAGACATCATCGATCTTGAAGCGACGTATGGCGGCGGACCTGAAGCCAAGGCGATGGCGGCCGAAGGCGGCGTGGTGCCTGTCGACGGCGGCGCGGGCGCGCCTTTGCCGATGCCGCACGTGCCGAAACCCTATCAGCCGCCGAAGCCTGTGTTGCGCGTCGTGCCGCAGCCGGCGCCGCGGCCGGTTCAGAAAGCCGTCGACCCGGACGACATCACCGCCGTCGAAGCACCGACGCGCGTCGAAGAAGACACGGGCGAGGACGACGAGGGTTCGCTGTCGCTCGCCGCGATGGAAGCGGCGCTGAAGCCCAAGATCCTAGAGACGTTCGACGACATCGCAGGGCGTTACAAGAAGCTCGGCAAGCTGCAGGACGCCGAAGTCGAAGCGCATATGTCGTCGGAAGAGCTTTCGACGAGCCAGGACCGGCGCTTCAAGAAGCTGAAGAACGAGACCGTCGATCTCGTGAAGAGCCTGCGCCTGAACAACGCGCGCATCGAGGCGTTGGTCGAGCAGATGTACTCGATCAACAAGCGACTGGTGATGCTTGAGTCGCGCTTGCTGCGGCTCGCGGAAGCGCATGGCGTCGCGCGTGAGGACTTCCTCAAGGAATACGACGGCGAAGAGCTTGATCCGAACTGGATCCGCCGCGTCGGGCGCTTGACGCGGCGCGGCTGGAAGGAATTCGCGCAGGACGAGCGCGACAAGGCGCGCGATCTGCGCACCGAGATCCAGACGCTGGCGCAGGAAATGCGCCAGCCGATCACCGAGTTCAAGCGCATCGTGCGCACGGTGCAGAAGGGCGAGCGCGAAGCACGCCAGGCGAAGAAGGAAATGGTCGAGGCGAATTTGCGCCTCGTGATCTCGATCGCCAAGAAATACACGAACCGCGGCTTGCAGTTCCTGGACCTCATTCAGGAAGGCAACATCGGTCTGATGAAGGCCGTCGATAAGTTCGAGTACCGGCGCGGCTATAAGTTCTCGACCTACGCGACGTGGTGGATCCGGCAGGCGATCACGCGTTCGATCGCCGATCAGGCGCGCACGATTCGCATCCCGGTCCACATGATCGAGACGATCAACAAGCTGGTGCGCACGTCTCGCCAGATGCTGCACGAAATCGGCCGGGAACCGACGCCCGAAGAACTCGCCGAGAAGTTGGCGATGCCTTTGGAGAAGGTGCGCAAGGTTCTGAAGATCGCGAAGGAGCCGATCTCCCTCGAGACGCCGATCGGCGATGAGGAAGATTCGCACCTCGGCGACTTCATTCCGGACACGAACGCGGTGCTTCCGATCGATGCGGCAATCCAGTCGAATTTGCGCGAGACGACGACGCGCGTTTTGGCCTCGCTGACGCCGCGCGAAGAGCGCGTTCTGCGGATGCGCTTCGGCATCGGCATGAACACCGACCATACGCTCGAAGAAGTGGGTCAGCAGTTCTCGGTCACGCGCGAACGCATCCGCCAGATCGAGGCGAAGGCGCTG
>JAEUML010000233.1 GCA_016792785.1 Alphaproteobacteria bacterium
GCGCAACGAGCTCGCCGTTGACCGTCAGGCGCACGAGGCCGAGCGTTGCCGCAAACGTGGCGAGGCGCGTGCGCAGCGCGCCGTCGATCTCGACGCGCGGCAGACCCAGCGTCATGTCGATGCCGTTGTCGGCGCGCGTGATGTCGATTTCGGCGCGGCCTTGAGTGGGCAGGATGCCGACGAGATGTTTGCGCAGCGGTTCGACCAGCGCGAACAGGTCTGGATGCAGCACGTGGCACTCGGCCATGTCGCAGATGAAATGCGTGCCGCGTTCCTGGAAGCCGATCCTGATGGCGTCATGGACGAAACGGCCGGTCAGCACGGCGCGGCGGCGGGTGCGGGGCGCGACGGGGATCAGCGGCGCGATTTCGATGCCGGCGATGCCGCGTTGGGCGAGCGCGAGTGTCACCTGCTCGCGCTTCCAGGCGCGGTAGGCGCCCTCCTCCACGTGCTGCAGCACGCAGCCGCCGCAGACGGTGAAGTGTTTGCACGGCGGCGGCGTGCGCGCCGGGCCCGGTGCGATGAGTTCGACGGCCTTTGCGTGATCGCCCTCGCCCTCCACGCGCACGCGGTCGCCGGGCACGGTGAAGGGGACGTAAAGCCCGTCCGCCGTCTCGCCGTCGCCCTTGTGGCCGATGCGGAGGATTTCGACGGTGTGGGTGTGTCGCGGTTCTTCTGTTGTCGTCATGAACAACAATTGTCCGTCATGGCCGGCCAAGCGAAGCGCGAGCCGGCCACCCAGGGCCAACGCTCAAGCAGCAACACTGGGTGGCCGGGTCAAGCCCGGCCATGACGGAAGTTAGAGTGGTCACGCGAGAGGTCCGTGGTGGTTCATACACACATCGACGTTTCTGATGATATCATAGTCATCAGGATCATCTCGGCGCGCAAGGCGACCAAGAACGAACGAAAACAGTATGAGCAAGAAGCAAATTGACGAAATGGCCGAGGAGTACGACTTCTCGAAGGGCGAGCGCGGCAAATTTCACAAGGCCGGCGCGACCTTGTCGCCGCCGGTGCATTTGGAACCCGAGGTGCTCGAGTTCTTGCAAGCACGGGCCAAAGCGCGCGGCACGACGTTGAACGCGCTCGTCAATCAGCTTCTGAAGAAAGACATCGAGCTTATCGAGTCCGCTGGCTGACGCTTTCGCAGTCATGTGCCTCGGTCATGGGCTGTTGAGTTTACTCGCTCGCACTTGTCCTGGGAGCGCAGGCGTCTGCCTGGCTTTTCACGCGTGGAGCGGGCGGAGATTCAGACAAGAGCAGGCGGGACGCCTGCGCTCCCAGGGCTTGTGCCCTTCCGTTGGGCATCAGCACTACGCTCGAAGGCTCGCCGTTGCTTGGCCCAGCGCCGTCAGTGCCGTTGCCACGATGTGGGGGGCGTTGAGTTCGGCTTGGTCGTATTGTTTTTGCGGCGTGTCGTGGTCGATGAAGATGTCGGGCAGCGTCATCGGGCGGAATTTGCAGCCGCGGTCGAAGAGGCCGGCCTTCGCCATGAACTGCATCACGTGGCTTGCGAAGCCGCCGATCGCGCCTTCTTCGATCGTGATCAGGACTTCGTGGTTGGCGGCCAGGCGGCGGATGAGGTCTTCGTCGAGCGGCTTGCAGAACCGCGCGTCGGCGACCGTTGTGGTCAGGCCGCGGGCGGCGAGGTCGTCGGCGGCTTTCAGCGCCTCTTGCAGGCGCGTGCCGAAGCTCAAGATCGCGATCTTCGAGCCTTCGCGCACGATGCGGCCTTTGCCGATGTCGAGCGGCGTGCCGCGCGCGGGAAGTTCGATGCCGACGCCTTCGCCGCGCGGATAGCGCACGGAGGACGGGCGGTCGTCGATCGCGGCGCAGGTCGCGACCATGTGCTTGAGCTCAAGCTCGTCGCTGGGCGCCATGACGACGAAGCCCGGCAGGCAGGCGAGATACGTCGTGTCGAACGAGCCCGCGTGCGTCGCGCCGTCGGCGCCGACGAGGCCGGCGCGGTCCATCGCGAAACGCACGGGCAGACCTTGGATCGCGACGTCGTGGACGACCTGGTCATAGCCGCGCTGCAGGAACGTCGAGTAGATCACCGCGAACGGCTTCATGCCTTCGGTGGCGAGGCCCGCCGCGAACGTCACCGCGTGCTGCTCCGCTATGCCGACGTCGAACGTGCGCTTCGGGAAGTGCTTCGCGAACAGGTCGAGGCCGGTGCCGGACGGCATCGCGGCGGTGATCGCCACGATCTTGTCGTCGGCTTCGGCCTCCGCAATCAGGGCCTCGGCGAAGACCTTCGTGTATTGCGGCGCGTTCGATTGGGCCTTCTTCTGCGTGCCGGTGACGACGTCGAACTTCACCACGCCGTGGTACTTGTCGGAGGCGCTTTCGGCGGGCGCGTAGCCCTTGCCCTTCTTCGTCACGACGTGGACCAGGATCGGGCGGTCGATGTCGGCGTCGCGCACGTTCTGGAGCACGGGCAAAAGGTGGTCGAGGTTGTGGCCGTCGACCGGGCCCACGTAATAGAGGCCCATCTCTTCGAACAGCGTGCCGCCCATGGTCAGGCCGTGCGTGTAACGCTCGGCCTTGCGGGCGGTTTCTTCGAGGATGTGGGGCATCTTCTTCGCAAGCTGCTTCGCGAAGTTGCGCAGCGTCGTGTAGCCCTCGGACGAGACGACGCGCGAGAGATACGCGCTCATGCCGCCGACCGGCGGGGCGATCGACATGTCGTTGTCGTTCAGCACGATGATCAAGCGCGAGCGCGAGGCGCCGGCGTTGTTCATCGCCTCGTACGCCATGCCGGCCGACATCGCGCCGTCGCCGATGACGGCGATGATGTTGCGCTTTTCGCCCTTCAGATCGCGCGCCACGGCCATGCCGAGGCCGGCCGAAATCGAGGTCGAGGAATGCGCCGCGCCGAACGGGTCGTATTCGCTTTCCGAGCGCTTCGTGAAGCCGGACAGGCCGCCGCCCATGCGCAGCGTGCGGATGCGGTCTCTGCGGCCGGTCAGGATCTTGTGCGGATAGGCCTGGTGGCCCACGTCCCAGATCAGACGGTCGTGCGGCGTGTTGAACGTGTGGTGCAACGCCACCGTCAACTCGATCACGCCGAGCCCTGCGCCCAGATGGCCGCCGGTGACGGAGACGGCGTCGATCGTTTCGTGGCGGAGTTCGTCGGCGAGCTGTTTCAGCTCTTCGCGCGACAGGTGGCGTGTGTCGGCGGGCGACTTGATGCGGTCGAGAAGTGGGGTCATTTGAACCCTTGTAACCTGACTAATTCGCCTTCGTCCGCCTGAGAAAGAAGGTAGTGCAGCAGGACACGCGATTGTTGCGGCATTTAGGCACGGCGGTTAACGACATAGGCCGTCAGTCCACGCAAAAGGTCCGCCTTTTCGTCGAAGACTTCAAGGTGTTGGGCGGCTTGGTCGGCGAGCAGGCGGGCCTGCGCGCGGGCGCGTTCGGGCCCTAAGACTGTGACGAACGTCGCCTTGCCCGCGCTTTGATCCTTACCGGCCGCTTTGCCCATCAGCGCGGGGTCGCCTTCGACGTCGAGAAGGTCGTCGGCGATCTGATAGGCGAGGCCCAGGTCCTGCGCGTAGTTCGTGAGCGCGTGGCGCGCTTGCAGCGAGGCCTTGCCCATGATGGCGCCGGCCTCGCACGCATAGGCGATGAGCGCGCCGGTCTTGAGACGCTGGAGCCGCGTGATGTGGCCGATGTCGGTGATCTCGCCCTTGGCGCCGATGTCGATCATCTGACCGCCGACCATGCCGTTCGCGCCCGCCTGAACCGCGAGGCGCGCGACGAGCTCGATGCGCACGTGCGGGTCGGGATGGGTCTCGGGCGCCGCCAGCAGCGCGAAGGCATGTGTGAGCAGCGCGTCGCCGGCCAGGATTGCCGTCGCCTCGTCGAACTTCTTGTGCGTCGTCGGCTTGCCGCGTCGCATGTCGTCGTCGTCCATCGCGGGCAGGTCGTCGTGGACCAGCGAATAGGCGTGCACGCATTCGACCGCCGCGGCGACGCGCGACAGCGCTCTGCGGTCGACGCCGAACTGGCGTCCCGCCTGCAGCACGAGGAAGGCGCGGATGCGCTTGCCGCCGTCCAGCGTCGCGTAGCGCATCGCCTCGACGACGCGGGCGTGCGGGCCGACGGGTTCGGGCAGGAGTTCGCCGAGCACGTCTTCCATGAACGTGCCCGCCTCTTTCAGCGCGGGTTCGATGGGGGCGAGCGTCACGGGCGCTACTTCTGGTCGAAGGGCGCGGTCGAGGCCTGACCGCCGGGGCCGATGACGATCTTTTCGATGCGCGCTTCCGCGTCGCGGAGTTTCGCCTCGCAGTGCGCCTTCAAGGCCGTGCCGCGCTCGTAGATCGCGATCGAATCCTCGAGCTCGACCTGGCCCTTCTCCAGCCGCTGGACGATCTGCTCCAGCTGGGCCAGCGCCTGCTCGAAGGTCAGCGCGGCGATGTCGTTCTTGTCGTCCTTGGCCATGCGGCGGTCCGGGTGCTCGTTGAGAGGTCGGGGATATACTTGTTCGAAGGGCCGTAAGTCATCCATTTTTCGCGCTAGCCCTGGGAGCGCAGGCGTCCCGCCTGCTCTTTCTGATTCTGAACCGGCGGCGCGCTTGAGGTGTTGTGAAGAGCAGGCGGGACGCCTGCGCTCCCAGGGCTAGCGCGTTTCGGGTAGGCTGCGCTTTACGACAACGGTGGATACAGAATGAGCCAGGACTCGTTTCATTTCGACGGTGCGGACGGGACGCGGATTGCGGGGTATCGCTGGGCGGCGATGGGGCCCGTGAAGGCGGTGCTGCAGGTTTCGCATGGGATGGGGGAGCATGCGCTGCGCTACCGCGCGCCTTTGCAGCCGCTCATCGAGGCCGGCGTTGCGATCTATGCGAACGATCATCGCGGGCATGGGCGCACCGCAAGCACGCTCGGCGATTTCGGGCCGGGCGGGTTTCAAGCCGTCGTCGACGACATGGCGCGCTTGAGCGCGATTGCGCGGGCTGAGCATCCGGGCAAGAAACTCTTCCTGCTCGGCCATTCGATGGGGTCGATGGCGCTGCAGATCTATCTGCCGTTGCACAGCCGGTTGATCGACGGGGCGGTGCTGTCGGGGTCGGCGGCGCTCGACATGCTGCCGCCGCCCGATCCGGACGGCGCGGGGCTTGCCGCGTTCAACAAGCCGTTCGAGCCGGCGCGCACGCCGTTCGATTGGCTGAGCCGCGACGCGGCCGAGGTCGACAAATATATCGCCGATCCGCTCTGCGGGTTTTCGGTCGATCAGCCGTCGATGATGAGCATCTTTGCCGCCGCCGCGCCGCTCTTCGAACCGGATGCGTTGAAGCGCATCCGCGCGGAGCTTCCGATCTATCTGATCGCGGGCGATCATGACCCGTTGAACGCGGGCCTCACCGCGCTGACACCGCTCGTCGAGCGTTACCGCGCGGCCGGCATCAAGGACGTGCGCCACGATTTCTACGCGGGCGGGCGGCACGAGATGTTGAACGAGACGAACCGGGCGGAGGTGGTCGCCAATCTCGGGCGCTGGATCGCGGCGCATTGCTGAGGCCCGCGCCGAAATCGAAGGAGGTCGATATGCGCGTTGCGTTGCTGATCGTTCTTGGCTCGCTTTCGCTGGTTGCGGCCGCGTGTGCGGAACCGCAGGCTCCTGCGCCGGTGCAACTCTATCCGAATGCCGACGCTTCGGGCGCGCCGATCCTTGCCGTGTTCGAAGGGCGCGTGCCGTGCCTTGGCGCGAACTGCGAGAAGACGAAGGTGGCGCTCGTCTTCTATCAAGGCGACGCCTCGCAAACCTATTGGCTGGCGATGGTCGATGTCGGCGGCGGCGACGACACGCGGCGCATCGCGCAAGGCACATGGAGCGCGGCCACGGGCGTCGAGGGCTATCCGCAAGCGCCCGTCTATCAACTCGACGCGAACGCGCCGCAGGTGTTGCGCCGGCTGTGGCGCGCGGGCGCGGACGTGCTGCTGCCGCTCGACGAGGCGATGCGCCCGCGCGCGGGCAACGCGTCGTGGGGGTACATGCTGAGCCGCGTGCGCTGAACGCGGGAGGGCTATCGCCCGACCGGGGTCAGTTCGCTGTCGACGGCGAACAGGCCGGTCGCTTCGCGGAAGCGCGCTCCCGGGTGGGCTTACCTTTGCCCGGCCCACGCGCTTGAATGCCGCCAGTCCTGCGGCCGCTCGCACAGTCCTGCGACAACCGGGTTCATTTCGACGTAGTTCACGGCATCGAGGTAGTGCTGCCGATCGCGGATCGCGCGGTCGAAGTACTCCGGCGCCCAGAACGATCCCTGCCGGCCGAGCAGCCGGTTCGCGGCCGTGGCGGTGAACGACTTCCAACTGTGCGTGATCGAGGAGAGCGTATTCGTGCCCATCGGCGTCGCAACCACGTGCACATGGTTCGGCATGATTGCCCACGCATGCATCCGATAGCGATCGCCGTCGAAGTGCAACAACGCACGCTCGACAAGGCCGCCGACTGCGACGCCGGAAAGCAACGGCTCGCCGTGTCCCAGGTCAAGTGCGCGTTCGATGCGCCGCCGCCGTTCCAACAGCGCTTCGTCCTGCGGCATCGCATCCAATTCATGCTGCCAGGCGGTGAGCACGACGGACGGCAGGCTTCCCGCCAAGCGAAACGTGATCGCCTGCGGAAACGCGCCCGCCTCCCAGTGCGGCACGTATCCACGCGAATGCCAACGTGACATTGAGATCACCCGGGAGCGCGGGCTTCCAGCCCGCACTTTCTTTCAGCAGCAAAGCGTGGCGAAAATTGGGATGGGCTCGCAGAGAGCGGGCTGGAAGCCCGCGGTCCCGGGTGGGACCGGTCTTCGATGCAGCCGCACGCGTGAAGGTTTGGCGCGCCCGGGAGCGCGGGCATCCTGCCCGCTCTTCGAGAACGCGTCCATGCGCGCGATCGGTTGAGAGTCAGACAAGGGCGGGCTGGAAGCCCGCGGTCCCGGGTGAGCGATCTTCACGAGCGTGGGTGGTGAGGCGGTGAGGTAGTGGAATCCGGGGGGTATGAGGACCTCCCTCCCCCTCCCCCCCTTGGCCGCAGAAAGACGTGGACACACGTTGTTGCGGCTTGAAGTTTGGCGAATGTTCTCTTATTGTTCTCTCTTATGACTGAGGTGCGTGCGAGGTTGCACATACCGCCTGCGGTCGGCCCCCTTTTTTGATGTTCCGGAGCCCTCCCCATGCACGACGCAGCAGCGGCGTCCGCCGTGCCGTCTTTTTCTCCTTCTTCTCTCAGCGACAATTTGGCCTTCACGCTCGAGCAGGCGGCGGCGCTTTCGGGCGTCGGGCGGTCGGCGCTTTACGCGGCGGCGCGCGCGGGGCGTCTCGTCGCGCGCAAATGCGGGCGGCGCACCGTCGTGCTGCGCGCGGATCTGCAGACGTTCCTCGAGCGCCTGCCCGTGTCCGATCTGAAGCGCGGAGCGTGAGCTATGTTCCGTACACAGACGAAAGGCGCGCGCGCATCGGCCGCGCATGAGGTGGCTTGGCGCTTGAGCGCGCGCATCGAGGCGTTGGCGCGCGATCTGCTCGGCGAGCCGTCGCTCCGAACCGCGCGCACGTGGCGCTTTGGGCGCAAAGGATCGCTCGTCGTCAATGTCGCGGGCGCGCGCGTGGGGCGCTGGTATTCGTTCGAGGCGGGCCGGGGCGGCGATGCGCTCGACCTTGTCGCGTGGGCGCGGCAGACGGATGTGCGCGGCGCGCTGTCGTTCGCGCGCGCGTGGTTGGGAGGACGCTCATGAGCCTGACCCTTGCCGAATATGCGGCCGCCAAGAAGCTCGACGCCGCGCTGCTCACCTCGTGGGGTTTGACCGAGCATCACGACGGACGCGGAACGTATGTGCGCATGCCGTACCGCAACGAACTGGGCGTCGAGGTCGCGGTGCGCATGCGCCTTTCGCTCGATGGGGCGGAGCGCTTTCGCTGGCGCTCGGGCGCCAAGCCCTGTCTCTACGGGCTCGACCGGTTGGCGGCGGCGCGCGCGAAGGGTTTCATCGTGCTCGTCGAGGGCGAGAGCGATTGCCAGACGCTCGCCCAGGCGGGCGTGCCGGCGCTGGGGGTGCCCGGCGCCGGGCTTTGGAACGAGGCGCGCGACGCGAGGCACTTCGACGGCATCGAGAAGATCTACGTCGTGATCGAAGGCGACGCCGGCGGCGATACGGTGACACGGTGGCTTGCCAAGTCCGCAATCCGCGAACGCTCGTTGTTGTTGCGCTTCTCGGGCGAGGTGAAGGACCCGAGCGCGCTTTATCTCGCCGATCCCGCCGCCTTCGCCGAGGCGTTCGCCGCGCGGCTGGCCGCGGCCGAGCCGTGGGCCGCGATCGAGGCGGCGCGCGCGGGCATGGAGGAAACGCGCGCGTTCGCGCTCGCGCGCGAGCTCATCGAAACGCCGGACATCCTGGCGCGGTTTCGCGCGACGCTGGCGCACGCGGGCCTTGTCGGCGAAGACCGCAATGCGAGCGTGCTCTATCTCGCGCTCACCTCGCGGCTTCTGCC
>JAEUML010000251.1 GCA_016792785.1 Alphaproteobacteria bacterium
TGCACCTGCTCGCCGGGAAATGTTGCGGCCAGATCGGCCTGCATCTGCGCATAGCCGCGATCGAAATACTCGGCCGTCGGAAGATCGTTTATGTAGGAGACGCCCACGGCCTGTTGCGAGTACGCGTCGAACAGCAGGCTGTCGGCGTCGACGCGCTGGCTTTGAAAGACCTGTCGCGAAACGCTTTTGGTTTTGAAGTCGAACTCGTAGATGCCGTATTTGTCGCCGCCATTTCGTGTCGTCACATAGGCGGTGTCCGGCCGATTGCCGACCGCAAGAAAACTCACTGACCGAGAAGGATCGCTGACCGCGGCACTGTCATAGACGATCTGCCAGTCCTTCGACCCGCCGATGCGCGCCTGCGCCGTGATGCGGCCGGAGGTCTCCTCCTTCTCCAGGCGAAGCGGCAGCTGGCCCTTCGCGTCGGCAAACCACTCGATCGTCTTGTTCGAACCGCTCTCGTACTTCTCGCTCTTGCCGGTCGTGGCATCAACGAGGAAGACGTCGTAGCTCGTCAACTGCACGCCCTTGAGCCGCGTATCGACCGTCTTCGCAGGTGCTTGCACATTGAGCGCGGCGACCAGCAGGCTCTTTCCGTCCGGCGCACGGCCCACGAAATCGAAGCCCGTGATGTTGCCGAGACCGCGCAGGTCCGCCAGGAGTTCCTTCGTGTCCTGACAATTCGTGTCGACCGAAATCGCGCGGTAGATTTCGTATGTGTAACGCGTGTCCCGGGCCGCCGGGTCGGCGGCGAACGTGAAACTCACCCTGGCGACCAACCGATCCGCGTTCGCCCAAAAAACATCCCTGAGCTTGGTGCTCCCCGAGTTGAACGAGCAGCGCGCGCCGCCGATTTTGACGATCTGTACGGCGCTCTGATCGCCGCTCGGGACGATCATCGCCAAATGCCGTCCGTCGGGAGAAACGACTGGCTGCTGCACCTCCGGCGCTGCGCCGTAGACGTCCGCACTTGGCGCCGCGGCAGCGCTGGCCGCGCAGAAACAAGCCGAAATCAATAGAGCAGCAGAATTCTGCGCAAAGGAACGAGCCATCATGACACCTGAATGAGGAACGCCGACGTCAATACCGATCCGATTGAAATGGAGCTGGCCCGGAAAAACAAGACACTAGCAATGCAATTCCGAAGAAGCGCCCAGAGTGTCGCTTGGCAGATTTCTTGACGTGGCCGCCTCCGTACCTATGCTGCGCCGCTCCGCCATCCCTAGCGAAACGACCGCGATGACCATCGAGACGCTCGCCGCCCCGCCGAAGCCGACTGCCCAAAAGACCGCCCGCTGGACCACGGCTCAGGCCCGCGCCCTGTTCGAATTGCCGTTCGCCGATCTGATCTTCCGCGCCCAGTCGGTGCACCGCGCGCATTTCGACGCGAACGAGGTGCAGATGTCGACGCTGCTTTCGATCAAGACCGGCGGCTGTCCCGAAGACTGCGGCTACTGCAGCCAGTCGGCGCACTTCGAAACCGGCTTGAAAGCGACGAAACTAATGACAGTCGAGGCGGTGAAGAAAGCCGCGGCCGAAGCGAAAGCGGGCGGCGCCTCGCGCTTCTGCATGGGCGCTGCCTGGCGTGAGCCAAAGGACCGCGACCTTGACGCCGTTTGCGACATGGTGCGCGAGGTCAAGGCGATGGGGCTTGAGACCTGCATGACGCTCGGCATGTTGACGAAGCCGCAGGCCGATCGCCTCGCCGATGCCGGTCTCGACTACTACAACCACAACATCGACACCGGCCCCGAATACTACGGCAAGGTCGTCACCACCCGCACGCTTCAGGATCGCCTCGACACGCTGGAGCACGTACGCGACGCCGGTATGGCGGTCTGCTGCGGCGGCATTGTCGGCATGGGTGAAGAGCGGGATGACCGCATCGGCATGCTGGTCACGCTCGCGAACTTGCCGGTGCCGCCCGAATCCGTGCCGATCAACGCGCTGATGAAGATCAAGGGTACGCCCTTGGGCGAAAGCGCGGCCATCGACGGCATCGAATTCGCCCGCACGATCGCCGCCGCCCGCATCATGATGCCGTCCTCGGTCGTACGCTTGTCCGCGGGACGCGAACACATGAGCGAAGAACTGCAGGCGCTCTGCTTCCTCGCCGGCGCGAACTCGATCTTCATCGGCGCCAGGCTGCTGACGACCGCAAATCCCGCGAAGGAGAAGGACGACGCCCTTTGGGCAAAGCTCGGCGTTCGCCCGATGGAGGTTTGAGCACCGCACCTCCGGCCTGGCTCGCGCAAGGTTGGCCGCACATTTGGCTGCCCTACGCGCAGATGAAGACGGCGCCGGCGCCGCTCGCCGTCGTCGGCGCGAAAAACGCTCGTCTGAAACTCGGCGACGGGCGCGAACTCATCGACGGCGTCGCGTCGTGGTGGACGGTTGCGCACGGCTACGACCATCCGCACATTCGCGAAGCAGTCGCCCGCCAGCTCGAAGTCCTGCCGCACGTCATGCTGGGCGGCCTTGCGCACGAGCAGGCCTATACGCTCGCTCGTCGTCTCGCACGTTTCCTGCCCGGCGATCTCAACCGCGTGTTCTTTTCCGACTCGGGCTCGGTCGCCGTCGAAGTCGCGCTCAAAATGGCGATGCAATTCTGGCTCAACCGCGGCGAACGCGGCCGAACCAAGATCTTGAGCTTCAAAGGTGGCTATCACGGCGACACGTTCGCGACGATGGCGATATGCGACCCCGACGACGGCATGCACGCGCTGTTCAAAGGCGCGCTGAGCGAGCAATTCGTCGTCGACTTGCCGACGGATGCCGCCAAGACGGACGCGCTCAACCGGACGCTTGCCCGCCATGCGCGGGACATCGCGGCCGTGATCGTCGAGCCGCTCGTGCAAGGCGCCGCCGGCATGAAGTTCCATTCCGCCGAAACGCTGCGCCGCATTGCCGACGCGGCGCGCCGCCATGGTATGATCTTAATCCTCGATGAGATCTTCACCGGCTTCGCGCGGACCGGCACGATGTTCGCGATGGGCCAGGCGGGCGTCGTGCCCGACATCGTCTGCCTCGGCAAAGCCTTGACCGGTGGCACACTGCCGCTCGCCGCCACAGTCGCAAGCGAGCGCGTTTTCGAAGGCTTCCTCTCCGACGACCCGGCCGCGGCGCTGATGCACGGACCGACCTACATGGGCAACGCTCTCGCCTGCGCCGCGGCGAACGCTTCGCTCGACCTCTTCGAGCGCGAACCCCGTATCGCCGACGCCGCGCGCATCGAAACGGCCCTGCGCCGCGGCCTCGAACCCGCGCGCGGCCTGGCCGGCGTGCGCGACGTGCGCGTCAAAGGCGCCATCGGCGTCATCGAACTCGAAAAACTTGACCGCAACGATCTGCGCCGCCGCTTCATCGAAAAGGGTGTTTGGATCCGCCCCTTCGCGAACATCGTCTACACCACCCCGCCGTTCACGATCGGCGACGCGGACCTCGCCAAAATCACGACAGCCATGGTCGACGTCGTGCGCGAAACAACGTAAGCGGCAAACGCCGCGTTAGACCGACCGCTTGACCATCATCTGCTTGATTTCGCCGATCGCCTGCGCCGGGTTCAATCCCTTCGGGCACACGCTCGCGCAGTTCATAATCGTATGGCAGCGATAGAGACGGAACGGATCTTCGAGATTGTCGAGCCGCTCGCCCGTCGCCTCGTCGCGGCTGTCGGCGAGCCAGCGATAGGCCTGCAACAGCACGGCCGGACCCAGATAGCGCTCCTGGTTCCACCAATAGCTGGGGCAAGACGTCGAGCAACACGCGCAGAGAATGCACTCGTAGAGCCCGTCGAGCTTTTGCCGGTCTTCCGGCGACTGCTTCCATTCCTTCTCGGGCGTCGGCGTCTTCGTCTGCAGAAAGGGCTCGATCGACGCGTACTGCGCATAGAGATGCGTCATATCGGGCACGAGATCCTTGACCACGTGCATCGCCGGCAACGGATAGACGGCAGCGGTCCCTTTCACTTCGTCGATCGCCTTCGTGCAGGCGAGCGTGTTCGAACCGTCGATGTTCATCGCGCACGACCCGCAGACGCCTTCCCGGCACGACCGGCGGAACGTTAGCGTCGGATCGATCTCGTTCTTGATCTTGATCAGCGCGTCCAGAACCATCGGCCCGCACGTATCGAGATCGACGTAATAGGTGTCGAGCCTGGGGTTTTCCCCATCGTCGGGGTTCCAGCGATAGACCTTGAACGGCTTCACATTCTTGGCGCCTTGCGGCGCAGGCCATGTCTTGCCCGGCTTGACCTTACTGTTCCTGGGCAACGAGAGCTGAACCATGAGTGACCTGAAGTGAGTTCAAGGACGGGAAAATCTCTGATTCTGGATGTATAGCGAAGGCTGACGTTCGTCCACCGGGTACACAAGAGCCCTTCCGCCCCTTAATGTCGCGCCCGCCAGCTTACGGGGACACTGGAATGCGCCTGCCCGCCCGTCTCGCCGCCGTCATCCTTCTCGCCGCACTCGCAGCGTGCAGCGAACAACCGCCACCGTCGCCGACGGAGGGCGCGCCGCGCATCGTCGCCGACCCGAACGCGCCCTTGGGCCAATTGTCCGACGACGTCCGCCCCGTTCACTACCGCCTCGAACTCACGATCAAGCCCGAGGAACCGCGCTACAACGGGATCGTCGAAATTGACGTCGAACTGAAGAAGCCCGCGCGCGCATTCTATCTGCACGGCGAGAAACTCGACGTCACGGATGCCACCGCGCGTATTGGCGCGAACCGCACGGTGAAGGGCGTCTACACGCAAGTGCACGCAACCGGCGTCGCAAAACTCACGTTCGAAGAAGAACTCCCGGCGGGCAAGGCGACCGTGCGCCTGCCCTTCCAAACGACGTTCAACGCCGAGCCCGACGCGCTGACCTCAATGGCCGACAGCGGCGCCAAATACGCCTGGACGCAGTTCGAAGCGATATCGGCGCGCCGCGCGTTCCCGTCGTTCGACGAGCCGCGCTTCAAGACACCCTACGACATCGCCGTGACCGCACGCGCGGGCGACACGGTCGTGACGAACACGCCGCCCGTGAACGAGGAAAAGCTCGACGGCGGCCTGAAGCGGATCACGTTCGCGACGACCGAGCCCTTGCCGACCTATCTCATCGCCTTCGCCGTCGGCCCCTACGACGTGACCGAAGGCCCGACGCTGCCCCCGACGCGCATGCGCCCACGCGAAGTGCCGCTGCGCGGCGTGACGGTCGCAAGCAAAGGCGACCGCGTGCGCTTCGCACTTGAGCAAACACCGCCTCAGTTGCGCTTCATGGAAGACTACTTCGCAGCCCCCTTCCCCTATCCGAAGCTCGACTTGATCGCGCCGCCGAACTTCCTGGCCGGCGGCATGGAGAACGCTGGCGCGATCACCTACACCGAGCGCGGCATCCTGCTCGACGACGCTTCGTCCGTGCGCCAAAAGCGCTACTTCACGCTGCTGCACGCCCACGAACTCGCGCATCAATGGTTCGGCGATCTCGTCACGCCGAAATGGTGGAACGACATCTGGCTGAACGAGTCGTTCGCGACCTGGATGGGCAACAAGACCGCGGCCGCCGTCTGGCCGGAAGGCGAGTTCGCGCGCGAGACGATCCGTGACGCACTCGACGTCATGGACATCGACGCGCTGTCTAGCGCACGCGCAATCCGCCAGCCAATCGCCTCGAACGACGACATCGCGAACGCCTTCGACGGCCTGACCTACGACAAGGGCGGCGGGGTCTTGGCGATGTTCGAATCCTACCTCGGCCCCGACGCCTTCCGCGAAGGCGTGCGCACGCACATGCGCCGCTTTGCCCATGGCACGGCGGACGTGCGCGACTTCATGGAATCGCTGGCAAAGGGCTCAGGCAAACCCGAAGTCGTGCCTGCCTTCGAGACGTTCCTGAATCAGCCGGGCGTCCCACTGGTTCGCATCAAAACCTCGTGCGAGGGGCGCAATCTGAATGTCGACCTCGCGCAGTCGCCGTACGGCATGGCGAACGTCGAGGATCAGCGTCTGTGGTCCATTCCCGTCTGCGTGCGCAACGCCGCGAACGGACGTCCTTTGGGCTGTACGTTGCTCGCCACACGCACCGCACGGACGACGTTCGCGAACCAATGCGGAGCGCTCGTCATGCCGAACGCAGACGGCGCGGGTTATTACCGCTTCTCGATGGCGCGCGACGAATGGAAAAAGCTCGTCGATACGATCGCCCGCTTGGCGCCTGCCGAGCAACTGGCGTCGCTACACAACCTGCGCGCCGCGTTCCGCGCAGGCGACGCCGACGCCCAAACCTATCTCGCAGCCTTCCGCGCGTTGAGCGAAACGGCGAGCTGGGACATCGTCGACCTGATGCAAGTCTTCCTGGCCGAACTGCGCGGCGATCTGCTGCCGCGGGGCGAGGTTCCCGTGTTCGAACAAAAGGTGCGCGCCTGGTTCTCGCCCGCGCTCGCCAAGATCGGCCTAGAGCCACGCCGCAACGAGCGGCCCGCCGCGGCACTCGCCCGCGCCAAACTCGCCGAACTTCTGGTTAAGGTCGGGCGCGAGGCCTCGACGATGGCGCCGCTCGCAGCAGCCGGCGCCACCTACCTCCGCGCGATCGCTCAAGGCGAGGCGGAACCGGTGCCGCCGCAAGCAGAATTGCTGCCGGTGGCGCTCTGGGCCGCCGTCTTCACCGGCGGCGAGCCGGTCGCCCGCGACGCGATGTCGGCGATCAAGGCATCGTCCGATGCCGAGTTCCGCATCGCGGCGATCACCGCACTCACCGCGGCGCGCGACCCCAAGGCGATTGCGGCAATCGAGGAGTTCGTGGCGTCGGGCGCGCTGCGCGTCCGCGAGACACGCACCTATCTGCGCGAACTCTTCGCCGACGCCGAGCGCCGCGCCGACGCTTGGTCTTGGCTGCGTCGCGATTTAAAGCGCCTCACCGAACCGGTCCCGCCCGACGGGCACGCCCGCTTCATCGGCTTGACCGCGACACTCTGCACCGACCAGGCGCACGCGGAGATCGAGTGGTTCTTCAAGCCCATGATCGAGAAGATGGTCGGCGCGCCGCGCGTGTTCGCAAACACGATCGAGGCCGTCGACCGCTGCGTCGCCTGGCGCAAAGCGCAGAGCGGCGAACTTGCGAAAGCGCTGAAGGCCCTGTGAGGCGCCTTCAGCGTCGTCCGATGCCGAACCCGACCGCCGCCCGCTCGCCCGAGCGGTACCAGTCGACGTTGCGCGTCACGAACATCGTCAGCGCGATCGCCGCGAACGCTGCCGCCGCACCGATGATCAGCGCATAATCCTCCTGCTTCAGCAGTAGGAACAGCAGCGCATAGAGCGTGCTCAACACCGCAAAGACGACGAGCGCACTCGCCGCCCGCTTGAGCGCCGACCAGGCGTAGAGCGTGATCAGAAGCACCGTCGCGCCCGCAGCGGCAAGATAGGCAAGGTCGAACCCGATCTGCTCCGCCAGCGACAGCAGTAAGAGATAGAACACAACCTGCGCCGCGCCGATCAGCAGATACTGCACGCCGTGAATGCGCGCCTCCGACAGCGTCTCGATCAGAAAGAACGACAGGAACGCAAGACCGATGAACAGGATCGCGTATTTCAAAGCCCGCTCGACTAGAAGATAGAAGTTGACCGGCTGATAGAACGAAACGCCAAAGCTCGCGCTCGACATCCCGCCCGGCAGCAAGTCGGGCTGCGCCAGCGCCTGCGGCAGGTTGCGCGCAAGATGCGGCACTTTCCACTTTGCGCTAAAGCCTTCGACCGTGATCGTGCGCTCGACCGGAAGGAA
>JAEUML010000304.1 GCA_016792785.1 Alphaproteobacteria bacterium
CCCGCCGCGCAACCCGCCGTCGCGCCGGTCTTAAGCCCCGCCGCGCGCAAGATCGCCGAGGAAAACAAACTGACCCCGGCGGCAATCCCGGCCTCCGGCCGCGACGGCCGCGTGACGAAGGGCGACGTGCTCGCCGCCATCGAAGCGCGCGCAAACGATCCGAAGCCCGTCTACATGCCGCCCGCGGGTCCGCGCCCCCAGGCCGCGCGCGAAGAGCGCGTGCCGATGTCGCGCCTGCGCCGCACGATCGCGCTGCGCCTGAAGGAGGCGCAGAACACCGCCGCCATGCTTACGACCTTCAACGAGGTCGACATGTCGCAAATCATGCATTTGCGCGCGGCCCACAAGGACGGTTTCGAAAAGCGCCACGGCGTGCGCCTCGGCTTCATGAGCTTCTTCGTCAAGGCCTGCATCATCGCGCTGAGGGAGATCCCCTCCGTCAACGCCGAGATCGAAGGCGACGACATCATCTACAAGAACCACTACGACATCGGCGTGGCGGTTGGCACCGAACGCGGCCTTGTCGTGCCGGTGCTGCGCGACGCCGATCATCTGAACTTCGCCGACATCGAAAAGCGCATCAACGATTTCGGCCTGCGCGCGCGCGACAACAAGCTGAAGCTCGAGGAACTGCAAGGCGGCACGTTCACGATCTCGAACGGCGGCGTCTATGGCAGCCTCATGTCGACGCCGATCCTGAACGTGCCCCAATCGGGCATTCTGGGCATGCACAAGATCGAACAGCGTCCTGTCGCCATCGACGGCAAAGTCGAAATCCGCCCGATGATGTACCTCGCCCTCTCCTACGACCACCGCATCGTCGACGGCAAAGAAGCCGTGACGTTCCTGGTGCGCGTGAAAGAATGCCTGGAAGCGCCGGAACGCCTGGTGCTGGAACTCTAATCGCACCAAGTTCGTCATGGCCGGGCTTGACCCGGCCACCCAGTGCGCGCACGTCTGTGC
Organism: Alphaproteobacteria bacterium; assembly: GCA_016792785.1. Taxonomy (GTDB): domain Bacteria; phylum Pseudomonadota; class Alphaproteobacteria; order Micropepsales; family Micropepsaceae; genus SZUA-430. The sequence continues at coordinate 964 of JAEUML010000304.1, forward strand.
GCGCGAGAGACCAAGAGCGATGACAAATCAATCACGCCACAACGATTTTCCTCAGCGCTGCCGCGCTGCCCTCTGGGTGGCCGGGTCAAGCCCGGCCATGACGAACGAGGGCGTGGGGAAATGACCGACCTCTACGACGTCGTCGTCATCGGCGGCGGCCCCGGCGGGTACAACGCCGCGATCCGCCTCGGCCAACTCGGCAAGCGCACGCTCTGCGTGGAGAAGCGCGGCAAGCTCGGCGGCACGTGCCTGAACATCGGCTGCATCCCGTCCAAGGCGCTGCTGCGCGTGTCCGAACTCTTCGAGGAAACGAAGACGCACTACGGCGCGCTCGGCATCAAGACGAACGGCGTCGCCTACGACCTTCCCGCGATGATGGCGCACAAGGACAAGACCGTCGACGGCCTGACGAAGGGTGTCGAGTTCCTGTTCAAGAAGAACAAGGTTGAACACGTCTATGGCGCAGGCGCCTTCGCTGGCGGCAACCGCGTCGAAATCAAAGCAAACGACGGCACGACACGCACGGTCGAAGCAAAAGCGATCATCATCGCGACAGGTTCCGAACCGACGCCGCTGCCCGGCGTGAGCGTCAACGAAAAAGACGTCGTCTCCTCGACCGGCGCGCTGACGCTGGGCGAAGTGCCGAAGCGCCTTCTCGTGATCGGCGCGGGTTACATCGGCCTCGAAATGGGTTCCGTCTGGCGGCGCTTGGGCTCCCAAGTCACCGTCGTCGAGTATCTCGACCGCATCACGCCCGGCCTCGACGGCGAGATCGCGAAGAACTTCCAGCGTATCCTCGCCAAGCAAGGCATGACGTTCAAACTGGGCTCGAAAGTCGTCGGCGTGGACCGCAAGAACGGCGCGCTCCACGTCGCGATCGAACCGGCTGCGGGGGGCGCGCGCGAGACGATCGAAACCGACATCGTGCTCTCTTCGATCGGCCGGCGTCCCTACACGGAAGGTCTGGGGCTCGAGAAGGTGGGCTTGAAACCCGACAACAAAGGCCGCATCGCGGTCGACAAACACTACGCGACGCAAGTTGCGGGCATCTACGCGATCGGCGACGTGATCGAAGGCCCGATGCTCGCCCACAAGGCGGAAGACGAAGCCGTCGCGGTCGCCGAAATCATCGCCGGCCAAGCGGGCCACGTGAACTACGAAGCGATCCCGGCCGTCGTCTACACCGCGCCGGAAGTCGCAACCGTGGGCCGCACGGAAGAAGAACTGAAGGCCGCGAACATCGCCTACAAGGCCGGCAAATTTCCGTTCACCGCGAACTCCCGCGCCCGCGCGAACGCGTCGACGGAAGGCTTTGTCAAAATCCTGGCCGACGCGAAAACCGACCGCGTCTTGGGCGTCCACATGATCGGCCCCGAAGTCGGCAACATGATCGCCGAAGCCGCCCTCGCGATCGAATTCCAAGCAGCAGCCGAAGACATCGCCCGCACCAGCCACGCCCACCCGACCTTGAGCGAAGCCGTCCGCCAAGCCGCCCAATCCGTCGGCGGCTGGACGATGCAGATGTAAGTGGCCTTAGCGTGTTGGAGTTGAGTGTAGTCCCGAAGTAGAGACCTACCGCCCCCTCTGTGGGGCGGTCGATCGTTCGAGCCCGCAAGGGCGAGAAGGATCGGGTGGGGGGCCTCCTCTGAGGTAGCCCCCACCCGAACTTTCTCCGCTGCGCTGCGAAAGTTCGACCGCCCCACAGAGGGGGCGGTGGTAGCGTGCTACAGCCAGCCTCATCTTACCTTAAACCGTCCCCGCTTCTTCCGCGCGCCGGCTGACCCACCCGCTCCACAGGCACGCGCCGATGATGATCGCCGCACCCGCCCACAGCGCCGGTGACGGAACCTCGTCGAAGTACGCATACCCGAACGCCGCCGCCCACAGCAGCGCCGTGAACTCCAACGGCGCCAGCGTCTGCGCTTGCGCCCGCGCGTAAGCCTCGGTCAGCGTCCACATCGACACCGCACCGAGCGCACCGACGAACACGAACAGCGGCAGGCTCGCAACAGTTGGCGCCTCGCCGAACGCGATGGCGGGCCCTGCCACGATCAGGCCCGGGATCAACGTCGCCAGCACGCCGACGATCGCGCTGCCGTCTTGGCTCGCACGGGCGCGCAGCAACACGACGGTCAGCGCATAGCCGACGGAAAAAACCAAAAGCGCCAGAACGCCCAATTGATAAAGCTCAGGATCGCCGCCCGGCGGCGCGCCCGCATGCCCGTCGCCGAAGATCGCAACAACGGCGCCCGCGAACCCGGCAACGCTCGCCATCACATTCGCCGCGCGCAGCCGCTCCCCCAACATCGCGGCGGCAAAGAACGGCACGATCAGCGGCGCGATGAACGACAGCGTGATCGCCTCGGCGAGCGGCACGACGGACAGCGCCCAAAAGAACAGGCTCGCCGTCCCCGCCATCACCGCGCCGCGCAAGGCATGCGCGCGCCACATGTCGCGCGTGATCTTGGGCCGCCCCGCGCGCTGCCAGATCAGAAGCGCAAAGGGCAGCGCGCACAGATACCGCCCGAACGTCACGACGAACGTATGCTCGGTGAGGCTGAGTTGCTTGATCACGGCGTCAAGGCCGGAGAACAGCGCAATCCCGGCGAACCCGAACGCCAAAGCCTGCGCGGTCGAGCGGGAACGGGGATCGGAGACCATCCAGCGAACTATGGGCGGGCGCCCGCCCACCTGTCCACTCCGCCAGCCTTAGCCCTCCAGCCCCACCCTTCAGCTATTGTTCAGCCACATTTCTATTGTATCCGCCGTCACAACAGGAGGCGCATCAGGGGCAGACGGACATGTGGCAACCAAGGCTCTTCGGCATTCTCACCGGCTGGCTCGCCGCCAGTTCGCTCGGCGTCTTCTTCTTCGCCGACGACATCGTCAAAGCGGGCCTGTTCGGCGACGCCTGCAAACAATACGGCCTCGCCTCGTGGAG
>JAEUML010000359.1 GCA_016792785.1 Alphaproteobacteria bacterium
GCCTTCGGCGGCGTCATGATCATCGGCTTCGACCCCAAGGTCGTTTCCTATCTCGACGGGTTCTTGATGGTGGTCGCTTCCGCGTTCGTGGGGTCGGTGTCGAGCATCCTGATGCGGCAGGTGAAGGAGATCCCCGTGTTCGAAATGCAGGCTCTGATCGCGACGATCTCGTGGCCGGTGCTGCTCCTCATGTCGCTTCTGTTCGAGACGGGCCAAGTCGAGGCGATGGCGACGGCGAGCCTGCTCGATTGGGGCGGCATCATCTATGTGGCGCTGATGTCGAGCCTCGTCGCGCATGCGGGATTCTATTGGCTGATACAGCGCCACGAGGTGTCGAAGGTCACGCCGCTGACGCTGCTGTCGCCGTTGTTCACGGTCGTGTTCGGTGTCATCCTGCTCGGCGAGACGCTGACGTGGCGGATCGTGCTGGGCGGGGCCGTTGCGCTGATCGGCGTCGCTATCATTGCGATGCGCGAGCCGACGCGCCCAAAGGAGCCGGTCACCGGATGAAGATCATCGAGCGGCCGTCACCGAATTTCGACCAGCGCGCCGGCGCTGGCGTGCCCGACATTCTGCTCATGCACTACACCGGCATGCAGAGTTGCGGCGCCGCGGTCGAGCGGTTGACGAGCGCGGAGGCGCGGGTCAGCGCGCACTACACTGTCGATGAAGACGGCACGGTCTATGTCCATGTGCCCGAGCATCTGCGCGCGTGGCATGCGGGCGTGTCGTCGTGGCGCGGGCATACCGACATCAACTCGCGCGCGGTCGGGATCGAGATCGTCAATCCCGGGCACGAGTTCGGGTATCGCCCGTTTCCGGATGCGCAGATCGAAGCGGTGATCGCGCTGGGACAGGGGATCGTGAAGCGTCACCGCATCCCCGCGCGCAACGTGATCGGTCATTCGGATGTCGCGCCCTCGCGCAAGGAAGACCCCGGCGAACTATTCCCGTGGAAGCGGCTTGCGAGCGAAGGGCTTGGGCTCTGGGTCGAGGCGAAGGATGCCGGCGATCCGGTGCTTGCGCTTGGAGCCATCGGCGAGGGCGTGACGCGGCTGCAGGAGATGCTGGCGCACTATGGCTATGGGCTTGAGGCCGACGGTATCTTCGACGAGCGCATGCGTCTCGTCGTCGTCGCGTTCCAACGCCACTTTCGCCCGGCGCGCTTCGATGGCGTCGCTGATGGGGAGACGCGGGCGATCCTCCGTGCGCTGATCGAGCGGCTTGACGCCGTGGCTTAGCGCGCTCACTTATGCGCTTGAGCCAGAGGGCTGGATGACCGCTGGGGTGTTGAGCCCTGGAGGAAAGTCCGGGCTCCACTGAAAGCATGGCGCCGGGTAACGCCCGGCGGGGGCGACCCCAGGGACAGCGCCACAGAAATCAAACCGCCCGCCTACGCGCTCGCGCGCTTCGGAGGGTAAGGGTGAAATGGTGCGGTAAGAGCGCACCGCGCTTGCGGTAACGCAGGCGGCACGGCAAGCCCCGCCAGGAGCAAGGCCAAATAGGGACGGCAGATGGGCTGCTTCAGGCTCGTCGTCCGGGTCGGCTGCGCGAGGCGCCCGGTGACGGGCGTCCCAGAGGAATGGTCATCCATTCCCGGCAACGGGAGGGACAGAACCCGGCTTACAGGCCCTCTGGCTCACCTTGCACTCCCAGATAATGTGGGTGACTTGTGTTCCGGCCACTATGGGTTCGAATTGTTCTTTATTTGTTCTATCTATTGAACATCGACACTTGAGCGTACTCCCGACCAGTAATCCGTCGGATGAACGAAGTCTAAATCATTGAATTTACAAGTAATGCGTTGACGCCCATGGTTGCCCATGTTATCCCATTTCAACCCTGAACGCGGCGTTGGCCGTGGGCAGGTCGGGTAGGCCGAGAGCGGTCCGGTTCCGGCGATGCCGGGCGCCAAAGGTGCTTTGCGGTTTTGGGGACTAGATTGTGGCTGAAGCGGTGTCTCCTTCGTTAAGGCACGGAGCGCGCGGGCGATGAGGCTCACGCGGCCCTTCCTGTCGACCTATCAGAACCGCATCGACGCCAAAGGGCGCGTGTCGGTGCCGGCGAAGTTTCGCGAGATTTTGGAGGCCCAAGGCGCGCGTTCGATCTTCGCGCGCGCCTCGACGAACGAACCAATGATCGAGGCGGGCGGACCGGACTGGATGGCGCGCTACTACGACATGGTCGAACAACACGATCCGACGAGCGAGCTCTACGACGACTACGCAATGTCTTTTCTCGGGGACACGATCGAACTCACGCTCGACTCGGAAGGGCGCGTCGTGCTGCCCGAAATGCTGTCGCGCCATGCGGGGCTTGATGACGCAGCGACGTTTGTCGGCGTCGGCAGCCATTTCCGTATTTGGGAACCGAAAGCCTTCGACATCCGCATGATGAAGGCGCGCCGCTCGGCCGCCGAACACCGCGGCCAGCTCCGCCCTAAGAACGGTAGTGGGGCGCCGTGAACAACACAACGACACATGTTTCCGTGATGCTGCAGGAAGTCGTGGAGGCGCTCGCGCCCCGCGACGGTGACGTGATGGTCGACGGCACGTTCGGCGGCGGCGGCTATACGCGCGCGCTCTTGAAGGCCGCGCGCTGTTCGGTGATTGGCATCGACCGCGATCCGGCCGCCATCGAGCGTGCGGCGGCGATCGTGCGCGAGTTTCCGGGACGCCTAACGCTGGTCAACGGCACGTTCGGGTCGATGCTGGAACTTCTGGCGGCGCGCGGCGTCGAGGCGGTCGACGGCATCGCGCTCGATCTCGGCTTGTCGTCGGACCAATTGGAAGAGGGCGAGCGCGGCTTTTCGTTCCAACTCGACGGGCCGCTCGATATGCGTATGGGACCGACCGGCATTTCGGCTGCGGGCATCGTCAATACCTATGGCGAGCAGGCGTTGGCCGGATTGCTTTATGCGTATGGAGAGGAAGAGCGCAGCCATGCGATCGCGCGCGCGATTGTCGCGGCGCGGGCCAAGGCGCCGCTTACGCGCACGCTGGAACTCGCCAATATCTGCGCCAAGGCGATTGGGCGCGCGGCGAACGGCATTCATCCGGCGACGCGGACGTTTCAGGCGCTGCGCATCTATGTGAACGACGAACTCGGCGAACTTGCGCGCGGGCTGTCGGCGGCTGAGCAATTGCTCAAGCCCGGCGGGCGGCTTGCGGTCGTGTCGTTCCATTCGCTGGAAGACCGGATGGTCAAGCGCTTCCTGCAGGAACGCTCAGGGCGCGTCGTGCATGCGTCGCGGCATCTGCCGCCGAAGATGTCGAACGGACCGCAAGCGTCGTTCGACTCGCCGTCGCGGCGTGCGATCGTGCCCGGTAAGATCGAGGTTGCGCGCAATCCGCGGGCGCGTTCGGCGAAGCTGCGTGTCGGCGTGCGTACGGCAGCGCCCGCGATCCCGTTCGATGCGATCGGCGCGGGCGTTCTGCCGGAGATTCGCGCATGATCCGGTCGTTGAGCGCCATCAGCGTCGCGTTGCTCGTGCTCGTCAGCTTCGAGCTCTACAACGGCGTGCACCGCGTCAAAGCGCAGGAGCAGACGCTCGCCTCGCTCAAAGCGCAGATCGCGCGCGAGGCCGAGGCAATCCGCGTTCTGAAGGCGGAATGGACCTATCTCAATCAGCCGGAACGCCTGCAAGCCTTGGCGCGGCGACATTTGGCACTGGCGCCGACGGGCGCGTCGCAGATCGTCGTGCTGACCTCGCTGCCGTTGCGAAGCGAAACGATGTCGGCGCCGTCGCCCGTCGTCGAGGCGCAGGACCTGCCGCAACGTATCGTCGGCGACGTGCCGATGCCGCGCGCGAAGCCCGACCTGACGCAGGCTGCGCCATGACGCGGGCTGAGCGCATCACGCTGGACGGCGCGGCGAAGGCCGCGATGGAGCGCACGCGCAGCCGGCTCAACATCGCCATCATCGGCTTCGGTGTCGTGTTCGCCGTTCTGTTCGGACGTCTCGTCGAAGTGACGATGCTGCGCGAGGGACCAGGGCCGAAGACGGCGCGCGTCGAAAGCGACGCGTCCTACTACCGCGCCGATCTCGTCGACCGGAGCGGCGAAATTCTTGCGACCGATTTGCAAGCGGCGTCGCTCTATGCGGACGCGCGCGTCGTCTGGGATCCGGCCGAGGCTGCGCAGTCGCTCGCGGGCGTGCTGCCGGGTGTCGACGCGGCGGTGCTGACGAAACGGCTCGCGACACGGCAGGCGTTCGTCTGGATAAAGCGCAACGTGCCGCCGCGCCAGCAGGAAGCGGTGCGCCAACTCGGCATCCCGGGACTGCACTTCCGCAACGAGCCGCGCCGCGTTTATCCGAACGGACGTACGGCGGCGCACGTGATGGGCTACGTGAACGTCGACAATCACGGGCTTGCCGGCGTCGAGCGCGGCGTCGAGGACTTGATCCTCGAACGGCGCAATCGCGGCGGGGTCGTCGAACTCTCGCTCGACCTTCGCGTTCAGCACGCGCTGCAGGACGAACTCGCCGACGCTGTCGCGCGGTTCAAGGCGCATTCGGCGTCGGGCATCGTGCTCGACGTCAACAACGGCGAGGTGTTGGCGCTGGCGTCGTTGCCCGACTTCGATCCGAACGAGCCGGGCGAGGCGGCGAAGGCCGCGCTCTTCAACAATGCGACGCTCGGCGTCTACGAGATGGGCTCGACGTTCAAGACGTTCACGACCGCCATGGCGCTCGACACGCAGAAGGTGACGTTCGCGACGCAGTTCGACGCCACGAACCCGATCACGGTCGGCCGCTTCACGATTTCCGACTTCCATCCGGAGAACCGGCTTTTGACGGTGCCGGAGATATTCGTCCACTCGTCCAACATCGGCACAGCGAAGATTGCGCTGGAGGTCGGGACGACGACGCAGAAGGCTTATCTCGCCAAGCTCGGCCTGCTGGCGCCGGTGCCCAGCGAAATCAAGGAAGCGGGCGCGCCGATCGTGCCGAAGCGCTGGGGCGATCTTGAGACGATGACGGTGTCCTATGGGCACGGCATCGCGATCACGCCGTTGCACGTTGCTGCCGCGAGTGCCGCGCTCGTCAACGGCGGGAAACTTTTCAAGCCGACGCTGCTGAAACGCGAGGCGGGGGTGGTCGTGCCGTTCACCCGCGTGGTCAGCGAGCAGACGAGCGGGCAAATGCGCGAACTCTTGCGCATGGCTGTGACGCAGGGCACTGGATCGAAGGCGGACGTCGAGGGCTATCCTGTCGCCGGTAAGACGGGAACGGCCGAAAAGGCGACCGGCGGCAACTACGCGCCGAAGCGGCTGTTGTCGTCGTTCGTGGGCGTGTTTCCGGCGCGAAACCCGCTCTACTTGGTGCTGGTTGTGCTCGATGAACCGCAGGGAAGCGACGCCACCGACGGCTATGCCACGGCAGGCTGGACCGCGGCGCCGACGGCGGGCAAAGTGATCGCGCGCATCGCCCCGATGCTGAACGTTCCCGTGACGCCCACCGAACCGCAGGGTCCCCCCACCACTATGGCCTCGTACGAGGATCTGCGTTGAGCCCATGCGACTCAGCGTGCTTGCCCAATCCCCCGCGACCGGATCCGATCCGGAGATCGCGGGCCTGACCGCCGACAGCCGCGCGGTGAAGCGCGGCTATTTGTTCGCGGCCTTACCCGGCGCGAAGGCCGACGGTGCGGCGTTCGTGGGCGACGCGGCGGCGAAGGGTGCGGTCGCGGTGCTGGGCGGCGAGGCGCTCAGGGCGGGCCCTGAGAACATTCTCAAGATCATCGACACGAATCCGCGGCAGCGGCTGGCGCAGATGGCGGCGCGCTTCTATCAGCGCCAGCCAAAGACGATCGTCGCGGTCACCGGCACGAACGGAAAGACCTCGGTCGCCTCGTTCGTCAGGCAGATTTGGACCACACTCGGCTTGAAGGCCGCGAGCTTCGGGACGGTCGGTGTGATCGCGCCGTCGGGGACGAAGGCGCTCAACCTCACGACGCCTGATCCGATCGAGATCCATCGCTTGTTGGCCGAACTCGCGGGCGAAGGTGTCGACCACGTCGCGTTCGAGGCGTCGAGCATCGGCTTGCAGCAGCACCGCACGGATGGTGTTGTCATGCAGGCGGCGGGGTTCACAAACCTGACGCGCGACCATCTCGACTATCACGGCACATTCGAGGCGTATGAGCAGGCGAAGCTGCGTCTCTTTGCTGAGGTTCTTCCACCGGGTGCCGCCGCTGTCATCAATGCAGATTCGCCTTCGCGCGAGGCGTTCGCGCGCATTGCTGCGGCGCGGCGGCAGCGTTTGATCCTGGTCGGCGAGGTTTCCGACGCGCATTTGCGCATCGCCGCGCGTGCCCCTAGCGCGGACGGGCAGCAGCTTTCGATCGTTTGGGAGGGGCGGCACTTCGACGTGGCGCTGCCGCTTGCGGGCGCGTTTCAAGCGTCGAACGCGGCGGTCGCCGCGGGGCTTGTTTTGAGTTTGGGCGCGGATGCGGCGTCCGTGTTTGCGGCACTTGCGCGGCTTCAAGGCGCGCCCGGGCGGCTTGAGAAGATCGGCACGGCGGCGTCGGGCGTGCCTGTCTATGTCGACTATGCGCATACGCCGGACGCGCTCGAAACGGTGCTTCAGGCGTTGCGTCCGCATACGGCGGGCAGGCTTTGGGTCGTGTTCGGCTGCGGTGGCGACCGCGATGCGGGCAAGCGGCCGTTGATGGGCGCTGCTGCGATTGCGCATGCCGATCGCGTCATCGTCACGGACGACAATCCGCGCACGGAGAATGCGGCGGCGATCCGCGCCGCAGTGCTGAAAGGCGCGCTTGGCGCGCACGAGATCGACGACCGTGCGCTTGCGATCGAGACCGCCGTGCTGTCGGCGGAAGAGGGTGACGTTGTCGTCATCGCCGGCAAGGGCCACGAGACGGGACAAATCGTCGGGCGCGAGGTCAGGCACTTTAACGACGCGGAAGAAGCGCGCGCGGCGATCGCGGCGTCGAAAGGAGGCGCGCGGTGAGTTTGTGGAGCTTGAAGGACGTCGCTGTGGCGGTCGGCGCGAAGGCGCCCACGGCGGACGGCGAAGTCTCCGGCGTTTCGATCGACACGCGCACGCTTCAGACGGGCGATCTCTTCGTGGCGCTGAAGGACGTGCGCGACGGGCACGAGTTCGTCGCCGACGCGGTCGCGCGCGGCGCTGCGGCGGCGTTGGTGTCGCGTGCGGTTCCGGGCGTGTCCGCCGAAAAACTGATCAAGGTCGAGAGTACGCAGGCGGCACTCGAGGCGCTGGGGCGGGCGCGGCGGGCGGCCGTGTCGGCGCGCGTTGCTGCGGTGACGGGCAGTGTCGGCAAGACGAGCACCAAAGAGGCGTTGCGCCATCTGCTCGGGTTCCAAGGGCGCACGCATGCGTCGGCGGCGTCCTACAACAATCTTTGGGGTGTTCCGCTGTCGCTCGCACGGATGCCGCGAGACACGCAATTCGGCGTCTTCGAAATCGGCATGAACCACGCAGGCGAGATCACGCCATTGACGGCGCAGGTGCGCCCGCATGTTGCGATCGTGACGATGGTCGCGGCGGTGCATCTTGAGAACTTTGCTTCGGTGGGCGAGATCGCGGATGCGAAGGGTGAGATCTTCTCCGGCCTCGAACAAGGCGGCGTGGCGGTCATCAACGCTGACCTCGAATGGACAGGGCGGCTGAAGGCGCATGCATCGGAGGCGCGGCCCTCGCGCATCGTGACGTACGGGCGCGCGGCGGGCAGCGACATCAGACTGATGTCGCTTGATCTGTCGGAGCAGTCGTCGAACGCTTACATCGAACTCTTCGGCAAGCCGTTGCGCTATCGCATTGGGGCGCCGGGCGAGCACTGGGCGATCAATAGTCTCGGCGTGCTCGCGGTGATCTCCGCCCTCGGCGCGGATGCGGAGCGGGCGGCCGGCGACATGGCGAGCTTGAGTGCGCTTGCCGGGCGCGGGGCGCGCGAGACGATCGAAGGGTCCAAAGGCGCGTTCGAATTAATCGACGAGAGTTACAACGCCAATCCGCTGTCGATGGGGGCGGCGATTGCAACGCTTGGCCGGGCGCAACCGGCGCTCGGTGGGCGGCGAATCGCCGTGCTTGGCGACATGCTGGAGCTCGGGCCTACGGCGGGCGAGTTGCATGCTGGGCTCGCCAAGCCGTTGGCCGATGAGCGCATCGATGTCGTTTTCGCCAGCGGTCCCCTGATGCACCATTTGTGGGACGCGATTGCGGAAGGCCAGCGCGGGGGCTATGCAGCCACGTCGGCCGAAATCGCAGAGAGCGTCGCGCAAACGGTCAAGGCCGGCGACATCGTAATGATCAAAGGTTCCTACGGTTCGAAAATGCGCGTAGTGGTCGAGGCGTTGCGTAAGCTCGGCCGCGCGGAAAACTAAGGCTCTTTCATGCTCAACCTGCTCGTTCCGTTCGCAGATGACTTCCAACTGTTCAACGTGTTCCGCTACATCACGTTCCGGACGGGCGGGGCGATCATGACGGCGCTGATCATCGCGTTCGTCATCGGGCCGCCGCTGATTCGCTGGCTCAAGGTGAAGCAGGGCAAGGGCCAGCCGATACGCGAGGACGGACCCCAGCGCCACATTCTGGAGAAGAAGGGCACGCCGACGATGGGCGGGCTCATGATCCTGATTGCGGTGACTGTGTCGACGATCCTGTGGGCCGATCTGCGCAACATGTATGTGTGGATCGTGCTGGGCGTGACGCTCGGCTTCGGGCTACTCGGGTTCTGGGACGACTTCCTGAAAGTGACGAAGCGCTCGTCGGCCGGTGTTTCCGGGCGCTTCAAGCTTCTTGCGCAAGGCGTGATCTCGATTGTCGCGGTGATCGCGATCATGGAGTTGCACCGCACGCTGCCCGGCGGCGTGGGCCTTTCCGGGTCGGTCGCCGTGCCGTTCTTGAAAGACACGTTGGTTCCGCTGGGCGCGGGGTTCATCGTCTTCGGCACGTTCATCATCGTGGGCGCATCGAACGCGGTGAACCTGACCGATGGACTTGACGGGCTTGCGATCGTGCCCGTGATGATCGCGGCGCTGAGCTTTGGGCTCATCGCCTACATCGTCGGGCGCGCGGACTACACGACCTATTTGCAGATTCACTTCGTGCCGGGGACCGGCGAGCTCGCAATCATCTGCGGGGCGATGCTGGGGGCGGGGCTTGGCTTTCTTTGGTACAACGCGCCGCCGGCGATGGTGTTCATGGGCGACACGGGTTCGCTCGCGCTCGGCGGCATGCTCGGAACGATGGCGGTCGCAATCAAGCACGAGATCGTGCTCGGCATCATCGGCGGGCTATTCGTGGTCGAAGCGCTATCCGTGATGATCCAGGTTGCCTCGTTCAAGCTAACCGGCAAGCGCGTTTTCAAGATGGCGCCTATCCACCATCACTTCGAACAGTTGGGCTGGCGCGAGCCCACGATCGTCATCCGCTTTTGGATCGTGGCGGTGATCTTGGCGCTTATCGGCCTTTCGACGTTGAAAATCCGGTGAAGTACGCGTGATCCCGATTCCTCACTTCAAGGGCAAGACGGTCGCGGTGTTCGGGCTCGCGCGCTCCGGCATCTCGGCCGCGCGCGCGTTGATGGCGGGCGGGGCGAAGGTCATCGGCTGGGACGACAAGGCGGGGGCTTGCGAAGCAGCAGCCAAAGCTGGCGTCGAGATCGGCGATCTCGCCCGCGTGGATTGGCACGGGATCGCCGCGCTCGTGCTGTCGCCGGGCGTGCCACTGACACATCCGAAGCCGCATCCCTTTGTCGTCGCCGCGCAAGCTGCGCGCAGCGAGGTCATCGGCGACGTGGAGCTGTTCTTCCGCGCTGTCAGGGGCGAGGACGACCAGATCCATCCGAAGATCGTCTGCGTCACCGGTACGAACGGCAAGTCGACAACGACGGCGTTGATTGGGCATCTGCTCGCGAGGCTCGGCTTCGACGTGGAGGTCGGCGGCAATATCGGCAAGCCGGTGCTCGAACTCGCGCCGCCGACGCCGCGGCGCGCCTATGTGCTCGAACTTTCGTCGTTCCAAATCGACTTGACGCCATCGGTTAAGCCGGATGTAGCGGTGCTGCTCAACGTCACGCCCGATCATCTCGACCGGCACGGGACGATCGAGAACTATGCGGCGGTGAAGGCCAACATCTTCCGCCATCAGGGGCGCGGCGACGTCGCGGTGGTCGGCGTCGACGACACCTATTCATCGGAGATTTGCACGCGCGTTTCGGCGCGCGGTGTTTCGGTGACGCCGGTGTCGGTCGGCAAGGTGCTCGGACGCGGCATCTTCGTGCTCGACGGCAAGCTCTATGACGCGACGGGGGCGACGTCGCGCGAGGTGAAGGATTTGCGCGGGCTCTCGCGTCTGCCCGGCGCGCACAATTGGCAGAACGCGGCGATGGCCTATGCGGCGGTGCGGCCGCTGGTCAAAGACCCCGGCGAGATCGCGAACGTCATGGGTTCGTTTCCGGGGCTTGAGCACCGAATCGAAACCGTGGGTCACATCGGGCGCGTGCGTTTCGTCAACGATTCCAAGGCGACGAATGCGGATGCGGCGGCGCGCGCGCTCGCTTGTTTCAACGACATCTATTGGATCGCAGGCGGCAAGGCGAAGGCGGGTGGCATCGAAAGCCTGGGCGAGTACTTCCCGCGGATCACCCGCGCCTACCTGATCGGCGATGCGAGCGAGGCGTTCGCGGCGACGCTTGGGGGGCAGGTCGCGACCGTCAAGGCGGGTACGCTCGAAGTCGCGATGCGCGCGGCCGCGAAGGAGGCGCTGGAGGCTTCGGGCGATCCGGTCGTGCTGCTGTCGCCGGCCTGCGCGTCGTTCGATCAGTTCCGCGACTTCGAACATCGCGGCGCGGAGTTCAAGCGCATCTTCAAACTGATCGCCGATGAGGCGCATCTGAAAGGGGCGGCCTAGATGGCGTTGCTGTCACGCACGGATCGCAGCCTGCTTGCGAATTGGTGGTGGACCGTCGACCGCTGGTCCCTGGCCGCCATCACGGCGCTGATTTTGTGCGGTATTCTTCTGACGCTGGCGGCAAGCCCCGCGGTCGCAGGGCGCATTGGGCTCGAGCCGTTCTATTTCGTCTATCGTCAGCTTTCGTTCGTGGCGCCGGCGCTGATCGTCATCTTCATTATCTCGTTGCTAGGTCCGCGCGATGTTCGTCGACTTGCGCTTGGCGTCTATGGCGTGGCGCTCGCGCTCATGGTGCTGACCTTGTTCGTTGGACCTGAGATCAAGGGCGCGCAACGGTGGCTGACGTTTGGGCCGTTTTCATTGCAGCCGTCGGAGTTCGTGAAGCCGGCGCTCGTCGTGCTCGCTGCAGCGGCGCTCGCCGAGAGCAACCGCTCACCCGGATTTCCCGGCATGGCGGTCGCCGGCGCGCTCTATGCGGCGGTTGCAGGCATTCTCATTCTGCAGCCCGATTTCGGGCAGACGCTGCTCGTCACGATCGTGTGCGCGGGGCTTCTGTTTCTTGCCGGCGTGAAGTGGCAGTGGCTGGCGGCCGTGGGCGGCGCATCGGTTGCAGGTGGTGTCGGCGCCTATCTCTTCGTGCCGCATGTGGCGAGCCGTATCGACCGTTTCATGAGTCCCGATCGTGGCGACACGTATCAGGTGGACACTGCGCTGACCGCGTTCACGAGCGGCGGCGTGTCGGGGGTTGGGCCGGGCGAGGGTTCGGTGAAGTTCGTGCTGCCGGACGCGCATACCGATTTCATCTTCGCGGTCGCGGGCGAGGAGTTCGGACTCTTCGCCTGTACGATCGTCCTGGCTCTGTTCGGCATAATCGTCTGGCGGGCGCTTAAGGCCGCCCTTGAGGAGCGCGATCATTTCATTCAGCTCGCAGCTTCAGGCCTTGCCGTGATGTTCGGGCTGCAGGCGGTGATCAATATCGCGGTCAGTTTGAGCCTACTTCCAGCGAAGGGCATGACGTTGCCGTTCGTGTCCTATGGGGGGTCGTCGATGCTGGCGGTCGCGTTCACGGTCGGGATGCTGCTCGCGTTGACGCGGCAGCGGCCGGTTTCGTACCGGAGCTATTGATGGTAGGCCCCGTCGTCATCGCCGCGGGCGGCACGGGCGGGCACATTTTTCCCGCGCAGTCGCTGGCGCAGGAGTTGGCGAAGCGGGGGCGTCAGGTCGTGCTGATGACGGATGATCGCGGCCACAATTACGCGCAGGCCTTTCCGCAGGCGCAGATCGTGACCGTGCCGTCGGCGACGTTCGCGGGGCGCGGCGTGGTGGGCAAAGGACTCGCGATGCTTAGGCTTGGACGCGGAGCGCTGTCTGCGTATTTCGCGCTCGGCCGGGTGAAGCCTTCCGTCGTCGTCGGCTTCGGCGGCTATCCCGCGCTGCCGACAATGTTCGCGGCGGCGCGGCGCGGTGTGCCGAGCGTGATCCACGAGCAGAACGCGATCTTGGGCCGCGTCAACCGCTGGCTTGCGCCCGCTGTCACGCGCATCGCTTCGTCGTTTCCCAAGATATCGCATCTCGACCCGGTGCTGGCGCCACGGGTTACGATGACGGGCAATCCCGTGCGTCCAATGGTGATCGCGAGCGCACGCGCCTATCAGCGGCCGGAGGCGGGTGGGCGGTTCAGCCTGCTCGTGTTCGGCGGCAGCCAGGGGGCGCGGGTGTTTGCGACGCTGGTGCCGGAGGCGATTACGAAAGTGCCGGACGCGCTTCGTGTGCGGCTCGACCTCGTGCAGCAGTGCCGGCCAGAGGATATCGAGGCGACCAAGGCGCGCTATGCGGCTATTGGGCTGTCGCCGACGCTTTCGTCGTTCTTCTCCGACATGGGTGAGCGGCTGGCGGCGGCGCATCTCGTGATCTCGCGCGCAGGCGCCTCGACGGTGACGGAGCTTGCGGCGGTCGGGCGGCCTTCGCTGCTGATTCCCTATCCCTTCGCGATGGACGACCATCAGAGCGCGAACGCGCGCGAAATGGCGGACGCCGGGGCCGCGTGGGCGTTCAAGGAAGCCGGGCTTTCCGCCGAAACTTTGGCGGCGAAGATCATAGAATTGGCGCAAAGCCCGGTTCTGCTTGAGACGGCGGCGGCGAAAGCGCTAAGCCTAGGCCGACGCGACGCAGCCGCGCGGCTGGCCGACCTCGTGGAAGAGGTGGGCGGCTTACGCGCTTGAGTTCACTCTATAGGAGACGACGGCCCTTATGAGCCGGCTTTCATTGCAGATCGGGCCGTTGCACTTCATCGGCATCGGCGGCATCGGGATGAGCGGCATCGCAGAAGTGATGCACAATCTCGGCTACAAGATTCAGGGGTCGGACGCCTCCGAAAGCGCGAACGTGAAGCGGCTGCGCACGCTCGGCATAGACGTCGCGATCGGGCATGGGCCGGACAACCTGAAGAACGCCGCGGTGGTCGTCTATTCTTCCGCGGTCAAGGGCGATAATCCGGAACTCGCCGCGGCGCGTGCGCGCCACACGCCGACGGTCAAGCGCGCCGAGATGCTCGCCGAACTGATGCGGCTCAAAAGCGCGGTCGCGATCGCAGGCACGCACGGCAAAACCACGACGACGACGATGGTGGCGGCGCTGCTCGAGGCTGGCGGGTTCGACCCGACCGTCATCAACGGCGGCATCATCAACAAATACGGCACGAACGCGCGGCTCGGCCAAGGCGACTGGATGGTCGTTGAGGCTGACGAAAGCGACGGCACATTCGTGAAGCTGCCGGCGACGATCGCGGTCGTCACGAACATCGATCCCGAGCACCTCGACCACTACAAGGGTTTCGAGGGGTTGAAGCGGGCGTTCGACACGTTCGTCGAGAACATCCCGTTCTACGGGTTCGCGGTGCTGTGCATCGATCATCCGGAAGTGCAGTCGATGATCGGGCGGGTCAGCGACCGGCGGCTCATCACCTATGGCTATGGACCGCAAGCGGACGTGCGCGCGGTGAACGTGCGCTTCGAAGGCGGCATGTCGCACTATGACGTTCTGCTCTCCGATCGCGTGAAGGGCGGCTCGCGCACGTTTGCGGGGCTGACGCTGCCGATGCCGGGCGAGCACAACGTGCAGAATTCGCTTTCGGCGATCGCGGTCGCGCGCGAACTCGGCGTGCCGGACGTGACCGTGCGCGAGGCGCTGGCACAGTTCGAAGGCGTCAAGCGGCGCTTCACGAAGACGGGCGTGTGGAACGGCGTCACGGTGATCGACGACTACGCGCATCATCCGGTCGAAATTCTTGCGGCGATGAAGGCCGCGCGCCAAGTGGCGATGGGGCGGGTGATCGCGGTGCTGCAGCCGCATCGCTACACGCGGCTTTGGGAATTGTTCAAAGAGTTCTCGACCTGTCTGCACGGCGCGGACGCTGTGATCGTCTCCGACGTCTATCCGGCGGGCGAGCAGCCGATCCCCGGCGTGTCGCGCGACGCGCTCGTCGAATCGATGCGGGCGCACGGGCACCGCAACGTGGTCGCGCTGAGTTCGCCGGACGAATTGCCGAAGCTGATCGCGGAGACGGCCAAGCCCGGCGACTATGTCGTGTGCCTTGGCGCTGGTTCGATCACGAATTGGGCGAACGCGCTTCCCGGCCAATTGCAGAGCTTCGGCGAGAGGTAGCATGGCCCACGGCGCGAGCCTCGTCGCGCGGCTGCCGCGCGTCCGCGGGCCCTATCAGCCGGGCGCGGCGATCAAGGATCTGACGTGGTTTCGCGCGGGCGGACCTGCGGAAGTGCTCTACATCCCGCCTGACGCGGAAGATCTTGCGCTGTTCCTGAAGGAACTTTCCCCCGACGTACCGGTGACGTTGATCGGCGTGGGCTCGAACTTGCTCGTGCGCGACGGCGGGGTCGACGGCGTCGTCATCCGCTTGGGGCGCGGCTTCATGAACGTGACGGCCGATCCGATGAACCGCTTGCGGGCGGGTGCTGCGGCGCTCGACGTGGCGGTCGCGAAGGCGGCGCTCGAAGCGGGGCTCACGGGGCTTGAGTTCATGCGCGGGATTCCAGGAACCGTCGGCGGCGGTTTGCGCATGAATGCTGGCGCCTATGGGCGCGAGTTCAAGGACGTGCTGGTCGAGGCGCTGGCGCTCGACCGGCGCGGTGCGCGCGTGCGGCTGACGAACACACAGATGGGATTCGAGTACCGCCGGGCGAATGCTCCGGCCGATCTCATTTTCGTCGAAGCGGTGTTTCAAGCGGCGCCAGGCGAGAAACCGGCGATCGAAGCGCGGATGAACGAGATCACCGACGCACGATCTTCGACGCAGCCGATCAAAAGCCGCACCGGCGGGTCGACATTCAAGAATCCGCCGGGCGAGAAGGCGTGGCAGCTGATCGATCGCGCAGGCTGCCGCGGCTTGCGGCGCGGCGATGCGGAAGTGTCGACGATGCACTGTAATTTCTTGATCAACCACGGAAAGGCTTCGGGCGACGAGATCGAAGCGCTCGGCGAAGAGGTACGGGCAAAGGTGAAGGCGGCGACCGGCATCGAACTCGAGTGGGAGATCAAACGCATCGGGAAGAAGGGGACCTAACGCGCAAGGCGTGACTGATGAGGGAACGCTTGGTGCAGCTTCCCCTCATCCGTCTCGCCGCTTTGCGGCGATCCACCTTCTTCCGGAGGGAGAAGGACAATTCAGAGCGGTTGGAGATACGCATGAGCGAGCAACGGCACGTCGCGATTTTGATGGGTGGATGGTCGGCGGAGCGGCCGGTCAGTCTCGTCACGGGTGAGGGCGTTGCGAAAGCTCTGCGCGAGGAAGGCTTCAAGGTCAGCGAGATCGATGTCGGCCGCGACATCGCCGACGTTCTCGCAAAACTCAAGCCCGACGTGTGTTTCAACGCGCTTCACGGGCAGTGGGGTGAAGACGGCTGCGTGCAAGGCCTGCTCGAAATTTTGAGCATTCCCTACACGCATTCGGGCGTGTTGGCGTCGGCGGTGGCGATGCACAAAGAGCGCGCGAAGGCCGTGTTCCGGGCTGCCGGGATTCCGGTCGTGAACGACATCGTGATTTCGCGGCACGATGTTGCGAAACAAACAACGATCAAACCGCCCTTCGTGATCAAGCCCGTTAATCAGGGATCAAGTGTCGGGGTCTTTATAATCAGGCCTGGAGACAATCGTCCGCCGGAAGAGCTGACGAGTACGAATTGGAATTTGGGTGATGAGGTGATGGTGGAAGAGTTCGTCCCAGGGCGCGAGCTCACCGTGGCGGTGATGGACGGCAAGCCGCTTGCCGTCACCGAGATCGTCGCGCGCACCAAATTCTACGATTTTGAGGCGAAGTATTCGGAAGGCGGATCGGAGCACGTCGTGCCGGCGCGCATTCACGCGAAGGTCTACGACCAGGCGCTGGAGATCGCGGCGCGCGCGCATGCGGCCCTCGGCTGCCGCGGCGTCAGCCGTACCGACTTTCGTTATGACGACACAAAGGGCGAGCCGGGGCGGCTGATTATTCTGGAGACGAATACGCAGCCCGGCATGACGCCCACGTCGCTCGCGCCGGAGCAGGCGGCGCACAAAGGTATTTCCTACCGCGCGCTGTGCCGGTGGATGGTCGAGGACGCGTCATGCGATCGCTAGTGGGCGCCGCGCGCGAGGAGGATTTCGAGGACGACGACGCTCCGCCGCCGCCGAAGAAGCGGACCCGGGCGAAAGCCAAGCCGCGTGTCAATCGCGGGGGCGCACGGCGCCGGGCGTCGGAGGGGTTCTTTGCGCGCTGGGCTTCGTCGTTCCGCTCTGCGGCGGGACGCTTGGTGCTGTGGTCGGGGTTGCTCGGCCTTTTTTTCTTGGCTGTTGTGGTCGCCGGGTTGTTCTCGGGCGGACACGTGTCGGCGGCATTTCGCGGTGCGCAGGAGCAGGCGGACCAGATGATGGTCTCGGCCGGCTTTACGGTGCGCAGCGTTACGCTCGCGGGTCGGGGCGAGACCGCGCAGAAGGAAATCGTACGGATGCTCGGCATCAAGCGCGGCGACCTGATGCTTTATGTCGACGTGGATGAGGCGCGGGCGCGGCTCGAGGCGCTGCCATGGGTGCAGTCGGCGGAGGTTCGCCGCGTATGGCCGGACCGCATCGAGGTGCACATCACGGAGCGCAAGCCCGTTGCGCTGTGGCAGATGGAAGGAAGCCTCGCGGTTATCGACGCGTCGGGAAAACCGATCGCAGGCGAAGATCCGGCGCGGTTCGCTTCGCTGCCGCTCGTCGTGGGCAAGGGCGCAGAGACGTCCATCGACGCACTGCTTGCGCTTATCGCAACGCAACCGAACTTAAAGTCCCGTGTGAAGGCCGCCGTGCGAGTGGGCGAAAGACGTTGGAATTTACGGCTCGCTAACGGTGTTGAAGTACGACTGCCTGAAGAGGGCGCGGAAGCGGCCTTGGCAGAGCTGGTTCGGCTCGAGCGTGAGGAAAACGTCCTCGCGCGGGATATCAGGGCGATCGATCTTCGCTTCCCGGACCGGTTCATCGTCAAGCTGCCCCCGAGCTCGCCTTTGATTGCGCCGGCGCCGAGCGCCGGCGGCAGGGAAACTTGATGGTCCTCAGGCTTGGCAACGGACGGCAGCAATCGGGGCGGCCGGGCAAAGGCGGCGTCGTCGCCGCGCTCGACGTCGGTACCACGAAGGTCGCCTGTCTGATCGCCAAGCCGATGAGCGGGGGTGAAGGACGCCTGCCGCAGCTGAAAGTCTTGGGCGTCGGCCACCACGCGAGCCGCGGTGTGCGTTCCGGCACCGTCATCGACATCAACGCCGCGGAAGATTCCATCCGTGCCGCCGTCGATGCGGCGGAGCGTCAGGCCGGCGTGACCTTGAAAGAGGTCGTCGTGGGCATCGCATGCGGTCAGCCGCAGAGTCGTACAATCAACGTCGAGGTCTCGATCGCCGGTCACGAAGTGGGCGATGAGGACCTGAGGCGCGCTTTCGCGACGGGCCGTTCCCAAGTTCCGAACGCCGAGCGCGAGATCATTCATTGCGTGCCGGGGTCCTATGCGATCGACGGCAGCCGGGGTATCCGCAATCCGCGCGGCATGGTGGGCGATACGCTGGGCGTGTCGATGCATGCGATCACCGCGGCCTCTGGCCCGATCCGCAACCTCGTGACCTGCATCGGGCGCTGCCATCTAAACGTGGCGGGGCGGGCGGCCACGGCTTACGCGACGGGCCTTTCAACGCTCGTTTCGGACGAAATGGACTTAGGTGCGACCGTCATCGACATGGGCGGTGGCACGACCTCGATCTCTGTGTTCTTCGATGGCGTTCTGGTGTTCGCAGACGTGCTGCCGGTCGGCGGCAACCATGTGACGAGCGATATTGCGCGCGGGCTCTCGACGTCGCTTGCGAATGCGGAACGGCTCAAAACCTTGCATGGCAGCGCGTTAACGGGTCCGAACGACGGGCGCGACATGGTTCAGGTCGCCCATCTCGGCGAAGACGATCCCGACAGCGACAGCGAGATTCCGCGCTCCGTCCTGACGGGCATCATCGGGCCCCGGCTCGAAGAGACGTTCGAATTGGTGCGCGACCGGCTGATCGATTGCGGGCTCACTTCGATTTCGGGACGCCGCGTTGTGCTGACGGGCGGCGCCTCGCAGATGAACGGCGCGCGTGAAGTGGCTTCGCGGGTTCTTTCCAAACAAGTCCGGCTTGGCCGGCCGACGCGGCTCTCGGGTCACGGGGACACGGCGGCGACGGCATCGTTCTCGGCGTGTGCGGGGCTTGCGCTGTGGGCGGCGCAGCGTCCGGCGGATGCGCAAAATCTTCGCGATGAGGCGGACATCCCACAACTTGCGTATGGTACGACTGATAACGTGCCGAACGGATTCAAGGGACTGACGCGCTGGATCAAAGAGAATTTTTAACCGTTTCCGGCGCATGAGTAGACAAGAACGGCAGCGTGGAGAAACCGCGCGCCAGGTGGACGTGTCGACATAAGGGAAGGTGGCTCGATTGGAGAATTAGAGATGGCCATCAACCTGACGGCGCCGGACTTTACGGAACTCAAGCCCCGCATCCTCGTGTTCGGCGTGGGCGGCGCGGGCGGCAACGCCGTCAACAATATGGTCGCCTCGAAACTCGAAGGCGTCGAATTCCTGGTGGCGAACACCGACGCCCAGGCGCTCGTCCATTCGAAAGCCGAACACCGGCTGCAACTCGGTTCCGAACTCACGCAAGGCTTGGGCGCAGGCTCGCGTCCCGACGTCGGCGAAGCGGCGGCCGAAGAAAGCGCCGACGACATCAAGCGCGCGCTCGAATCCAGCCACATGGTCTTCATCACCGCCGGCATGGGCGGCGGCACCGGCACGGGTGCGGCACCCGTCATCGCCAAGCTCGCGCGCGAGATGGGCGTGCTGACCGTGGGCGTCGTGACGAAGCCGTTTTCGTTCGAAGGCCAGCGCCGCATGCGCATCGCGGAAGAGGGGATCGACAAGCTCAAAGGTTTCGTCGACACGCTGATCGTCATCCCGAACCAGAATTTGTTCCGTATCGCCAACGAAAAGACGACCTTCGCCAAGGCCTTCGAGCAGGCGGACGAAGTGCTCTACGCGGGCGTGCGTGGGGTCACCGATCTGATGGTGATGCCGGGTCTTATCAATCTCGACTTCGCCGACGTGCGCACCGTCATGTCCGAAATGGGCACGGCGATGATGGGCATGGGCGAAGCGGAAGGCGAGCGGCGCGCGATCGAGGCGGCAGAGGCCGCGATCTCGAACCCGCTGCTCGACGTGTCGTCGATGAAGGGGGCGAAGGGCGTGCTCATCAACATCACCGGCGGCATGGACCTCACGCTGTACGAAGTGGACGAGGCGGCGAACAAGATCCGCCAAGAGGTCGATCCGGACGCGAACATCATCGTGGGCTCGACGTTCGACGAACGGCTGAACGGGCGCATGCGCGTGTCGGTCGTCGCGACCGGTATCGCGACCGAGGTGAAGAGCCAATCGTCGCCTGTGCGCACGTCGGCGTCGGTCGACGTGAACCGGCGTTCGTCGTCTTCCGCGGTTTCATCGTCCGTTTCACAACCGGTTGCGGTGAGCGCGATCGCGTCGCCCGCGATTTCGCATCCGGTGCATTCGATGCAGAGCGAGATCGTGCAATCGGGGCTTGCAAGCGAGGACGAGGACGAAATCCTGACGCACGACATCGACCAGAGCCGCGCGCTGCCTTCGGTCGAGAGCCATGTGTTCGACCGTACGATCATCCAATCCGCCGGGCCGGAGCCGCGCTCGCGCGAGCCGCAACGGTCGCGGGCCTTGCCGCCGCAGTTGCAACCGCAGCAGATGGAGAAGAGGACAGGCTTCTCGATGTTCGGCATCACGATCGGTGTCGCGCAGCCGAAGAAATCACCGCTGCACCGCCCGAGCGCGTCGCCTTCATCGATGCGGCTTACGCCAGAACCTTCATCGCCTTTCGCCGCCGAAACGCCGCGCCAGATCAGTCCGCAAAAGCCGGCCAAAACGAGCGAGGGCCTGAATGCCGTGGACGACGAACTCGAGATTCCGGCGTTCCTGCGTCGCCAGGTGAACTAACGAGCCTGTCGGCACCCATTACGCGTCACGAACGAAGGCGCGTGATGCAGATTTGTCCCTACAATTGATAGTCGGACGCGCGCGGATTAACGCTAATCCACGTGTTCAGCTTAATTGTTATGTGTCGTTTTTGCAGCGTTCGATGCCCTCTCTGCGTGCTCAACCAGGGATAGATTGAAGGTCCAGGCGAACTCTGTGCGATATTTTCCCCTGGGGAAGGCAAGAGAGCTTTGGGGGCTCTCAAGCCTGGCGGCAGTTGGGAGCCGCCTACAACTGGGGGATGAGATGGGGGGCTCGCGTGCCGGCCGTGGCGTAACGGCTTGGTCTCGTTGCGAACTTGTACCTCGCAAGACAGTTCGGACTCGCGCGGCGATTTGGGGGATCGTCGTTGCGGGTCTGACTGTTTTTGCAGCGCCGGCGCTGGCACAAACTGCGCCCGGCCAGATTGAGCGCGAATTTGAAGGCAAGAACAAAACGTCGAAGACGCCTTCGACGATCACGGTGCCTGCGCTCGACCGACAGGGACCGCCGGCGAATGCGGAACAGATTCGTTTCGTGCTCAAGGGCGTCGACATCGACGGCAATAGTGTCCTCTCGGACGCACAACTCGGACAGCCTTTCGCCTCGTTGATCGGCAGCGAAGTATCGCTCGCCCAGATGTTCGCGGCGTCGAACGACATCACGCGCATGTATGTGAAGGCCGGCTATGCGCTGTCGCTCGCGTTCGTGCCGGCGCAAGAAGTGAAAGACGGACTCGTTCGCGTCCGCGTCATCGAAGGCTATATCGGCGACGTCGAGTTCCAGGATTCGCGTTCCTTCCACAGCAAGTTGTGGAACGGCTTCGCGCGGCGCCTGATGGCGTCGCGGCCACTGAAGACGAAGGATTTGGAGCGCTATCTTCTGCTTGCCAACGATCTCGCCGGTGTCGAGGTCAAGAGCGTGTTTGAGCGCATGGACGGCGATCCGGGCGCAACCAAACTCGTGATGATGATCGAGCGTAAGCTGGTCGATGCCGGGATCGAGGTAAACAATCGCGGTTCGAAGGCAGTTGGGCCGTACCGTGTGCAGGTGCAGGCTGCGCTGAACAATCTGCTCGGCGCAGAGGAGCGCCTTGCACTTTTTGGCGTGCGGGTGCCGGACGGCGAAGAGCTCGCGTATCTCGCAGGACGCTTCGAGTTACCGCTGACGAGCGATGGGCTTGGCATGAGCTTCGACGTGTCGCGGTCGCACTCGAAAGTCGGCACGCCCGTCATGGTGCTGATCGACTATCAGACCGACGGCTGGGTCGGCGATCTTTCGTTCACCTATCCCTGGATACGCTCGCGCGCACAGAACCTCTATTTCTCGCTCGGCCTGACGTACAAAGATTTGACCGCCGACATTCTGGCGACGGACTATACGCACGACACGATTACGAAGATCGTGGCCGGCGCCGATTACGACACGCATGACCGGTGGGGCGGGTTGCTGCAAGCCGCCGCCTCGCTGCATGTCGGTCTCGACGTGTTCGACGCGACGCAATCGAACGATCCCAAGGCGAGCCGTCTCGGCGCGTCGGGCGAGTTCATCCGGCTGGAAGCGTATGCCTCGCGTCTTCAGTCTCTTCAACGTTGGCCGTTCCTGCAGCTCTACGGCGAGTTGTCGGCGCAGGTGGCCGACGGCTCGCTGCTTGTTTCGGAACAATGCGGCTATGGCGGCGGTCATATCGGGCGGGCGTTCGATCCGTTCGAGATTTCCGGCGACCACTGCATCAAGGGCTTGGCCGAAGTCCGTTACGACCTGCCGATGAACGGTTGGGCGAACGATTGGGCAATCAACATGCTGCAATTCTATGGGCTCGCCGACTTCGGCTACGTGCTGAAGAGCGGTGACCTGCTGCCGCCGGACAAGCGCAGCGATGCGGGGGCGTCGCTCGGGCTTGGCATGCGCTGGCGCGCGCTCGACCATGTGTCGGGACTTGTTGAGGTCGTGCAACCGGTCGGTCTCGGCGTCGCATTCGAGGATGGTGAGAAGAACGCGCGCGTCTTCTTCGGATTGTCGGTGGATTATTGAAGTGATGGGGCGCCCGCGGGCGGGGAATTCGCGGTGCGTAACGTGAGACTGTTGGGGGGAATGCCATGAAGCGCTTGGCGCTCGGCGGGCAACATGCGTCGCTTGCTCGCAAATTGACGGGACGGAGCCTCAAGCTTGCGCTGTTTGCAGGCGCGAGCGCGATCACGCTGGCCTCATTCGCGCTGGCCGGACCCGAAGGCGGCACGGTCGTCGACGGCGCGGCCGTGATTTCCAAGCCCACGACGACAACGACCCAAATCGACCAGTCCACGAACAAAGCCATCATCGACTGGAAGAGCTTCAACGTCGGCAAGGACGAACAAGCGATCTTCAATCAGCCGAATTCGGCGTCGGTCACGCTGAACCGCATCTTCGACGCCGATCCCTCAATCATCGCGGGATTGGTCAGCGCCAACGGGCACCTCATCCTCATCAATGCCAACGGCATGGTGTTCGAGAACGGCGCGACCGTGAACACCGCCGGGCTGATCGCGACAACTGCCGACATCTCGAATAGCGACTTCATGGCGGGCAACTACCGCTTTGAAACTCCTGGGTCGGCGAACGCTTCGATCGTCAACAACGGCCTGATCACTGCGGAAGAGGGTGGCGTCGTCGCCTTTGTGGCGCCTTCGGTGAGGAATTCGGGCGTCATCCAGGCCAAGCTCGGCAAGGTGGCGCTCGGCGCCGGCCACACATTCGTGCTCGACCTCTACGGCGACAATTTGATCTCGTTCCCCGTGTCGGCGGAGATCGCAACGCAACTCGTCGGCCAGGAGGGCAAGGCGCTGATCGAGGCGGGCGGTACGATCGAAGCGGGCTCGGTGCAACTGACGGCACGTGCGGCGCGCGGTCTCATCGACAACGTCATCAACGTCGACGGCGAGATCATCGCTTCCGGCGTCAAGCAGACCGGCGGCTCCACGTTCCTGACCGGCGGCACGTTCGATCCGTTGCGCCACGACACGCACGCTGTCGCGCGCATCGACGATGCAGCCGGCGGTGGCGGCAGCGGCGCACTCGCCGGCTATGGCGGGCGCATCGTCATCGATGGCGGGGCGAATAACGTCAACATCGCAGGCTCGCTCAGCGCTTCAGGCGCGACGGGCGGCTCGATCTCCGTCAGCGGCAACAACGTGACGGCGGGCGGCTCGATCGCGGCCAACGGGGCTACGGGCGCGGGTGGCAGCGTGTCGATCGACGCACGGAATTTTGCCGCCTTGACCGGCACCATATCGGCAAACGGTGCGGTGGGCGGCAGCGTCAACGTCAACGCGAGCAATTTGCTCACCGCCGGCGCGATCTCAGCCGACGGTTCGTCCGGCATGGGCGGTGCGATTACGCTTGCCGCGCGCGAGCGGCAGATCGCGACCAGCGCGACGCAGGTCTCAGCCTCGGGCGCGGCGGGCGGCGGCACGATCAGCGCGAGCGGTGGGACGGGGCTCTTCACCTCCGGCAACTACAAGGCGACTTCGTCTTCGGGTGCGGGCGGCAGCGTTGCGATCGGCGGCGCGGACATCAAGATGATCGACGCAAAAGTCGACGCATCGGGCGCGACGGCGGGAGGATCGATCGCGGTCGGCTTCACGGGTGCGGGCGACTCCCGCTTGATCAACGCAGAGAAGATTTTGGTGTCGCCGACCTCGACGTTCAGCGCCGATGCGACGGCGAACGGCGACGGCGGGAGCGTCGTCTTCTGGTCGAATCTCTCGACCGACTTCATGGGTTCGATGACGGCGAAGGGCGGGGCGCTCGGCGGCGACGGCGGGTTCCTCGAAGTGTCGTCAAAGGGCGAGATCGGGTTCTGGGGCTTGGGCGACGCGTCGGCGGCGAATGGTGCCTCGGGTCAGCTGTTGCTCGACCCGAAGAACATCGTCGTGTCGTCCACGGGCGGCGTGATGCCGAGCTATGAGCTTATCGATCCGGGTTCGGGCTCGACCACGTTCGGCGGCAATGTCGCAGCTCTTGCCAACGGCAACACGGTTGTCACCTCGACAGGCGACGATACGGTCGCAAGCAATTCGGGCGCCGTTTTCCTCTATAATACGACGACGGGCGCATTGGTCAGCATGATCACCGGCTCGCGCGCGGACGACGCGATCGGCTCGGGTGGGATCACGGTTCTGTCCAGCGGCAATTTCGTGTTCGCGAGTTCGAACTGGGACAACGCGGCAGCCGCCACAAATGCGGGCGCGGTTACGTTCGGCAACGGGACGACAGGCGTCTCTGGTGTCGTGTCGGCTGCGAATTCGCTGGTCGGCGCAGCGTCGAACATGAACGTGGGTTCGGGCGGCGTGACGGCGCTCTCGAACGGAAGTTATGTTGTAAGTTCGCCGAACTGGGACAGTGCCAACAACAATGTCGGCGCAGTGACCTGGGGCAACGGTACGACAGGCATCTTCGGTACGGTGTCGGCGGCGAATTCGCTTGTCGGGTCGGCGACGGACGATCAGGTCGGCTCGGGCGGCATCACGGCGCTTTCGAACGGCAATTACGTCGTGCGCAGCCTGTTGTGGAACAACGGTGCGACGACAGATGCAGGCGCGGTGACTTGGGGCAACGGACTCGGCGGCACTGTGGGGGCGGTGTCGGCGGCGAACTCGCTGGTAGGCTCGGCCAACAACGATCAGATCGGTTCCAACGGCGTCACGGCGCTGACCAACGGCAACTACGTCGTGGCGTCGTCGTCGTGGAACAACGGTGCGACGACTGACGCTGGCGCAGTAACGTGGGGCAACGGCCTTGGCGGCACGGTCGGCACGCTCTCGGCGGCAAATTCACTTGTCGGCACCACAACGAACAACAATGTGGGTTCGGGCGGGGTCGTGGCGCTGTCGAACGGCAACTTTGTCGCGCTCAGCCCGAACTGGGACGGCGCGAACCAAAACGTCGGCGCGGTCACGTGGGGCAACGGCCTCGGCGGTACCGTGGGCGGCATTTCGGCGGCGAACTCGCTCGTCGGCTCAAACACGAACGATAATATCGGCAGCGCCGGGGTGCGCGCGCTCACAAACGGCAACTACGTGGTCGCCTCGCCGAACTGGAACAATGGTGCGGTCAGCGACGCCGGTGCGGCAACGTGGGGCAACGGGCTCGGCGGCACGGTCGGTACGCTTTCGAGTGCGAACTCACTTGTCGGCACGGCGACGAACAATAACGTTGGCTCCGGCGGTATTGTCGCGCTCTCGAACGGCAACTACGCTGTCGTCAGCCCTGGCTGGGACAACGGTGGCACGAACAACGTTGGCGCGGTCACTTGGGGCAATGGTACAACCGGTACCTCCGGCAATGTGGGCGCAGGCAATTCGACCACCGGCTCGACAAACGACGACCAAGTCGGCTCGGGCGGCGTCTTCGCGCTGACGAACGGCAACTATGTCATTGCCTCGCCGCTGTGGAACAACGGCGGCACCGGTGACGCCGGCGCTGCCACGTGGCGCAGCGGAACTGCGGCCTCTTCAGGCACCGTGTCGGCCGCGAATTCGCTCGTCGGAACGCGGAGCAACGACAATATCGGCTCGGGCGGCATCACGGCGCTGACCAACGGCAACTATGTGGTCGTCAGCCCGAACTGGGATTCCGGCGCGATCTTCACCTCGAACCAAGGCGCGGTCACGTGGGGCAACGGCGCCACCGGCACCAGCGGCAATGTGACGAACGCGAATTCGCTCGTCGGCGCCAGCTCCGGCGATCAGGCGGGCTCAGGCGGTGTCATTGCGCTCTCGAACGGCGACTACGTTGTTTCGACACCTGGTTGGAACAACGGCTTCACGTCCGACGTCGGCGCGATCACGCTGGGCACCGGCGCAGGTGGCACGGTCGGATCTATTGCCACGGGCAACTCTATGATCGGCCCGTCGAGCGGCGCGCAGCTGAGCGCCGCGGGCGTGACCTCAACGAATGAAATCCTGGCGCGTTCGACGAGCCAGGGCACCGTGCTTGTCGGATTGACGGATCCCAACCAGCTGACGTTCGCGCGCGCGCAAGGACAAACGCTGACCGTCAATCCGGCATTTTTGACCCGTACGCTGAACACCGGAACGGCGGTGACGCTGCAAGCGTCGAACGACCTTACGGTGTCGTCCGACATCATCGCCAACAACCCGACCGGCAACGGCGGTGCGTTGACGCTGCAGGCGGGCCGCAGCGTGCTCATCAACGCCGACATCACGACCGACAACGGCAACCTAACGATCTTTGCCAACGATCTGCTCGCCTCGGGCGTGATCAACGCGCAGCGTGATCCCGGTTCGGCGGTGATCACAATGGGCGCTGGCGCCGACATCAACGCTGGTACCGGCGCTGTTCGCCTTGCGATCCTTTCGGGGGCGGGCAAGACGAACACGGCTTCGGGAGATCTCACGCTGCGCAACGTGACGGCCGGCTCGATCCTGGCCGAAAATCTCGGGCCTTCGAACGGCAACACCGTGCTCGCCTCGGGTCAGCTCAACGCGAGCGGCGCGGGAACGCCGCTGGTGCTTGCGGCGCAGGGCGGCAACTTCATCAACAACGCCGGCGCGGCGGCGTTGCAGGCGCCGAACGGGCGCTGGATCGTCTATTCGCAGTCGCCTACGGCGAACACGCTTGGCGGCATCACGGGTAGCTCGCCCTACTACAACACACCGTACAATCCGGCGAACCCGACGGGCTTGGCCGCGACGGGCAACCGTTTCGCCTACACGATCGCACCCACTCTGACGGTGACGCCGAATAACGCATCGCGCGAATACGGCAACGCGAATCCGGCGTTCACGTTTGGGGTCACGGGGCTGCTTGCCGGCGACACGCTTGCCGGGGCGGTTCAGGGCGCGCCGAACCTCAGTTCGCTCGCGGACGCGAACAGCGCCGCCGGAGGCTCCTATGCGATCAATGCGTCGCTTGGTACGCTCGCTTCGGACTACAACTACGGCTTTGCCTTTGGCGCGGGGCAGTTGACGATCACGCCAGCGCAGTTGTTCTACCTCGCCAACAGCGCGAGCCGCATCTACGGCGACGCGAATCCCGCGCTGACCGGCACCGTCACGGGATTGAAGAACGGCGAATTGATCGAGACTGTCGCAACGGGCACTGCGACATTCACCAGCACCGCCGACGCCACGTCGAATGTCGGCAACTATGCGATCACGGGCAGCGGGCTTAGCATCATCAACTCGAACTACGTGCTGGCGCAGGCGGCGGCGAACGCGACGGCGCTCTCGGTGACGCCCGCAACGTTGTCCTATGTCGCGAACGGGGCGTCGCGCGAGTACGGCGACGCGAATCCGACGCTCACCGGTACGGTCACCGGGTTCAAGAACAGTGACACGTTGGCGACGGCGACGACGGGTGCGCTGACGTTCACCTCGTCAGCAGACGTGTTCTCGAACGTCGGCAGCTACGCGGTCGTCGGCTCGGGTTTGAGCGCAAACAATGGCAACTATGTGTTCGTGCAGGATCCGACGAACGCGACGGCCCTTACGATCAACCCGGCCTTGCTGACCTATGTCGCGGATACGGCCTCTCGCATTTACGGCGATGCGAATCCCGCATTTTCGGGAACGGTGGCAGGCTTCAAGAACGGCGACACGCAGGGCAGCGCGACAACCGGCGCGATCACGTTCACTTCGACGGCCGATGAGACGACGAATGTCGGCACGTATGCGATCAACGGTTCGGGTCTGACCGCCAACAGCGGCAACTACACGTTCGGTCAGGCGGCATCGAACGCGACGGCGCTCAGCATCACTCCGGCGCAGCTGACCTTCTTGGCGAATGCGGCGAGCCGCGAGTACGGCGACCCGAATGGCGTGCTCACGGGTTCGGTGCTTGGCCTCAAGAACGGCGACACGATCGATCAGGTTGCTAGCGGTATTCTGACATTCGGCGGGCTGGCCGATGAGGAGTCGCCGGTCGGAACTTACGGCATCGTTGGCGGCGGCATCACGGTCACGAGCGGCAACTACCTGCCGACGTTCCTGCAGGACCCGTCGAACGCGACGGCGCTGACTGTTGTTCCGGCGCAGCTCTATTACCTCGCCGAGGTCGTCACGACGGTCTATGGCGAGATCGACCTCAACGACATCGGCGGCGAGCTCTTCGGGCTCAAGAACAGCGATAATCCGGAAGACGTGGGTCTCGGAACGCCGACGTTCTTCAGCAGCATCACGACGACGTCGGGCGCGGGCGTCTACGCGGTCAACGGCACCGGCTTCGTGGTCACGAACCCTAACTACGCCGTCACCGTACTGCAGGCCGCGTCGAACGCGACCGCGTTCACGGTTAACCCGGCGCAGCTGTTCTACTCGGCCGATTCTGACGAGCGCGAGTACGGCGAAGCGAATCCGTTGTTCACGGGCGCCATCGACGGGCTGGTGAATGGCGACACGCTCGAGTCGGTCGTGTCCGGTACGCTCGCGTTCACTTCAGCGGCGACGGCAACGTCGAATGTCGGGCTTTATGCCATCGATGGCTCGGGCTTGACGGTCATTAGCCCGAACTACCAGCTGACGATCCTACAGGACGCGGGCAACGCGACGGCGTTCGAGATCACGCCAGCTACGCTCACCTACCTGGCGGATGCTGCATCGCGCGTGTACGGCGACGCGAATCCAACCTTCACGGGGCAGCTCCTCGGCTTGAAGAACGGCGAGACGATCGAGCAGGTGAGCGACGGCGACATGACGTTCACGAGTCCGGCGACGGCAACCTCGAACGTCGGGACCTATGGGATCTTCGGTGGCGGGCTTACGATCACGAGCGGCAACTACGTCACCGTGATCGAACAAGATTCGCAGAACGACGACGCCCTGACGATCACGCCGGCTCAGCTGATCTACTCGGCCACACCGATTACGCGGGTCTATGGGCAGCCGAACGGACTGGTCACGGGCACCATTCTTGGTCTCAAGAACGGCGAAACGCTGGCGTCGGTGACCGAAGGCACGCTGTTGTGGACGCCGGACGCCGATGAAACCAGCGACGTTGGTGTCTATGCGATCGAAGGTAGTGGCCTTGCGGTCGTGAGCGAGAACTACGAGCAAACCATTGAACAGGCGATCGAAAACAACGCGGCGCTGACCATTACGCCAGCGCAGCTGACCTATTTGGCCGATCCGAAATTCCGACTCTATGGCTTCCCGAATCCGCCGCTGACCGGCCAAGTGTTGGGCGTCACGAACGGAGACGATATCTCCGAGATTACAACCGGAACGCTCGGCTTCTCGACCACCGCCGGTCCCTTCACGCTCGGCGGTCTCTACCCGATCACGGGCGGCGGCTTGACGGTTGTGAGCAACAACTATATCGCCACGATCTTGCAGGACCCGAGCAACGCGACGGCGCTCGTCATTCAGGACATCCCCGCGAACGCCGGACAGGCGCTTGGCGAAGGTGGTAAGGGCGACGAGGGCGCGGTCGATGAGGAGCAGAACACCATGACCTCGCGCGAAAACGAACTTGGCATCGTGGGGGTAGGCCCGGTCAGCGACGACATGGCAGACGGCAAGAACGACCAGCAGGGCGATCAGCTCTGCGTGTTGGGTGCGCGCGAAGCGGCCAACGCGCCGGGTTGCGTCGCGCGACAGCAAGCCCAAGGCCGCTGACGCCGATGGCGCGGCGGGGAAGTCTTGCGGTTGTCGGCGGACTCGCAGTTTTGGCCGGCGTTGGATTTCTCGTGTGGAATCTGATGGGTTCGTCTCCGTCTGGGACGGGCCCCTCGATGGCGTCGTTCGGGTTCGACGCGTGGCTCGTGCGCTGCCAGGCGGTGGGCGGCAAGACAGGCTGCGGCATGTCGCAGCGCATTCTCGACAAACAGTCCGGCCAGCCGGTGCTGCAGCTGCATCTCGGACGTGCGGCGAAGGGCGATGGGCATCAGCTCGTCGCGGTGCTGCCGCTCGGCGTGACGGTGCCGCCCGGCATCGTGATCCAGATCGGCGAGAGCAAACGCAACGTCGCGTTCACGCAGTGCCTGCCGGGCGGGTGTGTGGCGCCGCTGGCGGTCGACGCAGCCTATGTCGACGTCTTGACGTCGGGCGGGGAAGGCCGGGTCGGCGTCGTCGACCGGCGCGGACAGACTGTCGCGGTGCCGTTCTCGCTCAAAGGATTCGCCGGCGCGTTCGCGAAGATGAATGAGCACGGTGGCATCGGCGGAAACGATGCAACTTCCTGGATGAGTTTTTGGAACTCTTCGGAAACGAAGTGACAACCTACAACTGACCAAAAAAGTTTGCGATTTTCATGAAACGATTTCTGCCGCTTCTGATTGTAACGGGGACACTTTGGGTGCCCTCCGTCCAGGCTCAACCGGCCGCGCCGGCAAAGCCCGCAGGTCCGCCGCCGGTCACGACGAAGACGTTCGACGATTGGCTTGTGCGCTGTCCGACGGCGCCGCAGCCGATGCCGTGCGACGCGGTGCAGCTTCTGCTTGAGCCCAAGTCGAAGCAGCGCGTGCTCAGCCTTTCGGTCGCCTATGACCAGACGAAGGCGGCGCACGTCGTGCGAATCATCCTGCCGCTCGGCGTGTGGCTGCCGAATGGGGTGGCGGTCCAGGTCGGCGCAACGAAGATCGAGAAGGTCGCCATCAGACGGTGCGAACCGTTCGGTTGCGTGATCGAGGGTCTTCTCGATCCGAAGCTGCGCGAGGCGATGCGCAAGGGTGGGGACGCCAAGATCGTCGTCTTCGACCAGGCCAAGAAACCGCTCGACCTCAAGTTTTCGCTCAAGGGCTACGACGCGGCCGAAGACCACATGACGGCGGAAACGAAGAAAGTGAAGCTGCCCGCGGCGCCAGCCCCCGCCACTCCAACAGCTCCCGCCCCGGCGAAACCCGCAACGCCGAATTGATCGCAGGTTGGGTGAGGGCGAGGGCGCTCTCCTCGAACCTTACAATTCGGTCAGATTCTCCCGGTTTCCACCACTTGCGCGGTCTGGCGGGTTGGCGCGGGTTACGGTAAAGAGACGGGGCCTTTTTGTCCGCTCCCTCTCTCACGCTCCGGTACCCATGTCGTTATCCACTGTCGCCTCGCGTTTTGTCCGTTTTGGCGCCGCCGTTCTGATCGCCGCGCCGCTTGCCGCCTGTGCCGGCGACGACGACCGGCCGCGCGCGGAAATGCCCGAGACGCCGCCTGAGCAGATCTATTCGGTGGCGCTGACCCAACTCGACAAAGGCAACTGGGTGCCATGCGCCCAGGCCTTCGACGAGGTCGAGCGGCAACATCCCTATTCGGTGTGGGCGCGGCGCGCGATCCTGATGTCGGCGTTCTGCTACTATCAGGCGAACAAGTACAACGACGCGATCCTGGCTGCCGACCGTTTCATCACGCTTCATCCGGGCAACAAGGACGCGCCATACGCCTATTACCTGAAGGCGGTGTCGCTCTACGAACAGATCGTCGACGTCGGTCGCGACCAGCGCCGTACGGAGCAGGCGATGGCCGCACTCGGCGAACTTGTGCGCCGTTTCCCGCAGACCGACTATGCGCGCGATGCGCGCTTGAAGCTCGACCTGACGAAGGACCATCTTGCGGGCAAGGAGATGGCGATCGGGCGCTATTACCTGCGCCGCGGCGAGCAGCTGGCCGCGATCAGCCGCTTCCGCACGGTGGTGGAGAAATATCAGACGACGAGCCATGCGCCGGAAGCGCTGCACCGCTTGGTCGAGTCATATCTCGCGCTGGGCGTTGTGGGTGAGGCGCGCGCTGCCGCCGCCGTGCTGGGCCACAATTACCCGGGCTCGGAGTGGTACGAAGACAGCTTCGCGTTGATGCAGGAGTATGGGCAGCAGCCGCGCGGAAAGTCGGTCAGCCAGATTCAAACCGCGCCGGCGAAGCCTGTCGAAGCCGCCATGCCCGCCGAGGCGCTGCCGGTCGCGCAACCTGCGCCGGCCGCCGTCGCGCCGCCGCCGGCCGAAGAGGCCGCTCCCGCACCGGCCGCGCCCGTGGCCGAGGACGAAAAGAAGGATGAAGGCGGCGGCTGGTTCGATTGGTTCTGAGCCGCCTTACTCGTCATGGCCGGGTCAAGCCCAGCCATGACGTTCCTGTAGACGCCGGTAGCACCTCATGCTGACCTCGCTTTCGATCCGCGACTTCGTGTTGATCGAGCGGTTGGATTTGGAGTTCGCGCACGGGCTCGTCGTTTTGACCGGCGAGACGGGGGCGGGGAAGTCGATCCTGCTTGACGCCCTGGGCCTTGCGACCGGCGGGCGGGCGGAACGCGGCTTCATCCGAGCGGGCGCAGCGCAGGCCAGCGTGAGCGCGGTGTTCGATCCCAAAGGCGATCATCCGGCGCGCGCGGCGCTGGCCGGCAACGGGCTTGAGAGCGACGGCGCGCTGATCTTCCG
>JAEUML010000367.1 GCA_016792785.1 Alphaproteobacteria bacterium
GGGATCGTGATCAGATGGATCAGCGTCAACGCGAGGCCTATCGCAAGCGGCGCGAATCCGGGTGGGGCCTTCTTGCCGGTTACGCCCAAGATGATGAGCAAGAACATCGCGGTCATCACCGCTTCGGCGACGGCGCCCGACATAAGGCTGTAGCTGCCCGGCGAATGCTCGCCGTAGCCGTTCGACGCGAAGCCCGCGGAGGGATCGAACGTCACGGCGCTCGACGCAATGACGTAGAGAAGTCCGGCGCCGGAAATGGCGCCCAGCACTTGCGAGGCCCAATAGGGAAGAACGTCACTCATGGGAAAGCGTCCGCCGGCCCAGAGCCCTGCCGTGACTGCCGGATTGAAGTGGCCCCCCGAGATGTGGCCGAAGGCATAGGCACCCGTCACGACCGTCAAACCGAATGCGAACGACACGCCCAGTAGCCCGATTCCGACTTGCGGAAAGGCTGCGGCGATGACCGCGCTGCCGCACCCTCCCAAGACCAACCACAGCGTGCCGATGAACTCAGCAGCCATTCGACGTCCGATATCCATGGTGTTTCCCCTCTGACGCGCGTTGATTCGCGCCGATTCCCCTAGTGTCAGGGATGTCACAGGTGTTGTCGATGTGGTTCACCCCGGTCCCTCAAGCGAGACCTAATTTGCTATGGTCTCTCCTTGGGACTGCGCGCTGGGGGGCGGCGGCTTTGGTCGGGATTTGGATCGTTCTGGCGTCGTCGATGGCGGTTGCTCAACCGGCCACGCCTGCACCTGCGCCTGCCTCGGCCCCTGCCGCACGAACGCAGGCGGCTGTCGCGACCAGCGACCCGCGCCTCGAAAAATCCGCGCGCGCGATCGATGAGGGCAAGTTCAGCGACGCTTTCACGCTCGTCGGCGAGGCGGTGAAGGATGGACGACTGACGGACACGGACTCCGACTGGGCGTCATATCTGACGGCACGTGCGCTTGCGGGGCTCGGCAAGGCGGAAGAGGCGGAGACCGTCGCCAAGGAACGCTACGCGATCAATCCCAACGGTTACACCTGGGCCTCGCTCGTTGCGATCGAAGTGACGACCGGGCGCCATGATCTCGCGGCGAGCACGATCCTTGATCTTGAAGAAGAAGATTTCATCTGGGTCAACAAACTTCGGCCGGCGCTGATCGAGAGCGTCGTCGGTTCGCTCGACGGGCCGAAGACGGCGTTGCGCGACAGGTTGATCGTCCGATTGGTCGAAGGGCGCTACAGCGGGCCGGCGTCGCAGCGTGTGCCCGACACGCTGCGCCTGCGCTACATCAATATGCTGCTGCGGCAGAATCGGCTTGAAGACGCCGCTCGGCAGACGTCATCGATCGAGACACCGGCGATCCTGAGTCTGCTGCTGACGGACCGTTCGTTCGAACCGCTGTGGGCGCATCCCACGATCAAGGCGCTCATGCAATCAGGTGCGTTGCTGGCGCGTGTCGACCGCGGGGTGCAGGCGCGGCTTGAGCAGCCTGAATTGTCGTCGTCGGATTGGCTCGACGTGATGCGCTCGCTGCGCATCATCGGGCGGGCGGATGAGGCTGTGCGGCTTGGGCTCCACGCGTTGGAGCAGGCGCGCAAGGAGAACCGGCCTGCGGGTTCGGCGCTGCGACTTGAGATGGCGCGGGCCTATGCGGAGCAGGGCGAATCGTGGGCGGCGCGACGCACCGCGCGGGAGTTGTTGCGCGAGGAATCGTCCCTGCCCGCGGCGACACGGGCGTCAATTGCGCAAGTGCTGGACGATGCCGGCGATGATGAAGGCGCACTGACGCTGCTCGGTACGATGCAGGGGGCGGCACGTACCGCTGAAGTCCTGAAGCTCACGGTTTGCGCGGCGCATGACCTCGGTCGCGTCGAGCAGCGCGACGCCGCGATCTTGGCATTGGAGGCGCAAGCGAAGGCGGCGCCCGCGGAATTGTTCGAGGCGCTCGTGTGCACGGGGCAGCAGGACAAGGCAGCCGCCGCTTTGGGCGAGATGTTGAAGCAACCGGGTTCGCGCACGGCGGCGATCCTGACCGCTCAACTCTACGCCGATCCGCCGAAGCCCGACGCCGACCACAACAACATGCGCTACCGCATGACCGCCCTCATCGCGAGCGCGGAGGTTCAAGAGGCGGTCAAGCCCTACGCGCGCACGATCGGCCTGCCGTTCACGATGGCGAACGCCAGACCTAACTGAGCTTTCCCATCGGCACGAAGTTCTTCGTCGCGGCTACGCGCGCGAGCCAGCGCGCGACCGCCGCGTACTTCTTGAGGTCGAAGCCGCCTTCTTCCGCGCAATGCGTGTAGGCGAAGAGCGCGATGTCGGCGAGCGAATAGCGGCCGCCCGCGAACCAATCGTGTGTGCGCAAATGTCCTTCCATAACGGCGAGTGCGGCGTTACCGCGCGCGTGCCAATCCGGGATCAGGTGTTCCTTCTCGCGCAGCTTTTCCTTCGGCGCGAAGACCATCCAGAAACGGGCGACGGCGATATAGGGTTCGTGGCTGTACTGCTCGAAGAACATCCACTGCAGCATCTGCGCGCGGGCGAAGCGATCCTCGGGGATCAAGTTCGAGCCTTCGGCCAGGTACCAGATGATGGCGTTCGATTCCGGCAAGGTACGTCCGTCCTCGAACTCGAGCGTCGGGACGCGACCGTTCGGGTTCTTGGCCAGGAAATCCGGCTTGCGTGTGAAACCCGAGACGACGTCGATGTCGACCGTTTTCAAAGGCATGCCGAGGTGAGCCGCCGTGAGGACCACCTTGTAGCAATTGCCGGAACGAGGGTCCTGGTAGAGCGTTAGCATGGCGTCGTCTCAACTCCCTTCTGCAGTCCGAGGGCCGCGTACTTAACAAACGGCGGTGGCGGTGTCCCGCGGCGTTGCAACCGGCTTGACCCTGGGCCGCCGTTTCGCAGAATGCGCCCGGTATCCAACGGCATGCGTTCTCGACATGGCGGAATCGGCGACAATCGCAGGGAGCGATCTCAAACTGGCTGGCGATCTTGATGCGGCGGGCAGGCACGACGAGGCGGTCGATGTTCTGCGTCGTGCGGCGGCGTCCGGGGTGACGGCGGCGGAGAGTGCGCTGGGTATCCGGCTGCTCGTCGGACGCCAGGCGCCGTTCGACCCGCAGCAGGGCATTGCGCTGCTGACTTCGGCTGCGGCGAAGGGCGAGGCCGACGCGCTTTCGCAGATGGCGACACTGAAGGCCGCCGGTGCGTGGATGCCGCAGAATTGGAACGAGGCGCTCGACCTGCTTCGCTCGGCTGCGGAGCGCGGCTCGGCGCGCGCGCAGGGGCAGTTGCTGCTGCTGGGCGACGGCGAACTCGCGCGGAGGGCGCGCGCGGGCGAGGCGGGTTTGTGGGGTGCGTTGCGAGCGAGCGTCGACCTCAAGGCCTGGTTGACGGTGCCGGAACGTCGCGTCATTTGCGAGGCCCCGCGGATTCGCGCCGTCGATAAGTTCGTGCCGGCTGGGTTTTGCGATTGGCTCTTGGGGCGCGGTGCCGGACGCTATCAGCGCTCTCAAATGTTCGACGGCCAGAAGTCGACGTTTCTGGCGACGCGCACGTGTAGCGACTTCAAGTTCGATATCGTCGACGCCGATCTGGTGTTGCAGATCATCCGCGAACGCGTCGCCGCGATCACGACGTTGCCGACGGTCGCGTTCGAGCCGCCGCAGATTTTTCACTATGCGCTCGGCGAAGAGATCAAGGCGCACTACGATGCGCTCAAGCTCGGCGATCAGGGCTACGGACAGGGCGGGTCGTACAAAGGCGACCGCATCGCGACGTTCTTGCTCTATTTGAACGACGACTACGATGGGGGAGAACTCGTGTTTCCGCATGTGGGCGTGCGCCACCGCGGCAAGACGGGCGACGGCGTCTATTTCGCGCACATCGACGCCAACGGGCAGCCCGACCGCAAAAGCCTGCATGCGGCTTTGCCGATCACGCGGAACGAGAAGTTCATCCTGTCGCAGTGGATTCACGACCGGCCATTCACTGCCGCGACCTGATCTCGCCTGAGAGGGGTGCGTCGACGTCGAAATCGCCTTCGGCGCGAGTCGAGACTTGGGCTTCGCCCTCGGCTATGATGGATGCGAACCATATCGAACGAGCCTTGGGGGACACGATGGCGGACGGCAAATTGCTGAAGGCGATCAAATCTTCGATCCACGATTTCGCAAGCCTGGAGCCGGGCGATCTTGTCGCGCGGCTGCGCGATCCGGAGTTGCTCAAGAAGATCAAGAAGTTCGGCGTCAACGACGCGCAGATCCATCGGATCATTCTGATCCTGCAGCAGCACAAGCCGAATTCGCAGGAGTTTCAGGCCTACCTGAAGTCGGGCCTCGTCTGAACGTCGTTCAGGCGTGCGTCTTCGGCTTCTCGCCGTCCTTCATTTCCACATCGGTGCGTACGGCGGCGATCTGATCGCGTAGCGGCAGAACGCGCGGACGGTGCGCGAGCACAGACAGGATGCGATCGAGGCCATCGAGGAAGTGGAGTGCCGTCTCGCGCGCCTCGCCCGCGGCCTTTGACAAGTCGGCGTAAGTCGCCAGGCGCCGTTCGACCAAATCGGCGGCAGCGCGCAGTTCGCTTTCATGCAGGCTTGGCTTACCGATCGTGTGGCACGCTTCGCTCAAGCATTCCTGCGTCACGCGGAGCGCTTCCAACCATTGGCTGCCTTTGAGCCATGCGTTCGCTGCCTCGTCGAGCATGTGGAGGTGCGTCATCGCCGTCGAGCGCGCGACGTCGCCGGGGTCCTTCGCCTTGCGCTCGAGATTGTCGGCGGTGTTGGCCCAGTTCGTGCTGTCCTTGCCGACGGCGCGCTCGACGAGCTGCGCTTCTGCTGCTGCATGGCGCTTGCGTAGTCTCAGATACTCGACCGTCAAGCTTGCCACGATGAGCAACAACAACGCGCACGCCGTGGTCGTGACCACGTCGTAGAGCGTCGTCTCAGCAGCAAAATTCACGATCGTGGCAACCCACGCGTCCACGACTTCCCCACCAGCATTTTTCCCCCGGGGACGTCCCTTCCGTCCGCGGGCAGGGCACATCGTAAATGCGAAACCGGCAACAACGCTAGCGTGCGATTCTTGGCTGTTGCACGCAAGGCACGGTGAGGCGGTCGCTCATACCCTTGCGGTGAGCGTGAAGCATATCCGAAAGTGGTACTTCCGTAGGCTAGATTAACTATAATCTGTGCCAGATTTTCTCCAGTCGAATTTACCGTTTTTGACCCGCCGGATTCTGCGGATTCTCTACTTTACTTTCCGCGCCCATGCGTGTGATGGTCCGCCGCCTTTTCTGCACCGCGCAAAACCTTCTCAGAACCAAGCGGCGCAGTATCTGTCTTAACTACATCATCCCTGGGCAAATGGAGACTTTCATGAATTGGAAAATGGCTGGAATGGCCAGCACGGCGCTCGTGACGATCGCCCTGACCGGCGTCAGCGCGACGGCGGGCGCGAACAAGTTCACCGGCAACATCAGCTTGGCCGTCGGCCAGTCGTTCGAGGACGACGACGTCAATCTCGGCGGCGCTGAGATTTTCGACGACTCGCTCACGTCGATCACCGGTCAGGCGAAGGTGAACATCGCCTTCTCGAGCAATCTGAACCTCCAGCTCGATTTCACGGGCGTCGGTGCGTTCACCGACACGAACACCGGCTTCTCGCTTGATCGCGATGCGGGCTTCCAGGGTTCGGCGCATCTCTATTGGCGCACGGAGCAGTTCGCGGCCGGCGTGTTCGCCGGTGCGGGCTCGGCATCGACGGAATTCCTGCCGTCGGGCGAGTACTATTTCGCGGGCGCGGAAGGCCAGTACTACTGGAAGAACTTCACGTTCGGTCTGCGCGGCGGCTATCTCGACTCGTCGTCGGATCTTCCTCCGTTCGGTGGCATCCCGAATGACGAGCTGTTCTTGAACAGCGCGTGGTTTGCTGATGCGGAAGTGCGTTGGTACGCGTCGAAGAAGTTCGCGCTGTCGGCCAATGTCGGCTACATCGACGGCCAAGCGGCGTTCGACTTCGCCGACATGGACGTTTGGCACTGGGGTGCGAAGGCCGAATATTGGCCCGAAGAGAAAGAGAACCTCAGCCTGTGGGTTGCCTATGAGGGCCGCACGTCGAACCTCGACTTCGACACGCCCGCACCGCTCGGCCTCTCGGGCCGCGAGTTCGACAAGGACGTGCACACCGTCAAGGTCGGCATCACGATCCACTTCGGCGTCGACGAAGGCTCGAGCCAGGCGAACGAGCGTCAAGGTCCGGCGTGGAACACGATGGACTACGGCGCGATCGTCGTCGGCGGCTAAGCCGAACATTTGCAGCAACTTCGAAACGGGCGCCCTTCGCGGGCGCCCGTTTTGCATTCAGGCGTTGCGGTAGGCTGCGGGCGTCATGTTCACGAAGCGCTTGAACGTGCGGGTCAAATGACTCTGATCCGCAAAGCCGCAGGCGAGCGCGATTTCGGCGATCGGTCTTATCGTTTGGCGCAGCATTTTGCAGGCGCGGGCGATGCGCAGGGCGCGCCGATACTCGCCCACCGGCACACCCTCGCTTCGGCGGAACTCGCGCATGATGTGCGCGGGGTGGCGCCCGACGTGGCGTCCGATGTCGCCCAAATCCGGTGTGCTGCCGGCTTCCAGTTGCCGCTTCACGTCCGCGATCCAGCGTGGCGCGGCCGGCTCGTCACCAAGCAGGCGCTTGAGGAACACGTCCACGGCGCGCCGCACTCTTGCGGGCGGCGCCGCATCGCGCAGCAGACGGTGGACTGCTACGCCCGCTCGAATGATGTCGGGTGCGCCGGAGATGAGCGTCGAGCCCAAGCGGTCGAGGTGCTGCGGGCAGAGGCGCGCGAGATAGTCGTCGTCGAACTCGATCGCTAGGCTGTGCGCCCCGGTTTCGCCGATCACGTTCTTGTGCTTCGCGCCTCTAGGATGGAGCAGGATTGTACCGGCTGAGACGGCGCGGCTGTCGTCTCCCGAAATTTCTTGGAACGATCCCGCAAGGAGTAGGCAGGCATGGGCCCGATCATGCGTGTGCTCGGGCAAGGGTTGGCGCGGGGCGTGGACGAACTCCCAGAAATGCAACGCGCTCTCTCGCCGGTGCAATCGCGCCTCGGCGTGGTGGCGTCCGAGCCTCAGGTGTGTCTTCGTCGGGCGTGCGCTCATGCAATTGCCGTTCTATCCCGACCGAGCCGGGCGGGCCAAGATTTCTCCGATGGCAAGCGGGAGTGCGTTCATGTTGCGAAGGTTTCGATTGGCGGCGTTTGCGTTCGTCGTCGCGTTCGTTGTCCCGGCTTGCGCGCGGGAGCGCATCGAACTTGCTGCCGGAATCACCGCCGCC
Organism: Alphaproteobacteria bacterium; assembly: GCA_016792785.1. Classification (GTDB taxonomy): domain Bacteria; phylum Pseudomonadota; class Alphaproteobacteria; order Micropepsales; family Micropepsaceae; genus SZUA-430. The sequence goes on from JAEUML010000367.1 coordinate 7,336, forward strand.
GAGATGCGCTTCGAGCTCATCGACAATCGCATCTTCCTTGAGGCTCGAATCAACGGGCAGAGGCCGTACCAGTTCATCTTTGATACGGGTGGCCAGAACGTCTTAGACCCTGCGACCGCGCGCGAGCTCGGTCTTGCGTTGCGGGACGAGAGTTCGCAGATCGGGGCCGGTGCTCAGGCGCAGCGATCCTGGCGCACGGATGTGGCGCTGGCGGAGATCGGCCCCGTGCGCCTGCGCGATCACGAGTTCATGGTGCTCGACCTCGCGACGATCCGCCATGCCATCGGCTTTCGGCGGTTGGACGGACTGGTCGGGCGCGAATTGTTCGAGCGCTTCATCGTCGATATCGATTTCGAGGGTTTGAAGCTGCGTTTCATCGAGCCCTCGGGATGGACCCCATCACCTGCCCACGGGCGGCGCGTGCCTTTGGCGTTTGTCGGCGGCGGCATTCCGTCGATCGACGCGACAATCGACGGGGTTCGCGGCGAGCTTGCGATCGACACCGGCGACCGATCCTCGTTGACCTTGTTCTCGCCGTTCGTGGCGCGCGAACGTCTTCGCGAGAAGTATGCGCGGCGGATCAGCGCCGTTACAGGGTGGGGCGTGGGTGGGCCGATCCCTGCGGACGTAACGCGCGCAGAGAGGCTGTCGTTCGGCGGCTTCGATATCGCTCGTGTGGTTGCGCGCATGCCGACGCTTCAGACCGGCGTGTTTGCGAGCGACATCTCGGCAGGCAGCATCGGCAACGGCGTTTTGAAGCGGTTCCGCGCGACGTTCGACTATGGCGGCAAGCAGCTGTTTCTCGCGCCCAACGCTTCATTTGTTGCGGACGATCAGCTGGACCGCAGCGGGCTCTGGCTCTCGCAACATGCACGCGGGTTCGAGGTGATGTCGGTGGTTGCGGGAAGCCCCGCTGAGCAGGCCGGTATCAAGGTCGGCGACGTCGTCACAGCCGTCGACGGTCGTGCCGCGCGGGATCTGTTCCTCGTCGAGCTCCGCGAGCGGCTCAAACGCGATCCCGCTGGCACGGTCGTGCGGATGAAACTGGAGAGGCTTGGCGCGGTTGCGTCGCTCACGTTGCGCGATCTGCTCTGAGATCAACTTGGCGTGATGTGACCGCGCCGCACGATCGCTTCGCTAGGATCGCGCGCCACGGGATCAGGGAAGGGGCCGACATGAAACTCAGTGTCAACGGTGTTTCGCGCGACTACCACGGTGATCCCGACATGCCGTTGTTGTGGTTCCTGCGCGAGGACCTGAAACTCAAGGGAGCGAAGCCCGGGTGCCTGATTGCACAGTGCGGCGCGTGCACGGTGCATGTGAACGGCGAGGCTATGCGGTCGTGCTCGCTACCGATGAGCACACTCGCTGACGCGCGGGTCGAAACCGTGGAAGCTCTGTCGAAGGACGGATTGCATCCCGTGCAGCGCGCGTGGATCGAAGAGGATGTCGCGCAGTGCGGCTATTGCCAGACCGGGCAGATCATGGCGGTCGTGGCGTTGCTTAAGGCAAACCCGAAGCCGACCGATACCGACATTGACGAAGCGCTGAGCAACCTCTGCCGCTGTGGCACGTACAACCGGATTCGCAAGGCGGTGCATCGGGCCGCGGTGCTGATGGCGGAGGGCAAGTGATGGACACGATGCTCACGCGGCGGCGGGCGATTCAGATAGGGGCGACGGCGACGGGCGGGCTCGCGCTTGGGATTGCATTTTCGGGCGGCGAAAGCGATGCGGCGCGCGGGAAAGAGGGCGGCAAGATCGGCCTTTACGTGCGCATCGAACCCGACAGTCGCGTCACGATCGGCGCTCCCTCTGCCGAAATGGGGCAGGGCATCAACACCGCGTTGCCGATGATGGTCGCGGAGGAGCTCGACGTCGATTGGGCGCAAGTCGCGATCGAGCAGATGCCGCTTATGATCAAGAAGAGCGACGATGGGCAAAGCTATACGTGGGTCCACTTCCCGCAAGGTGCGGGCGGCAGCAACTCGATCATTTCCGGTTGGCCGCTGCTGCGCGAAGCGGGCGCGCGTGCGCGGCGGCTGTTGGTAATGGCGGCGGCGGCGCGTTGGAAGGTGCCCGCCGGCGAGTGCATCACGAGCGCAGGCGTGATCAGCCACACGAAAAGCAAGCGAACGCTGCGGTACGGCGACGTTGCGGCGGAGGCGGCGACTCTGACCGATCCGGCGGAGGCGCCGAAGCTGAAATCGCGCAACGACTATCGCATCCTGGGCAAGCCGACGCGCAATGCGCAGTCGCTCGCCATTGTGACGGGCCGTGAAGAGTTCGGCGTCGACGCCGAGATGCCGGGCATGCTGCATGCGGTGATCGCGCGGGCGCCGGCATTCGACGTCCAGATCCAGGCGGTTGACGATGCGGCGGCGCGGGCTGTGAAAGGTGTCAAGCATGTCGTTCGGCTCGACGGACCGAAGGCCGATGAGCCCTACACGACGGTTATCGCCGCCGGTGTGGCGGTCGTTGCCGATACGTTGTGGGCGGCGATGAAAGGGCGCGAGGCGCTGAAGGTTACTTGGTCGACGAGCCCATGGGCGAACGAGACGACGGAGGGCTCTCGCGCCGAAGCCGTGCGCATGATGCGCGGCCGCGGGCAGATCGTGAACAACGAAGGCGACTTCGACGGCGCGATCAAGAAGGCCGCGCGGGTCGTGGAGCACGTCTACGAAGTGCCCTATGTCAGCCACGCGACGCTGGAACCGCAGAACTGCATCGCGCATGTGCATGCGAACGGCATCGACATCGTCGCGCCGACGCAAACGCCCGGCAGAGCGAGCCGCGTCGCGAACGCTATCACCGGCGTCGATCGCGGCAAGATCGCCGTGAAGATGACGCGGCTCGGCGGCGGCTTCGGGCGGCGGCTCGAGGTCGACTATGTCGCCGAGGCCGTGCTGATCTCGCGCGAGGTCAAGGCGCCGGTACGCGTGTTCTGGACGCGCGAGGACGACTTGGCGCACGACTTCTATCGCCCCGATGGGCGCCATCACATGATCTTGGGCGTCGATGAGGCGGGTAAGGTCATCGCGTGGAAGCACCGTCTCGCGTCCGCAGGCAAGAACAACCGGCGCGAAGGTGTGAAGCCCGAAGAGATTTGGCAGGCCGACTTCTACGAGATGGACTTTCCGGGCAAGCTCGTGCCGAATTTTCAGCGCGAGTATTTTCTTTTGCCGTCGGGCGCGCCGCGCCGGTCCTGGCGCGCCCCGGGGCACACGGCGAATGCGTTTGCGATTCATAGTTTCCTTGATGAAGCGGCGCGCGAATTGGGCAAAGATCCGCTCGCGTTTCAGCTTGAGATTTTGGGGACTGAAGACCGCGACATACCGTGGGAGTCGGACGGCGCGGTGTTCAATCCCGCGCGGCTTGCCGGCGTGCTGAAGCTTGCGGCGGAGAGGGCCGGGTGGGGCGCGCCCGTGCCGGCCGGCCGGGGGCGGGGGATCGCCGGGCACTTCACGTTCTCAAGCTATTGCGCGCATGTGGTCGAGGTGTCGGTCGTTAACGGCAAACTGACCGTCGAGCGGGTCGTGACCGCGATCGACTGCGGGTTCGCGGTCAATCCGCTCGGTGTGCGGGCGCAGGTCGAAGGCGGGATCAACGATGCGCTGTCCGTCGCATTGGCCCAGGAGATCACGGTCAAGAACGGTGCGGTTGTCGAACGCAACTTCGACACTTATCGCATGATGCGCATCGACGGCAGTCCGAAGGCGATCGACGTGCACATCGTCGACAGCCCGCGCGATCCGACCGGTGTCGGCGAGCCGCCGGTACCGCCGTTTGCGCCCGCGCTCTGCAATGCGATTTTTGCTGCAACGGGGAAGCGCATTCGCCGCTTGCCGATCGGGGATCAATTGAGTCTGTGACTCTATCAACGTGGAGAACCGCGATGCGTCGTTTTTCAGTTTCGATCCTGATCGTCCTTGCGCTCGTGTCGGGTGCGCGGGCGGAGCCTACGGCAATCGCTCTCGATTTTCTTGCCGGCGCGTGGGAACTGCGCGACGCGTCGGGCAAGGTGCTGGGAACGAGCGTTGTCGAAATCCAGGAGGCGGGCGCCGTGTTGTTCGAGCGGCGCACGGTGGGTGAAGGCAAGCCGCAGTCGCTGTGGCTTGTGAATGCGGAAAATCCTGCGGGTTGGGGACAGTTGTTTCTAGGTCCGAAGCGGCAAGTGCGCGAGTTCCGTGCGATGTCCGCGCCCGGTGCTTGGCCGATTGTGATGGGCGGCGAGTTCGTGACGCAGGATGGAAAGGCGACGCGCTTTCGCATGACGATGACGCGCGGCTCGGGCGATGATACGCGCAGGGTGTTGGAGCTTTCGCGGGATGGCGGCGCCAATTGGAGCACCGCGTTCGACTACACCTACGTTCGGCAGGGCGGAAAGCCCTGAGTGCGACAGCGCCCGCCAGCGCGCCCGCGCGGCGCGTAGGCGCGCATGGGTTGCATCCGGCCAGTTTCGGCGCGGTGTCGAAGCCGGCAAATGTCGTTCGTCTTATGAGGGACGTCCCAGTAGAGTGGGTCACGGGGGCGGATGATGGAGAGACACATGGATACGAAAGCAGTGGCGAAGGCCTTCACCGACCTTTGCAAGAAGGGCGAGCTCGCGCAGGCGGGCGACAAGTTCTGGGCCGACGACGTCATCAGCCGCGAGGCGATGGAAGGCGACATGGCCAAGCTCCAAGGCCGCAAAGCGGTCGAGGGCAAGGGCCAGTGGTGGTATGCGAACCACACGGTGCACGACGTCAAGGTCGAAGGGCCGTATGTCAGCGGCAACCAGTTCGTCGTGCGCTTCAAGATGGACGTAACGCCGAAGGGCAAGACGCGCCAGACGATGGACGAGGTCGGCGTCTACACGGTGAAGAACGGCAAGATCGTCGAAGAGAGCTTCTTCTACGGCGAGTGAGGCGACTGAAGGGGCGCCGTTTGCGGCGGCGTCCCTTCCGCTTAAGCTATGCGCGCAGTCGCGTGTCCGCGTAGGGCCGAGCCACAATTTGAAATTCGTCGCAATAGACGATCTGACCCGGGCGGCGCGATTTGATCATTGCCGTCGGGTTGCCGGCCTCGGAGAGCAGCCAGGCAAGCTCGCGCGCACGCGCGATGTGCTCGTGCGCCTCGGGCCGGAACCAGCACAACGCGCACACGTCGATGCGGCTGCCACCTCCGGCGCGTGGGATGCGCAGGTGCTTCTTGAACCACGTGTCGTGGGCTTCGATCTGGTCGCGAAGCCAATGGGGAAGTTCGGGGTCTTCCAGGCACCATCTGTCGCTTTGAAACAGGCCGAAGGGCCGGCGCGATCGCCGCGCCAGCACGATGAATCGGATGTACATAAATGCGGTCTCTCGTTTGCCCGCGGGCTGTTCGCGCGCGGACATTCGGTCAATCGGAATTGGTTGAGGCCGCGATGACGCGAGCCGTTCGGCTTAAGCCGTCGGCGCCGGGGGCGGAGCGAAATACATACGCATGGGACTGGTACCCGCAGGTTCGAGGGCGCGCGTATAGCCCTGTTGCGGGCGGCGCGTCAATCCGGCCAGAGCACGCGGCCGGCTTTGATTTCGCCCATGAACCAGTCGTGGAAACCGCGGGCGAGCAGCCATTCGACGCGGTCGCCGCGCCAGAAGATTTTCTCGCGCTCGAAGCTCGTGTTCGTCGGGATCGTGCGCAGGAAGTCCGCCGTGCGTTTGCCGTCGTCCTGGCAGACTTTTTCACGGCGCATGGCGGCGAACCATTCGCTGAGGCGTGGGAACTTCGTCTGATCCATCGTGAAGCCGAGCGGGCGCAGTGCCGCCAAGTGCGGCCAATAGGTGATCTCGGCAATCGACAGATGGCCGAACGGGAACGGCGCGGGGTAGCGGCCGAGCGTTTCCTCAAGGCGTGCGAAGATCGTGTCGAGGTCGCGTTGGCCCGCCTCTTTCAGGCCCGGCGGCGGTTGGTCCTTGCGGTCGGCCCACGTCCAGATCGAGCAGTCGAGCAGGATCGCGTCGACGCGCACGTCGGCGAGGCGTTCGAGCGCGCGCGCCTCGACGCGCGCCCTTAGGTCCACGGGATAGACCGGACGGTCGGGATAGCGGCGGTCGAGGTAGTCGACGATGTCGCTCGAGTTCACGACCGTGACGTCGCCGTCGATCAGCACCGGCACTTCCGCGCGCGGGTTGACCTTGATCAGGCGTTCGCGGTTCGCGTGGGTCAGGCCGTCGACGGTCTCGTGGGACAGGCCCTTGTACTCCAACGCCATCGCCACTTTGCGGGCGAAAGGGGAGAAGCCGTTGGTGAAGAAGGTGAGCATGCTCTGTCTCTCCATGTGCCGTGAGAGGGCCTAGTCGGGAAAATACCGATTGGCCGGGATCGCGCCACGGTTTTCGCATGATAGTCTGTCTCACTTGGTGCGAAAGGCTACTTCAACGCTCAACATGCAATCCCTCGCGGGATGGAGGCGTCATGAAACGAATCCGGTCGCTAGCGCCTGCTAACACACTCGTCTTAATCGCGATGGTGGCCTTCGCTACTATTCCGGCGAGAGGGTCGCCGAAGGATTCGACGCTTGATGCGCAGATCGAGCACGGCCTGTCCGGTTGTGCGGGCGTGCCACCTGACAAGACGGCCTTTGGGTTTGTTCCGCCCGGCTTCGATTATCGCGTCACAGCGGCAGGCGCCGTCGATGTGCACCCGGTTTCGGAAGCGCACCGGACGTTCGCAGGCTATTGGGAAAAGAGCTTTCGCAGGTCGGCCGTTTCCGGAGCAGAACTCAGCGAATTGAAGCGCGAGCTTCGCGTGGCTGGATCGCTCGCGGTGGCGTGGTTGCTGGCATCAGAGTCGCAGATTGACGAATTCTTGAAAGAGTACAAACCCGGAAGGCCAGTCACCTACGAGGTCGCGTTGCTTGGCTGCACGGGCAGTGCGGGATCGTTCGACGCGATCATGGCGCTCAAGGAATTCGAGGTTGAAGGGGACTAGAAGAGCTCATGCGCGGGTTGACATTATTCGCTTTGGCCACAGCGCTTCTCGTCGGAACGACGACGCCCGGGTCGACGAAACTAGCCGTTCTCGACGCTACGGATAAATGCGAAGCTAGAGACACCTGTCTCGACTTCGACGTCTTGGCGACTGGCGAGGTTCCCTTCGCGGACGTGCTCTTCACCCGGCAGAATCGGTGCGGCGTGCATACGCTCAAGGTGAAGGGGCGTCTTGGGGGCGGTTCGGTGCGCGACTATGTGATTGCGATTCAAGCGAACTGCATGGAATGCTCGCTTGGGACCGTCGCTTATCTCGGCAGATCGGCCGCGAACAATCCGCTGATACGAACACGATCGGGTGCTCTTGAAGTGGTCGACAGCGGCCTCCGCATAGGGACCGCCGACGACCTTCGCGTTATCGACGTGTCAAAGGGTGATGTCGTTGCTTCCTACATCGGCAATTTTTCGGCGGCGGTGGACTTCGTGTTCGACCGGGGCGAGGTCTTCATGAGACATGACGATGGGTTGTGCTTCGCCGCGCCGCGCTTGGAACCGGGGCTTCTTAGGCAGGCACCTGGTCGGTGCGAGCGTCCGGACGGCGACGCGTTCACGGCGTACGGCGAGGCGTCCGCGAAGACGAAGGCGGTGATCAGCAAACTTGTGCAACCGGACGCATACGAGCTCGTGACGCTTCGGCCGATACCGGGAACGAAGCTCGTCGCGATGCAGGTGGGCGACAATTGCTATCAGTGACGTGTAGACGGACCAGTCCCGGCGGTCGTAGGTCGCGGTCGTCGACGAAGAGTCTCTAATCCTGGGAGCGCAGGTGTCCCGCCTGCTCTTCGAAGCCTTTCAAACGCGCAGCCCTCGACGTGCAAGAAAAAGAGCAGGCGGGACGCCTGCGGTCCCAGGGCCGGCGATTTCTGAGGCGCTGCTGCGCCCTTCGATCAACGCCTTCTTCCGCGATAGGGTGCGCGTTGGCCGGGGCGGCCGCGGGTGGATTTGCCGGTTGGGGTTGGGGCGGCGGGGCGTTCGGCGCCGTCTTCGCGCGGCCTCGGACGTTTGCGGGCGGCGGCCTCTTCGGCGGCTTCGGCGACGGCTTCTTGGCGG
>JAEUML010000311.1 GCA_016792785.1 Alphaproteobacteria bacterium
CGTCGCTTCTTCGACCATGTTCATCATGCTGGCGATCGTGCCGCCGCTCGCCCCGCCGCGCATGGACTTCACGCGCATCCGGATCGCCGTGCAGGGATGGCCCGTGCGCTTTTCGACCTCGTCGTTCAGGAACAACACGCCGAGGTCGGAAGGGATCGAGTCGAAGCCGCAGCACGGCACGATGCGCGCACCGGATGCCTCGGCTTCGTCCTGATGCGCGTCAATCATGCGCTGGATCCAGGGCGCCTCGCCTGCAAGATCGCAATAGTCGGTGCCGGCCTTCGCGCAGGCGGCCACGAGCGCAGAGCCGTATTTCGCGTAAGGGCCGACGGTCGTCAGAATGACTTTCGTGTCGGCCACCAGCGCGTCGAGCGCGGCCGCGTCGGACGTATCGACCACAACGGTGTCGACGCGCGCGCCGCGTTTGCCCAGGCGCGCTTTCAGTGCATCGAGCTTGGCGTTGCTGCGGCCCGCCATTGCCCAGCGGAGTTCGTTGTCGCCGTAGCTCTTGGCCATGTACTCGGCAATCAGCGCGCCGACATAGCCGGTCGCGCCGACCAGGATCACGTCGTAGCGGGTGTCTTTCTTTCTCGAACGTCGCGTCGTCATGGGGCCAGCCCCACGCGCCCGCCGCTTAGCCCACTATTTCCGTGTCAGCGAAGAAGTACTTGATCTCGATCGCCGCGTTTTCCGGGCTGTCGGAGCCGTGGACGGAGTTTGCCTCGATCGACTCGGCGAAGTCTTTGCGGATCGTGCCGGGAGCGGCTTTCGCCGGGTCGGTCGCGCCCATGATCTCGCGGTTCTTGGCGACGGCGTTCGCGCCTTCGAGCACCTGCACCACCACCGGACCCGATGTCATGAACTTGACGAGGTCGTGGAAGAACGGGCGCGCCTTGTGCACCGCGTAGAACCCTTCGGCCTGCTTCTGCGTCATCCAAATGCGCTTTTGCGCCACGACACGAAGGCCCGCGCTTTCGAATCGGTCGACGATCTTGCCCGTCAGGTTGCGGCGGGTGGCGTCGGGTTTGATGATCGAAAATGTGCGCTCGGTCATAGGGAAATTCCTTCGAAATCTGCTGAAAAAGGGAGGCCTTCTTACCGGCGGGGGCCAAGTGCCGCAAGGCGCGGACGCAAGGCGCTGTTGTCGCGGGCTTCCCCTGGGGCTGAAAGGTCTTTAGAGAGCGCGCCTCCCATGCTGCGCATCTTGAACCTCACCTATCGCATCGAAGGACGGCCGCTGTTCGAGCAGGCCTCGGCCACGATTCCGACCGGACACAAAGTGGGCCTCGTCGGGCGCAACGGCACGGGCAAGTCGACGCTGTTCCGCCTGATCACCGGCGAGACCGAACTCGACGACGGCGAGATCGTGATCCCGAAGGCTTGGCGCATCGGCGGCGTCGCGCAAGAGGCGCCGGGTGGGCCGATGACGCTTCTCGACACGGTCCTGGAGGCGGACACAGAGCGCACGGCGCTGCTCGCCGAGAGCGAAACGGCAAGCGATCCGATGCGCATCGCCGAGATCGAAACGCGGCTCGCCGATATCGGCGCGCACCGGGCACCGGCGAAGGCCGCCGAAATTCTGGCCGGCCTCGGCTTCGATGCTGAGGCGCAGGCACGGCCGTGTTCGGAATTCTCCGGCGGCTGGCGCATGCGCGTGGCGCTCGCCGCGGTATTGTTCTCCGAGCCCGACCTTCTGCTGCTCGACGAGCCCACGAACTATCTCGACCTCGAAGGGTCGTTGTGGCTCGAGCAATACTTGAAGCGGTTTCCTGGCACGATGATCCTGATCAGCCATGATCGCGATCTGCTGAACACGGCCGTCAACTCGATCCTGCATCTCGAAGAGAAAAAGCTGACGTTCTACACGGGCGCCTACGACACGTTCGAGCGCACGCGCGCGGACCGCCTGGCCGTGCAGGAAGCCGCCCGTGTGAAGCAGGACGCGCAGCGCAAACACATGCAGTCGTTCGTCGACCGCTTCCGCTACAAGGCCTCGAAGGCGCGGCAAGCGCAGAGCCGGTTGAAGGCGATCGCGAAGCTGCAGCCGATCGCGGAGATGACATCCGAGCGCGTCGCGCCGTTTCGCCTTGGTGAGCCGGAGGAGTTGTCGCCGCCTCTCTTGGCGCTCGATCATGTGAGCGCGGGTTACGACAAGCGGGTCGTGCTCGATCACATGGATTTGCGGATCGATCCGGACGACCGGATCGCGCTGCTCGGCGCCAACGGCAACGGCAAGTCGACGTTTGCGAAGCTGATCTCGAACCGGCTGCAAACCATGGGCGGAACGATCACGAAATCGCGCAAGCTGCGCATTGGCTACTTCGCACAGCATCAGCTGGACGAGATGGATCCGCGCCAGACGCCGGTGTCGTTCCTCATGAATTTGATGCCGCGGATCAACGAGCGCGAGGCGCGCACACGGCTCGGCGGCGCCGGGTTTCCCGACTTCAAGGTCATGACGGCGATCGGCGACCTGTCGGGCGGCGAACGGGCGCGCCTCCTCATCATGATCGCAGCACTCGATGCGCCACACCTGCTCATTCTCGACGAGCCGACGAACCATCTCGACATCGACAGCCGCGAGGCGCTGGTGCTTGCGCTGAACGATTATCCGGGCGCGGTGCTGCTGATCAGTCACGATCCGCACCTGATCGAGACATGCGCCGACCGGCTGTGGCTCGTCGCGAACGGGCGCGTCACGCCGTTCGACGGCGACATGGACGACTATCGCCGGCTGCTGCTCGACGACCGCAAGACGCCGGGTGCGAAGGCGAAAGTTCCGAAGCTGACCAAGGCCGAAGAGCGCAAGGCCGCCGCCGACCGCCGCGCGCAAGTGACGCCGCTGAAGCGTGCGATGGACGAAGCCGAAAAGCGCGTCGCAAAACTGCAAGGTGAGGTCGCGAAGCTCGACGCGGCGCTGAACACGCCCGATCTCTACGAGAAAGAACCGGCGCGGGCGATGACGCTGACCAAGCAGCGCGGCGAGGCTAAGAAGCAGCTCGACGCGGCTGAAGTCGCCTGGCTCGAAGCGAGCGAAGCCTACGATGTCGCGCGCAAAGAGGTCGAACGCGGAGACGCGTAAGCGCCGTTAAGTGGCGATTAACCGGCAGAGCGCACCTTCGATGCTCGTTGATTCGTGATGGGTCACTTCGTTGGGGCTAGTCGGGTAGGAACTATGAAATCGGCCAGTACGCCGGAAGCGCAGATGCGTGCGCTCAAAGATTGGGCTGTCGACCGTATGACCAAGGGCACGCAAACGCCCTTTGCGTGGTTTCAGTTCATGAAGTTGATCGAGGTGCTCGACACGTTCCTTGAAGCGGGCGACGAGGCCGGCTTGCGCGATCGCTTGCCGCCGGCGCCAAAACGCCCGGCGCGGTCGAAGCCGCTGCCACACAACGTGGTTCAGCTCGATCCGATGCTGCGTCAGCGGGCGGCGGAGTAATCTTCAGCCTTCGAGATTGCGGCGCGCGACGTTGTACCAATCGCGGTTCAGCGCCTGGGCGTGATGCGGCTGCTGCTTGAAGGCCTTGACCACGCCGTCAAAAATTTCGTTGGCCTTGGCGACGTGGCCGAGTTTTAGGTGCAACAGGCCATAGCGGACCTTTGCCTCGAAGCCCGCGAAGTAGCCGACCACAGCCTCATACTCGGCGATCGCCGCGTCGTGTTTGCCTTGACCCTCAAGAGCGCGAGCGTAGATCAAGTGGCCTTCCTGCGAACTGAAGTCGGGGTTCTTCGCGCGCAGATCGTCGAGCGTGCGCTCGCAATCCGCAAAGTCGCCTTTCTCGATCAACACCCGAGCTAAACCCAGCAGCAGGTTCGGGTCGTCGGCAAACTGGCCGGTGAGCGCGGAACGATAGAGCATCACGGCGTCGTCGTGCATGCCCTTGAGCGCGCACTCGTCGGCGAGCGCCGCCTTCGCGGCCGGCGTGCCGGAGAGTTCGACCTGGGCCTTTCGTTCGCGGTACTCCCGATCAGGATCAAGGATCGTCACCACGTCGCCAATGACTTTGCGCCCGCGGCGTGTGCCGGCGAGTTCAGGCAGAACCTCGACGAAAAAGTAGGCGGCCGAGCCGAGGCCGGGGAGCAGCAACAGGATGTAGATCCAGTGCTGCGCGCGACCGGTTTGAGACGCGTGATAGAGGCAAAAGCCTTGTATCAGGATGACGGCAACCACAACGATCGGCATGGCCTGACGGACCCTTCCGCTGCGGGTTCAGCTTGACGCGAACAGCGTGAACAGTCTGCAAACAATGAAACGAAAAGCCAAGACTTCAGGCGCGCTTTTCCCACCTGCCGGTGGCGGCCTGCTGCCAGTATGTGACGTCGTGGCCGGAGGCCTTGGCTTGCTTCCATTGTTCGCGGGCGGCGTCGAGCGCGGCCGGGTCGCGGCCGTCGAAAATCAAGACCACGCGTGCGGCGGCCGCGACCTCGCCGCCCGCCCAATCATCGGTTGCGGCGCCGTCGACGAGGAACAGGACCTCGGCCTCGTTCGGATTGCCGGGGGCGGAGGTCAGAAGGATCGGCTGCTCCTTGGGGTGCGGGTCGCGGGATTGCGCGTGGGGGAGAAAGCTCTCTTCGCGATAGGTCCACAAATGGGAGTCGAGCGCCGCAACACGGTCGTCAGAGGCCGCGCGCACGAGCGCCTTCCACCCCCGCTCGCGCGTCTTCTCCAAGAGGCCGGGCAGCACGTCTTCCAGTGCTGCCCGTTCGAGGTGATAGAACAAGACTTCGGCCATTAGGCTTCGTAGTGATCGGCGACGAAGCGGTTCAGAAGGCGGATGCCGAAACCGGTCGCGCCCTTCGGGGTCGAGTTTCGGGCTTCTTCCGCCCAGGCGGTGCCGGCGATGTCCAAGTGCGCCCACGGCAGTTTGTTGACAAAGCGCTGGATAAACTGAGCCGCCGTAATCGAGCCGCCGAACTGGCCGCCGATGTTTTTCATGTCGGCGATGGGGCTGTCGATCAGCTTGTCGTAGCGCTCGCCCATCGGCATGCGCCAGAGTTCCTCACCCTCGGCCTTGCCGGCGGCGAGCAAACGGGCGGCGAGTTCGTCATTGTTCGAGAACAAGCCCGCGATATCGAGGCCGAGCGCAATGCGGATCGCACCGGTCAGCGTCGCGAGATCGACCATGAATTTCGGCTTGAAGCGGTTCTGGCAGTACCAGAGCGCGTCGGCGAGGACGAGGCGGCCTTCTGCGTCGGTGTTCAGGATCTCGATCGTTTGACCGGACATCGACTTGACGACGTCGCCGGGCCGCTGGGCGTTGCCATCGGGCATGTTCTCGACAAGGCCGCAAATGCCAATCGCGTTGACCTTAGCCTTGCGCCCTGCGAGCGCGTGCATCAGGCCCGTCACAGCCGCGGCACCACCCATGTCGTACTTCATGGCGTCCATGCCGGCGGCGGGCTTGATCGAAATGCCGCCCGTGTCGAACGTGACGCCCTTGCCCACAAAGGCGACCGGCTGAGCGTTGCGGTCGCGCGCGCCCTTCCACTGCATGATGAGAAGTTGCGTCTCGCGTTCTGAGCCCTGCCCTACGCCGAGGATGGCGTTCATCCCGAGCTTCGCCATCTCCTTTTCGCCAAGCACTTCGACGTCGACGCCGAGGTCTTCGAGTTTGCGGGCGCGCTTTGCGAACTCTTCCGGGTAGAGAACGTTCGGCGGTTCGGTAACGAGGTCGCGTGCGAATACGACGGCTTTGGTCACGGCCTCGGCGGCGCGCCAGGCCTTCTTGGCTTCGGCGACGTCGGAGGCGCCGATGTTGACCTTCGCGAGCGTTGGCTTGTCGGTCTTCTTCTGCGTCGTGCGGTAGTGATCGAATCGGTAACCGCGAAGCGATGCGCCCTGGGCGACGCGGGCGAGCGCTTCGGCTTCGTCAACGTCCTTGGGCAGCTGCAGCAATAGGGTCACTGTCTTTTCACCGCTCGTCAGAAGGCGCGCGACAGCTTGGGAACCGAGCGACTCGGCGCGCTCGGATTTGAAGTCCTCGGCCTTGCCGAGGCCCACGACCAGGAGGCGATCGAGATCGAGGCCGGCGGGCGCTAGGATCTCGACCACCTGACCCTTCGCGCCCGTGAAGCGCGACGCCTTGAGCGCGCGTTCGACCGCGCCCTTCGACGTCTTGTCCAGCTCTTGGAGGAGCCCTGTCAGTTCTTCGTTCTCGGTCACGCCGATGGCGAGCGAACCCTCATCCGGCACTTCGGACTTCACAAAGTTGATTTGCATGACCCTGTTATCTCTTAACGGAAGCGAAGCCCCGGGCTAGTGTCGATCGTCGTTGCGCGGACGGCGCGGCTGGATTATGCGGTTGTCCGCTGCAAACGCTGATTCAAGCTTGGAATTTCGCGCGCTGGCGGCGGCCAGGGCGACGCGGTTTTACCGGGCCGGCATCGAGTTGTGAAGCGGCCGACGCGGTCCGGTTGGGCGCAAAACAAGCGGTTGGGCAAGGGCCACATGTCCGGGATTTCGAGTTACATCTTCCGGCAAATCGGCGGTCCTCTGCTGTTTTTCACGTTCGTGCTGACCGGGGTCGTGTGGCTGTCGCAGTCGCTGCGCATGCTCGATCTTGTGATCAATCAGAGCCAGTCGGCGCTGACCTATCTCTATCTGACGCTGCTGGCGCTGCCGCAGCTGATGGCGCTGATCCTGCCGTTCGCGCTGTTTTGCGCGGTGCTCTACTCGCTGAACCGCCTCTATGTCGAAAGCGAACTCGTTGTCATTTGGGCGGCAGGCTTCAGCCGCTGGGCGGTCGCCGGGCCGGTCTTGATCATTGCGGTCGCGGCGACCGTCATCGG
>JAEUML010000011.1 GCA_016792785.1 Alphaproteobacteria bacterium
GCGTCTCTCGATCGCCGGCAATTGCCGCATGTGCCTCGTCGAGCTGAAAGGCTCGCCGAAGCCCGTCGCATCGTGCGCCTGGGGCGTGCGCGACTGCCGCCCGGGCCCGAACAACGAGCCTCCCGTCGTCAACACGAAGACGCCGATGGTGAAGAAGGCGCGCGAAGGGGTGATGGAGTTCCTGCTCATCAACCATCCGCTCGACTGTCCGATCTGCGATCAGGGCGGCGAATGCGACCTGCAGGACCAGGCGATCGCCTACGGCCACGCAAAGTTCAACCGTTTCGAAGAGAACAAGCGCGCCGTCACCGACAAGAATATGGGGCCCCTCGTCAACACGATCATGACGCGCTGCATCCACTGCACGCGCTGCGTTCGTTTCGCGGCCGAAGTGGCCGGCGTGGACGAAATCGGCGCGACCGGCCGCGGCGAAGACATGGAGATCACGACCTACCTCGAACGCGCCGTGTCGTCGGAACTCTCCGGCAACGTCATCGACCTCTGCCCCGTGGGCGCGCTGACGTCGAAGCCGTACAAATTCAACGCGCGCCCCTGGGAACTGACGAAGACGGAATCCGTCGACGTGATGGACGCGGTCGGCTCCGCAATCCGCGTGGACTCGCGCGGCGCCGAGGTCATGCGCTTCCTACCGCGCGTGAACGAAGAGATCAACGAAGAGTGGATCTCCGATAAGACGCGCTTTGTGTGGGATGGCCTGCGCCGTCAGCGCCTCGACACGCCCTACGTCCGAAAGAACGGCAAGCTTCAGCCAGCTTCGTGGCAAGAGGCGTTCGCCGCCATCGCCGACCGGGTCCGCGCGACGAAGCCGGAGCGTATGGCCGCACTCGTCGGTGACCTGATCAGCGCCGAGCCTGTGAAGGCGCTGAAAGACCTGATGCTCGCGCTTGGGGTTGCGAACCTCGATTGCCGCCAAGACGGCGCCAAGATCGGCCACGGGCCGCGCCAGGGCTATCTCTTCAACACGACGATCGCGGGCATCGAAACCGCGGACGCGTTGCTCCTCATCGGCACGAACCCGCGTTGGGAGGCGCCGCTTGTCAACGCGCGGATCCGCAAGAGCTGGCTGCGCAACGATCTGAAGGTTATGCGCATCGGGCCGCGCTTCGATCTGACGTATCAGGTACAAGACCTCGACAACAACCCGGCCGACCTCCTCGACATCGCGGCTGGCAAACATCGTGCGTTCGACGTGCTGAAGAACGCAAAGCACCCGATGCTGATCTTAGGTCAAGGCGCGCTCGCCCGGCCCGACGGTGCGGCGATCCTGGCGGCCGCCGCGCAGATCGCGCGCAACACCGGCATGATTGGCCCGGCGGGCGAGGGCGGTTGGAACGGTTTCAACGTGCTGCACACGGCCGCCGCGCGCGTCGGCGCGCTCGACCTCGGCTTCATGCCGCAGAAGGGCGGCAAGGATGCGGTTGCGATCCTCGAGGCCGCATCGCGCGGCGACATCGAATTCGTCTATTTGCTCGGCGCCGACGAGATCGACACGAAGAAGCTCGGCAAGGCGTTCGTCGTCTATCAGGGAACCCACGGCGACGCGGGCGCGCACCGCGCCGACGTCATCCTGCCGGGCGCGGCCTACACCGAACAGAACGGCACCTACGTCAATACCGAAGGCCGCGTTCAGCTGGCGCGCCGTGCCACGTTCCCGCCGGGCGATGCGCGCGAGGACTGGACGATCCTGCGCGCGCTCAGCGACGTGCTCGGCAAGCGGCTGCCCTATGACGACCTCGGCGCGCTACGCCAAGCGATGCTGAAGGACGCGCCGCATTTCGCCGATCTCGACCGCGCGCCGGCGCACCCCGGCGCGGACGCTACGATCTGGACGAACATCGGCGCCGCCGGCACGATCGCAAAGTCGCCGTTCGAGGTTGCGGTGAAGGACTTCTACCTGACGAACCCGATCGCGCGCGCCAGCCACGTGATGGCCGAATGCAGCACGCTCTTCGTCAAACCGCGCGTCAGCGCAGCGGCGGAGTAGGGCGATGACCGCGATCAATGAGTGGCTGCTCGACTTCTACTGGCCGAACGCCTGGTGGCTCGACCCGCTGGGGCTCATCCTCCTGATGCTGCTCTTCATCGTCGTGCTGCTGGTGATGATCGCCTTCATTCTGCTGTTCGACCGCAAGGTCTGGGCGGCGGTGCAGATGCGGCGCGGCCCGAACGTCGTGGGCCCTTACGGCCTGCTGCAATCCTTCGCCGACTTCTTCAAGTTCGTCTTGAAAGAGGTCGTGATCCCGGCCGGCGCGAACAAGGGCGTCTTCCTGCTCGCGCCGCTGATTTCAACGACACTCGCGCTCGGCGCATGGGTCGTTATTCCGGTCGACCAACATTGGGTCTTTTCCGACATCAATGTCGGCATCCTCTACATCTTCGCGATCTCCTCGCTCGGCGTGTACGGCATCATCATGGGCGGCTGGGCGTCGAACTCGAAGTACCCGTTCTTAGGGTCGCTGCGTTCCGCCGCGCAGATGGTCTCCTACGAAGTTTCGATCGGATTCGTGATCATCACGGTGCTGTTGACGGCGGGGTCCTTGAACCTCTCGAAGATCGTGATGGCGCAGGAAGGCGGCATCCAGAACTGGTACCTGTTCAGCCACCTGCTGCCGATGGCGGTCGTCTTCTTCATCTCGGCGTTGGCCGAAACGAACCGCCCGCCGTTCGACCTCCCGGAAGCGGAATCGGAGTTGGTCGCGGGCTTCATGGTCGAGTATTCGTCCACGCCCTACCTGCTCTTCATGCTTTCCGAATACGTCGCCATCGTCCTCATGTGCGCGATGATGACGATCCTTTTCTTGGGCGGCTGGCACCCGCCGATCGAAGTGGCGCCGTTCACCTGGGTGCCGGGCGTCGTCTGGTTCATCATCAAGATTTGGGTGATCTTTTTCCTGTTCGCGATGGCAAAGGCGATCGTGCCGCGCTACCGCTACGATCAGCTTATGCGCATCGGTTGGAAGTTCTTCCTGCCGCTGTCGCTGTTCTGGGTCGTGCTCACAGCGGGCTATCTGCTCGCCTTCGACAAACTGCCATGACACAGTTCATCCGCACCTTCTTGATGATCGACTTCCTGTCGGGCTTCTGGCTCGCGTTGAAGTACATGTTCCGGCCGAAGAAGACGCTGAACTATCCGTTCGAGAAAGGCCCGCTCTCGCCCCGCTTCCGCGGCGAGCACGCGCTGCGCCGCTATCCGAACGGCGAGGAACGCTGCATCGCCTGCAAACTGTGCGAAGCGATCTGCCCGGCGCAGGCGATCACGATCGAGGCCGAACCGCGCGACGACGGTTCGCGCCGCACGACGCGCTACGACATCGACATGGTCAAATGCATCTACTGCGGCTTCTGCCAAGAGGCCTGCCCCGTGGATGCCATCGTTGAAGGGCCGAATTTCGAGTTCGCCACCGAAACCCGCGAAGAGCTGCTTTACGACAAGGCAAAGCTGCTCGCGAACGGCGACCGGTGGGAACGCGAGATTGCCAAGAATCTGGAACTGGACGCCCCCTACCGCTAGGCGGCGACACGAAGTCGAAGGAACATTGACGTGCTGCTGGCGACGATCGCCTTCTACCTTTTCTCCGGTGTGCTGATAGCAGCCGCCCTGATGGTCGTGAGCGCGCGCAACCCCGTGCACTCCGTCCTGTTCCTGATCCTCGCCTTCTTCAACGCCGCAGCCCTGTTCGTGCTCTTGGGCGCGGAGTTCTTGGCGATGGTCTTGGTCGTCGTCTATGTCGGCGCGGTCGCGGTGCTGTTCCTCTTCGTCGTCATGATGCTCGACATCGACTTCGTGGAGCTGCGCCAAGGCTTCCTGAACTACGTGCCCGTCGGCTTGACGATCGGCCTCGTCTTGCTCGCGGAACTGGTCATCCTCGGCAGCGCCTGGGCGGTGGCGCCCGCGGCCTCTGCCGGATACGCCCACCCGACGCCGGAGGGTGTCACAAACACTGAGGCATTGGGCCGTATCCTCTACACGAACTACGTTCACGTTTTCCAAGGTGCCGGAATGGTGCTTCTGGTCGCGATGATCGGCGCGATCGTCCTCACGCTGCGCCACCGCGAGGGCGTCAAGCGCCAGAACGTGCGCACTCAGGTCGGCCGCCGTCGCGCCGAAGCCGTGGAACTGCCCAAAGTCCGGCCGGGGGAGGGGCTCTGACATGGCTGAGATCGGTTTGAGCCACTACCTGATCGTCGCCGCGACGCTGTTCACGATCGGCATTTTCGGCATCTTCCTGAACCGCAAGAACGTGATCATCATCTTGATGTCGGTCGAGCTGATCCTGCTGGCCGTCAACATCAACCTCGTCGCGTTCTCCTCCTTCTTGGGCGACCTGACCGGCCAGGTATTCGCGCTTCTCGTCTTGACCGTCGCGGCCGCGGAAGCCGCGATCGGCCTTGCCATCCTCGTCGTCTATTTCCGCAACCGCGGCTCGATCGCGGTCGAAGACGTCAACACGATGAGGGGCTAGAAGCGCACCGTGATCTATCAAACGATCCTTCTCCTGCCCCTCTTCGGCGCCATCCTCGCGGGCGTATTGGGCAAGCGCGTAGGCGAGCACGCGGCCGAGTACCTGGCGACTGGGTTGCTCTGCGTCACCGCCTTCTTGTCGCTTTGGGTCTTCTTCTTCGAACTGCCGCACATGGAGGTGGCAAAGACCGTCCCCCTGTTCACGTTCCTGGATTCCGGGTCGCTGCAGGTCGACTGGTCGATCCGGGTCGACGCGCTGACAGCCGTGATGCTCGTGGTCGTCACGGGCGTTTCCGCGCTCGTGCATATCTATTCGATCGGCTACATGCACGACGACCCGCAGCGTCCGCGCTTCTTCGCGTATCTGTCGCTATTCACGTTCGCGATGCTGGCGCTGGTGACGTCGGACAATTTCGTGCAGCTGTTCTTCGGCTGGGAAGGCGTCGGCCTCGCGTCCTATCTGCTGATCGGCTTCTGGTACAAAAAGCCGTCTGCGAACGCCGCCGCGATCAAGGCCTTCGTCGTCAACCGCGTCGGCGATTTCGGCTTCGCGCTCGGCATCTTCGCCGTGTTCTTCGTGTTCGGCTCGCTCGACTTCACGACCGTGTTCGAGGCGGCAAAGGGCCAGGCGGGCAAGACGTTCGAATTCGCGGGCTTCCAGCTCGACGTGATGACGACGATCTGTCTGCTGCTGTTCATGGGCGCGATGGGCAAGTCGGCGCAGTTCCTGCTCCACACCTGGTTGCCCGACGCGATGGAAGGCCCGACCCCGGTTTCGGCCCTCATCCACGCGGCGACCATGGTGACGGCGGGCGTCTTCCTCGTCGTGCGCTGTTCGCCGCTGTTCGAACTCTCGCCGGTCGCCCTTCAAGTCGTAACCATCGTCGGCGCCACGACCGCGTTCTTCGCCGCGACCGTCGGCCTCTTCCAGAACGACATCAAGCGCGTCGTCGCCTATTCGACGTGCTCGCAGCTCGGTTACATGTTCTTCGCGGCCGGCGTCGGCGCCTATCAGGCGGCGATGTTCCACCTCTTCACGCACGCCTTCTTTAAGGCGCTGCTGTTCTTAGGCTCGGGCTCCGTCATCCACGCGCTTGCCGGCGAGCAGGACATGCGCCGCATGGGCGGGATCTACAAGATGATACCCTACACCTACGTGCTCATGCTGATCGGCACATTGGCGCTGACCGGGTTCCCGTTCCTCGCGGGCTTCTGGTCCAAGGACGCGATCATCGAAAGCGCGTTTGCCGCCCATACCGGCGTCGGCAACTACGCCTTCGCGCTCGGCATTGCAGCGGCCGCCATGACGTCGTTCTATTCCTGGCGCCTGATCTTCATGACGTTCCACGGCAAGTTCCGCGGCGACCATCACGCGCTTGACCACATTCACGACTCGCCGCCGGTGATGATGGTGCCGCTGGTGATCTTGGGCGTAGGCGCGGTGCTCGCAGGCTTCGTGTTCTACGAAGACTTCATCGGCCACCATCAAGCGCACTTCTGGGGCCAGGCGATCATCAATCTGCAGGAACACACCGCACTCGAAGCGCGCCACCACGTGCCGGATTGGGTTTACTTCGCCCCGGCCGTCGCGATGCTGCTCGGCTTCGCCGTCGCTTGGTACTACTACATCGATCATCCGGAGCGTCCGGCGCAGATGGCGGCGCGCCGCGGCCCGCTGTACCTGTTCCTCTACAACAAGTGGTACTTCGACGAACTCTATGACTTCCTGTTCGTCCGCCCAGCCAAGCGCCTCGGCCATTTCCTCTGGAAGACCGGTGACGGCAAGGTAATTGACGGTCTTGGCCCGGACGGCGTATCGGCCGGCATCGTCGACTGGACCCGTCAGGTCGTGCGCCTGCAGACCGGCTATCTCTACCACTACGCGTTCGCGATGCTGATCGGTGTCGCGATCTTCGCGACTTGGTTTATGGCGGCGACGCAATGACCGGCCTGCTTTCGCTCATCACGTTCTTCCCCCTCGTCGCGGTCGCGATGATCCTGGTCTTCGCGCGCGAAGGCGCGCAGGGCGATCAGCTCGCCCGTCAAACCACGCTGTTCGCGACGCTGGTCACGTTCGCGCTGTCGCTCTGGGCATGGGCCGAGTTCGACCCATCGAAATCCGGCTTCCAGTTCGTCGAGGACTTCGCCTGGTTCGGCGGCACGATCCGCTACCACATCGGCGTCGACGGCATTTCGCTGCCGTTTGTGATCCTGACCGCATTTCTGATGCCGCTCTGCATCCTGGCCAGCTGGACCTCGATCGAGACGCGCGTGAAGGAGTACATGATCGCCTTCCTCGTGCTCGAGACGCTGATGATCGGCGTCTTCGTGTCGCTGGACATCGTGCTCTTCTACCTGTTCTTCGAAGGCGGTCTGATCCCGATGTTCCTGATCATCGGCATCTGGGGCGGCCCGCGGCGCGTCTACGCGTCGTTCAAGTTCTTCCTCTACACCCTGCTGGGCTCCGTTCTGATGCTCGTTGCCATCATGGCGATGTACATCACGGCGGGCACGACCGACATCGTGGCGCTGCTCGCCTACGAGTTCCCGAAGGACATGCAGTATCTGCTGTTCCTGGCGTTCCTAGCGTCCTTCGCGGTGAAGCTGCCGATGTGGCCGGTGCACACCTGGCTGCCCGACGCCCACGTGGAGGCGCCGACCGCGGGTTCCGTCATCCTGGCCGGCATCCTCTTGAAGATGGGTGGCTACGGGTTCCTGCGCTTCTCGTTGCCGATGTTCCCTGACGCCTCGGTCTATTTCGCGCCGATGATGTTCGCTTTGAGCGTCATCGCGATCATCTACACCTCCCTCGTCGCCTTGATGCAGGAAGACATCAAGAAGCTCATCGCCTATTCGTCCGTCGCCCATATGGGTTTCGTGACGATGGGCATGTTCGCCCTGAACCGCCAGGGCGTCGACGGCGCCGTCGTTCAGATGATCAGCCATGGCTTCATCTCCGGCGCGCTGTTCTTGTGCGTCGGCATCATTTACGACCGCATGCACACGCGCGAGATCAAGGCCTATGGCGGCCTCGTCAACCGCATGCCGATCTACGCCGCCGTCTTCATGGTCTTCACGATGGCGAACGTGGGGCTGCCGGGGACGAGCGGCTTCGTCGGTGAATTCCTGACGCTCGTCGGTGCCTACAAGGCGAACACGACGGTCGCGCTTCTCGCGACCACCGGCGTCATCTTGAGCGCCGCCTACGCGCTGTGGCTCTATCGCCGCGTCGTCTTCGGCGAACTCGAGAAGAAGTCGCTCGCCGACATTGAGGATATGAACCTGCGCGAGATCGTCGTCATAGTCCCGCTCGTCGTTGCAACGTTGTTCTTCGGCTTCTACCCGAAACCGATCTTCGACATGACCGGCACCGCCGTCGAGGCAACGCTTGAGAACATCAACGGCAAGCTAAAGACCGCCGAGGTGGAGGCCACGCCGTGACCGTCGATATGGCCCAATTCAACGCCGATCTCTGGGCGACGATTCCCGAGGTGGCGCTTGCCTGCGGCGCGATGCTGCTCTTGATGCTGGGTGTTTTCGCCGAGAAACGCACGACGCTCGTCACCTGGGGCTGCGTCGCGGTGCTCGCGATCACGGCTCATCTTGTTGCGACGAGCAGTGACGGAACCGTGCTCGCCTTCGGCAGTACGGTCATCGTCGACCCGTTCGCGCGCTTTGCGAAGCTGCTCGTGCTCGGCGGCTCCGCGATCGCGATGCTGATGTCGATCGACTATTTGAAGGACGAGAAGCTCACGCGCTTCGAGTACCCGCTCTTGGTCGCGCTCGCCACGCTCGGCATGCTGATGATGATCTCGGCGAACGACCTGATCGTCCTCTATGTCGGGCTCGAATTGCAGAGCCTCGCGCTCTATGTGCTCGCCTCGTTCGCACGCGACAACGCGCGCTCGACAGAGGCGGGCTTGAAGTACTTCGTCCTGGGCGCGCTCTCCTCCGGCATGCTTCTCTACGGCGCAAGCCTCGTCTACGGCTTCTCCGGAACGACGACCTTTGCCGGCATCGCGCAAGTGATCGCGCAAGACGGCGTGGGCACAGGATTGATGATCGGCTTGGTCTTCGTGCTCGCAGGGCTGGCCTTCAAGGTTTCGGCGGTGCCGTTCCATATGTGGACGCCCGACGTCTACGAAGGCTCGCCGACACCCGTCACCGCGTTCTTCGCCGCCGCACCCAAGATCGCCGCAATGGCGCTCTTCCTGCGCGTCGTGTTCGGACCCTTTGCGGGCGCCGAGCCGCAGTGGATGCAGATCGTGATCTTCCTCTCGATCGCCTCCATGATCCTGGGCGCGCTCGCGGCGATCGGCCAATCGAACATCAAACGCCTGATGGCCTACTCCTCGATCGGCCACATGGGCTATGCGCTGATCGGTTTCGCTGCGGGTTCGCAGGCGGGCGCGCAAGGGGTGCTGATCTATCTCGTGATCTACATGATCACGACGGTCGGCACGTTCGTGTGCATCCTGCTCATGCGCCGCGACGGCAAGGCGGTCGAGAACGTCGAAGACCTCGCCGGTCTTTCGCAGCGCGACCCCACGACGGCCTATCTGCTCGCCATCCTGATGTTCAGCCTGATCGGCATCCCGCCGCTCGCGGGTTTCTGGGGCAAGTGGTTCGTCTTCCTGGCCGCAATCGAGTCGAAGCTCTATCTGCTCGCGATCATTGGTTTCGTAACCAGCGTGATCGGCGCGTTTTACTATCTGCGCGTCATCAAGGTGATGTTCTTCGACAAACCGGCGGCGCCCTTCGAAAAGCCGCTGGGCAGCGTGAACGCCGCCGTACTTGCCGCATCGAGCGCCTTCGTCATCTTCTTCGTCGTCGTGCCCGCGCCGCTTGTCGAAGCGGCAGGGGTGGCGGCGAAGAGCCTCTTCCCGTGACCCACCCATGACGCCGCGCATGCCGTCGGGCTATGCGGTCGCGAGCTTCGACGACATCGACTCGACGAACGAAGAAGCCCGCCGCCGCGCCCTCGGCGGCGAGCGCGGCCCGCTCTGGATCACGGCCCGCCGCCAGACGGCCGGTCGCGGACGGAGAGGCAGGGCGTGGGAGTCGCCCGATGGCAATCTGATGGCGACACTGCTGATCGCGCCCGGCGTCCCGGCACCCGAGGCGGCGGGCCTCTCGTTCGTCGCGGCGCTCGCCGTCCACGACCTGATCGCGGCCTACGCCCCGCGCGCGGTGGTCAGGGTGAAGTGGCCGAACGACGTTCTGATCGACGGCAAGAAGGCGGCGGGCATCCTGTTGGAATCGGGCAGCGAGGCCGGCGTCGGCGTCCTGCCCTGGCTTGCCGTGGGCATCGGCGTAAACCTGGCCCACGCCCCCGAAGGCACGCCCTTTCCCGCGACATTCGTCGGCGCACACGGCCCGGCGCCGACGCCGTCCGAAGCGCTTGCCGAGCTTGCGGAAGCCTGGGAAACGCGGTTTCGTGTCTGGCGCGTGAGCGGCTTTGCGGCGATCCGTGAGGCATGGCTCGCCGTCGCGGCGGGACTGGGCCAAGACATCGAGGTTCGGCTGCCGGGTGAAACGCTAACCGGCCGCTTCGAAACGCTGATGCCCGACGGCGCCTTGAGCCTGCTTCTGCCGTCCGGCGCCCGCCGGGCGGTTACGGCCGGCGAAGTGTTCTTCGCCGCGGCCTGAGGAGGAACGGATGCTTCTCGCGATCGACGCGGGCAACACGAACATCGTCTTCGCCGTTCACGACGGCAAGGCGATCCGCGCCCAGTTCCGCGCCTCGACGAAGGACAGCCGCACCGCCGACGAATACTACGTTTGGCTGACCCAGCTCATGCAGCTCGAAGGCATCGGCCCCGGAGACATCGAAGCCGCGATCATCGCCAGCGTCGTGCCGCAGGCCGTCTTCAATCTACGCCGGCTTTGCGCGAAGTACTTCAAGCGCAGCGCGCTGGTGATCGGCGATCCGGAGGTCGACCTCGGCATCGAGATCAACACCGATCGCCCGCGCGCCGTCGGCGCCGACCGCATCGTCAACGCCGTCGCGGGCTACCGCGACTACGGCGGCGACTTGATCCTCATCGACTTCGGCACTGCGACCACGTTCGACATCGTGGGCACGAAAGGCAGTTACGAAGGCGGCATCATTGCGCCGGGCGTGAACCTCTCGATGGAAGCGCTGCACCTCGCCGCCGCCCAGCTGCCCCGCATCGCGATCGACCGGCCGCAAAGGATCATCGGCAAAGACACCGTGCCCGCCATGCAGTCGGGCATCTTCTGGGGCTATATCGGCCTGATTGAGGGCCTGACGAAGCGCATCAAGGCCGAGTACGGCAAGCCGATGAAAGTCATCGGCACCGGCGGGCTTGCCCACCTGTTCCGCCATTCGACATCGGCGCTCGAATACGTCGACCACGACATCACGATCCGCGGCTTGCACTACATCTACGAACGCAACCGCACGATCGCGGCAAAGCCGGTCGAATGACGAAACGCGCAAAGGCCGCCCCCGACGACGAACTGGTCTTTGTCCCGCTCGGCGGCGCGGGCGAGATCGGCATGAACTTGAACCTCTACGGCTACGGCCCGGAGGCGAGGCGCCAGTGGATCATGATCGATCTCGGCGTGATGTTCGGCGGCGACGACACGCCCGGCGTCGACGTCATCATGCCGGACCCGGGATTCATCGAAGAGCACAAGCGAAATCTGCTCGCCATCGTGCTGACCCACGCGCACGAAGATCACATCGGCGCCGTCGGTCATTTGTGGCCGCGGCTGAAAGTGCCGGTCTACGCGACGCCGTTCACGGCAGCCCTTGTGCGGAGCAAACTAGAAGAGGAAGGCATCCTCGACGACGTGCCGCTGCACATCATTCCGCTTGGCGGCGAGCTGAAGCTGGGGCCCTTCGAGCTTGAGTTCATCGACATCACGCATTCGATCCCCGAACCGAACTGCATTGCGATCCGCACGCCGCTGGGGACCGTGCTGCACACCGGCGATTGGAAGATCGATCCGAACCCGATGGTCGGGCGCAAGACCGACATCGACGCGCTGCGCCGCATCGGCGAAGAGGGCGTGCTCGCCGCGATCTGCGACTCCACGAACGTGTTCGTGCCAGGACGCTCGGGCTCGGAGTCTGATGTCGCGGCAAGCCTCGAGGCCATCATCGCGACGTGCAAGGGCAGGGTGGCGGTCACCGCCTTCGCCTCGAACGTCGCGCGCATGCAATCGGTGATCCGCGCAGGTGCCAAGGCTGGCCGCCACGTGGCGCTCGTCGGTCGCTCGATGCACAAGATTTCGCGCGCCGCGATCGAGACAGGCTATCTGAAGGACATCCCGTCCCTGATCGACGAAGAAAGCGCCGCCGATCTGCCGCCGCACAAAGTGCTCTACCTCTGCACCGGAAGCCAAGGCGAAGCGCGCGCCGCCCTCTCGCGGATCGCGACCGGCGAGCATCCGCACGTCCATCTCGGTCCCGGCGACACGGTGATCTTTTCCTCGCGCGTCATTCCTGGCAACGAACGCCTGATCCATCAACTGCAGAACGACTTCGCGATGCGCGGCGTCGAGGTGATCTCGGCCGAGGACCACGACGTCCATGTCTCCGGCCATCCCGCGCGCGACGAACTCGCCGACATGTATTCGTGGCTGAGGCCGCAAATCGCCGTTCCGGTGCATGGCGAAGAGCGCCATTTGATGGAGCATGTGCGCCTCGCCAAGAGCCTGCAAATTCCATCCGCGCTTCATGCGCCGAACGGTTCGATGGTGCGCCTTGCGCCCGGCGAGCCCACGATCTTCGACGAAGCGCCGCACGGCCGCCTACACCTTGACGGCAGCGTGCTGACCGGCCGCGACGACAGCGCGATCAAGGAGCGCCGCTCGCTCGCCTACGCAGGCTATGTCGCCGTGACGATCGTGCTCGACCAGCGCGACCGCCCCGCGACCGATCCGGTCGTCATCTGCGCCGGCATTCCGGACGACATCGTTGAAACCGCACGCCAAGCCGCAGGCGACGCACAGGACCGCCTCGGCCGCCGCTTCGACGACGAGAAGCGCGCAATCGAAGAAGTCCGCCGCGCCGTCCGCCGAGAAGTTCAGGATGCGTGGGGCAAGAAGCCGGTGGTCAAAGTCGAAATCGCGCGCATCGGCTGACGCGCCTACTCGCTGCTCGCGCCGTCCCGCTCGACGACGATTTCGGTGACGATCGGCTTCAGGAAACTCCGGCAAGCCTCGTACTTCTCGAGAAGCTCAGGGTCCCGCTCGCCGGCCCGCGCCGCAGACAGCAGCCGTTCATTATCGACGAACTGAGCCAACAACGCTTCCTCGATGCGCCGGCGCAGGCTCATGAGCGAACTCCTCGAATCAATCGCCCGCTTAGTGTAGCGGCCGCCGCGCCCGCTGCCTTGCAACGGGGCGTGGTGTGGGCGCAGTTCCTCGCGTCAAAGAGCGATCAGCGCGCGGAGAGGTTCCACGCCTTCGGGATTGCAACCGCCGATTTCGACATCGCGTTGGCGATCACGGCTTCGCCCAGCGCCGCAGCGTGCTTGAAGCCGTGTCCCGAGCACGCGGACACGACCGTGACGTGCGCGATTTCCGGATGTGGCCCGACCCAGAAATTGAAATCCGGCGTCGAGGTGTAGAGGCATGTCGCGCCGCGCAAATGCGCGCCGAGCGACGGAAACGCCGCACGCACACGCGGCAACACGATTTCGATGTCCTCGCGCTTCACGTCTCGCTCGACCTGATCCGGATCGGCGCGCGCGTGCAGGGATTCGGTTGCGACCTTCACGCCTCCGCCGGGCGAAGCGACGGGAAAGCCATAGAGGTCGTTCCAAATGAAGACTGGCATGCGCGCGGGCTCGTAGTCCGCCGAACCCGCAGGCGGTGCAAACCAATGCAGCGTCTGCCGGGTGATGGTGAGTTTGCGTGCATGATCCGGCGGCAAGAAGCGCGGCGTCCACGCGCCGGCCGCCAGAACGACATGCGATGCCCTGATGGTCTCCTCCGCCGTGTGCACGATCACGGTGTCCCCCTCCTTGGCGACGGACGTCACAACCGCATTCAGTCGCACGTCGGCGCCCAGCGCCTGGGCGCGCTTCAACTGCGCGGCGACAACCCGCTCCGGATCGGCGTAGCCGGCGCCCGGCTCGAAATAGGCACGCTCGCCGTCGAAACGCTTGTAGGCAGGAAAGCGAGTCCGTACCTCCGCCGCGTTCAGGATATCATGCGCGATGCCGAACGACCGTGCGGCGGCGATCGTGGTCTCCAAGAAGCCCGCTGGCACATGCATGGCATGCGGCAGCACCCCGCCCAACACCAACAAACCGCAACGCGTGACGAGCTTCTCGCCAGTCTCAGCGCTCAATTGGTCCCAAAGTTCGAACGAACGCTGCGCAAAGGGCGTGTAGGCCTCACCTTCGCCGATGGCCGCCCGCACGATACGCGTCTCGCCGTGGGTCGAGCCGAAACTGTGCGGCGGCGCAAACCGGTCGATGCCGACGATCTTGGCCCCCGCCCGCGCACCGGCAAGTAGCGCCGCCCCGCCAACCGCGCCAAGTCCCACGACTGCAATGTCAAAACGCGGCATGCGGCGTCCGTTGCTGTTTCCCCGCGCAACTTAAAGCTCCGCGGCGCATTCGCCAACGAAATTGGCCGTTGCGCTCAGCCGCGCCGTCGCCCAACATTCGCGCCAACAGACATTCAAGAAACTGGAGGAATCGCAATGAGCAAGAAACCGTCGATAGCGGTGATCGGTGCGGGGTTGGGTGGGCTTGCGGCCGGCATCAAATTGAAAGAGGCGGGCTTCGACGACGTCGTGATCCTCGAGAAGGCGGCGAAAGTCGGCGGCACCTGGCGCGACAACTCCTACCCGGGCTGCTGCTGCGACGTCCCGGTCGCGCTTTATCAGTATTCGTTCGCGCCGAGCTTGAACTGGAGCCACCTCTTCCCGCGCTACAACGAAATCCAGAAATACGCCGAGGACCTGGCCGACAATTTTGGCCTGCGCCCGCACTTGAAGCTGAACGAGGAAACGAAGTCCGCGGTCTGGGACGACGCGCGCGCGGTGTGGACGCTGACGACGAGCACCGGCAAGACCTATGAGGCGAACGCGATCGTGGCCGCGCTCGGCCAATTGAACCGGCCGCAATTGCCCGATATCGAGGGCCGCGACAGTTTCGCAGGCCCGGCGTTCCATTCGGCGCGCTGGGATCATTCCGTGAAACTCGACGGCAAGCGCGTCGCGATCATCGGCTCGGCCGCGAGCGCGGTGCAGATCATCCCGGAGATCGCCAAGGTCACGAAGCACCTCAGCGTGTTTCAGCGCACGCCGAACTGGGTCGTGCCGCGCCTCGACCGCGCGATCACCGACGAGGAGAAGGCGCTGGCCATGACCGCGCCGCACGTCGCGATGATGGGCCGCGATCTGATCTACCAAAATTCCGACTATCTGTTCTGGCAGGCGTTCTCGTGGACGAAGGAAGGGCGCGCCGCCTACACGCGCGTCGCGCTCAACCACTTGGCCGAACAAGTGCCTGACGCGGCGTTGCGCAAGAAGCTGACGCCGGACTATCCGATCGGCTGCAAGCGCATCCTGTTCGCCGACGACTATTACCCCGCGCTGATGCGCGACAACGTCTCGCTCGTCACCGACAAGATCAAACGCATCACGCCGGCCGGAATCGACACCGTCGACGGCAAGAGCCACGCGTTCGACGTCATCGTCTATGCGACCGGGTTCGAGACCACGGGCTGGCATTGGTCGGTGGACGTGGTGGGCAAGGGCGGCCGCCGCCTGCACGACGAATGGGCCGAGAGCCCGCAGGCTTACCTCGGCATCACTGTCGCGAAGTTCCCGAACATGTTCGTGCTCTATGGTCCGAACACG
This sequence comes from Alphaproteobacteria bacterium, assembly GCA_016792785.1. GTDB lineage: Bacteria > Pseudomonadota > Alphaproteobacteria > Micropepsales > Micropepsaceae > SZUA-430. The sequence goes on from JAEUML010000011.1 coordinate 15,333, forward strand.
AATTTGGGCCACAACTCGATCACGTTCATGCTGGAGCGTCAGGTCGAATACGCAGTCAAGGCGGTGCAAGCGATGCACGCCCGAAACCTCGCCGCGGTCGAAGTCAAGCAAGCCGCCCAAGAGCGTTTCAATCGCGACCTGCAGACGGCGTTGGCAAAGACCACCTGGGCCGATCCGCACTGCCGCTCGTGGTACAAGAACGCACAAGGCCACATCACACAGAACTGGTCCTCCCACACCCGCGACTACGCGGCTGCCACCGCCGAGGTAAAGTGGGACGACTACGCCGTGCGCGAACGCGCCTTAGCGGCGGAGTAGCTTTCCGCCGGAACCCCGCCTTTCTGGCGTTTCGGTCAAGACAACCGGCGTTTGGGCCATTCTCCCAAGCGCGCCGGGCCTCCATCTAAGCCGTCCACAGCACCGAGGCGAACATGACTGCTCCGACCAATCCGAACAAAGCCCTTTGGGAAAAGGGCGACTTCACGCGCCTCGCGGCCAACATGCGCGAAAGCGGTGAGGCATTGGTCGAAGCACTTGGCCTTGGGAAAGGCGAAAAGCTGCTCGATCTCGGCTGTGGCGACGGAACGACGGCGGTGCCTGCTGCGAAACGCGGCGCCGACGTCTTGGGCGTGGACATCGCCCGCAATCTCGTCGAGGCCGGCAATGCCCGTGCGAAGCAGCTGGGCCTTTCGAACCTCCGCTTTCAGGAAGGTGACGCCTCGGACCTGCGCGATCTGAAAGACGCCACGTTCGACCGTGTGCTCACCGTCTTCGGCGCCATGTTCGCGCCAAGACCGTTCGACGTCGCCAAAGAGATGGTGCGCGTGACGAAACCCGGCGGACGCATCGTGATGGGCAACTGGATCCCGAACGACCCGACGCTGGTTGCACAGGTCCTGAAGATCGCGGCCGCGTATACGCCGCCCCCACCCGAAGGCTTCATCAGTCCGATGACGTGGGGCGTCGAGGCCAACGTCGTCGAGCGCTTTGCGGCGGCGGGTATCGCCAAGGAGAAGATCGCGTTCTCGAAAGAAACCTACGTCTTCAACTTCCCTGGTAAACCGCCCGAGTTCGTTGACACGTTTCGCCGCTATTACGGCCCCACGATGAACGCGTTCGAAGCGGCCGACAAGAATGGCCGTGCCGCCGACCTGCAAAGGGAACTCGAAGCCTTGTTCGAAAGCCAGAACAAGAGCACCAACAAGGCGGCAACCGTCATCCCCGCGACTTACTTGAAAGTTTCGGTCGCGCGCAGTTGAGCGCGCTTCAACGCCCCAAAATACTCCTCAGCATCCACGCCGTTTTTTCGTGCACCTGCATGCGTTGCGTGAGCAAGTCCATCGTCGGTTGATCGCCCGACTTCTCGGCGGCGGGGAACGCTTCGCGGCAGGTCCGTGCGACCGTCTCGTGGCCGGCGAGCAGGTTCTCGAGCATCTTCGTCGCCGCGGGAACGCCGTCTTCTTCTTTGATCGACGAGAGTTCGGAAAACGCCTTGTAGGACCCCGGCGCGAAGTGGCCGAGCGAACGAATGCGCTCCGCGATCAGATCGACCGCGTTCCAAAGCTCCGTGTACTGAACCATGAACATGGCGTGCAGGTCGTTGAACTGCGGCCCCGTCACGTTCCA
>JAEUML010000141.1 GCA_016792785.1 Alphaproteobacteria bacterium
TTGTTGTAGATGCGACGCTGGATCAAGATACGCGACGAGGCGGAGCAGGTTTGCCCCGCGTTCTGAATGCCGGCGTTGACGAGGAACGGCAGTGCGCGCTCGATGTCGGCGTCGTCGAACACGATTTGCGGCGACTTGCCGCCGAGTTCGAGCGTCACCGGCGCGGCATGTTGCGCGGTCGCCGCTTGCACGAGACAGCCGACAGCGTAAGACCCCGTGAACGACACATGGTCGACGCCTTCGTGGGCGCTGAGTGCTGCGCCAGCTTCCTCGCCAATACCCGTGACCACGTTGATGGCGCCTGCGGGGAAGCCCGCTTTCTCGGTCAGCCGCACGAAGGCGAGTGCGGTCAGGCACGCTTCTTCGGCGGGCTTCAACACCGTTGCGTTGCCCATCGCGAGCGCGGCGCACAGCGAGCGTCCGATGATCTGCATCGGATAGTTCCAGGGGATGATGTGGCCGGTGACGCCGTGCGGCACGCGCAGTGTATAGACCGTGTAGCCCTCGAAGTACGGGATCGTCTGGCCATGCGCTTTGTCGGCGGCGCCGGCGTAAAACTCGCAGTAGCGCGCGAGGGCCAGCGCATCGGTGCGCGCTTGACGCAGCGGTTTGCCGACATCCTGTACTTCGAGGCGCGCGAGTTCTTCGGCGTTGTCTTTCACGAGATCGCCGAGACGTGCCAGAAGGCGGCCGCGTTCGGTGGCGGTCGCGCGCCCCCAAGCGCCTGTATTTGCCGCACGCGCCGCCGTGACCGCGGCGTCGACGTCGGCGGCGGTTCCGCGCGCGATATTGCCGATCGTCTCGCCGGTCGAGGGGTTTTCGATCGGCAGGGTCGCGCCGTTTGCCGCGCGGCGCCAGCGGCCCGCAATGAAAATCTCGTCAGTTTGGGGAAGCAAGCTCATGCGGTGGCCTCGCGCGCGGCGATCGCTGCCTCGAGGCTCGGCGATGCGGCGATCAGTTCCTTCGTGTGCGGGTGTTTCGGGTTTGCGAAAACTTCGGCGATCGCGCCTTCCTCAACGAGCTTGCCGTTCTGCATCACGAGCACTCGGTCGGCAAGCGCGCGAACGACGCTGAGATCATGAGTGATGAAGAGATAGGCGAGGCCAAGCCGGTCGGACAGGTCCTTGAGCAGTTCGATGATTTGCGCGCGGATGGACACGTCGAGGGCGGAGACCGCTTCATCCAACACCACGACTTTCGGTTCCAAGATCAGCGCGCGGGCGATCGCGATGCGCTGGCGCTGGCCGCCGGAGAATTCGTGCGGGTATTTGTCGGCGTCGGTCGCCGAGAGGCCGACGCGCTGCAACGCCTCCTCGACGCGCTTGCGCCGGTCGGCGGTGTGGAGCGACGTGTCGAGCAGATGCAGCGGCTCGGCGACGATCGTTTCCACGCGGTGGCGTGGGTTCAAGCTGCCGTAGGGATCCTGGAAAACGACCTGAATGCGTTGGCGGATTTTTCGCGTGGTCGCGGCGCGCGCGGTCGCCAGGTCGTCGCCGCCGATGCGGATGCTGCCGGACGCGGCCTTCTGGATACCGAGAACGCTGCGCGCGAGGCTCGACTTTCCCGAACCGGATTCGCCGACGATGCCGACGATTTCGCCGGGTGCGAGCGTGAACGACACGTCGTCGACCGCACGGGTCGCAGTGCCCGCGAACAAGCCGCCGCTGCGGTAGACAACGCCAACATTCTTCGCGTCGACGACGGGCGCTGCCGCGGGCAGCGGCTTTGCGCGTGCGCGGGGAGGCAGAGATGCCGCCGTGCGCAAGGCCTTCGAATAAGGATGCTGCATCGTGCGGAAGATCGCTGGCGCCGCACCCTCTTCGACGATCGCGCCGTCCTTCATGATCGCAATGCGGTCGGCAAGGCCTGCCACAACCGCAAGGTCGTGTGTCACAAAGACGAGGCCCGCGCCTTCGCGCCGCGCTAGTGATTTCAGCAATTCGAGAATGCCTGCCTGCGTCGTGACGTCGAGGGCGGTCGTCGGTTCGTCGGCGAGCAAGAGCTTCGGTTGAAGCGCCGTCGCGATCGCGATGACCACGCGCTGGCGCTGACCGCCCGACAGTTGATGCGGGTAGCGGTCGAGCGGCACGCGCAAGCCGATCTTGGCCACGTGATCGGCGGCGGCGCGGTCCGCTTCGCGCCCCGGCAGGCCGCGGTGAATCGTGTACATCTCTGCGACCTGGCGGCCGATCGTCTGCACGGGGTTCAGCGCGGTCATCGGCTCCTGAAAGACCATGCCGATTTTGGCGCCGCGGATCTTGCACATCTCGCGTTCGGACATCGGCGTCAGATCGGCGCCGTCCAGACGGATCGCGCCCGACGTTTTGGCGCCGCGCGGCAGCAAGCGTATTGCCGACAACAACGTCATCGACTTGCCCGACCCGGATTCGCCGACGAGGCCCAGAATTTCACCAGGCGCGACCTTGAGCGACACGTTGTGCAGGACCGGCGTGTCGCCGATCGCGACCGAGAGCGCATCGATGTCGAGAAGCGCCATGGTCAGCGCTCCGTGCCGGTCTTCGGGTCGAAGATATCGCGCAAGCCGTCGCCGAGCAGATTCAGCCCAAGCACCGTGACGACGATCGCCGCGCCTGGGAAGACCGCGATCCAAGGTCCCAGCGCCACGAAGGTCTGCGACTCCGCCAGCATGCGGCCCCAGCTTGGGTCGGGGGGCTGGGTGCCGAGGCCGACATAAGAGAGTGCTGCTTCTGCCAAGATGCCGAGCGCGAATTGGATCGTACCCTGGACGATCAAGAGGCTGCCGATGTTCGGCAGAATGTGCTGGCGCGAAATGGCGATGTCGCCTTTGCCGGCCACGCGTGCGGCGAGCACGAAGTCGCGGCTCCACAGCGAGAGCGCGCTGCCGCGCGTCAGGCGCGCGAAAACGGGGATGTTGAAGATGCCGATCGCGAGTATTGCGTTGACCGCACTGGGACCTGCGATCGCCGTGATCAGGATCGCGAGCAGAAGGGCAGGGAATGCGAAGACGAGGTCGTTGGCACGGGATATGATTTCATCGACGATGCCGCGGCGGGCCGCGGCCCACAGCCCCAACGGTACGCCGACGGTTATCCCGACGCCGACGGCGATCAGCGCGACGGCGATCGAGTTGCGCGCACCCTGAAGGATCATCGAGAAGATGTCGCGGCCGAAATGGTCGGTGCCGAACCAGTGTGCGAGTGAAGGTGGTAGAAGACGCTGTTCGACGATGATCAGGGTCGGATCATGCGGCGTCCAAACGAAGGAGAGTGCGGCGGCGCCCGCGACGAGCAGCGTCAAGGCGGTGCCGACGATGAGGCTTGCCGATGTGCGGCGCCGGCTCGCGGTTGCGGCGGTCATCGGCTCAGCGCCCTCACGCGCGGGTC
>JAEUML010000153.1 GCA_016792785.1 Alphaproteobacteria bacterium
TTATAGGCCTGGCGCACGCCGAGCGTGATCGCGCTCATCACGCCGAGCGCACCGAACGACACGCGCCCCGCCTCCCAAACGTCGGCGTTCGAGGCGGCCGAACAGTCGAGAGCCTCGCCCGCAGCCGTCACCAAACGAAACCCTTTCACCTCCGCCGACAGCGAGCCGAGTGTCGGACCCGTGCCGTGCGTACCGGTGCCGACCGCGCCCGCGATCGCTTGTCGGTCGATGTCGCCCTGGTTCTTGAGGCCGAGCCCCGCGTCATACAGCGGCCGCCCAAGCGCATGGATTTTCGTGCCGGCTTTGACCGTCGCGGTGAGCGCGCCGGCGTCCGTCGCGATCACGCCCTGCATCGCATCGAGCGAGATCAGCGTCCCGTCCGTCTCGCCCAGCGCGGTGAACGAATGCCCGCTGCCCACCACCCGCACGGGCGCGACCCCGTCACGCAGCGCCGCAATGAGTTCGGCTTCATTCGAAGGCCGCTCGTATTTCTGGGGCGCAGCCTTTACCCACCCCGACCAATTCGCCCAAGAGATCATTCGATATTGAGCGGCCCCGTTGCGACCCGGAACGTGTCGGCGCGCTGCCGCCCGTCGGCAATCTGCTCCGGCGAAAGCCTGCGCTCCAGCAACTGCGTCGGCAGCGGTGCATCTCGGTCGATCAATTTCTTCTCGTTGTCGTAGGGCACGCCCGTAAAGCCGCCGCGCGCCGCAAGGATGAAGTACTTATAAGCCTCGATCTCATCCTTCGCGACGCCGTCGCCGGTCTCAAGCATGGTGGCGAAATTATACTGTCCCTGCGCAAGCCCATAGCGCGCCGAGTGCCCGTACCACGACGCCGACTGCGCCATGTCCTTGGCCACGCCCTGCCCGTATTCGAACATCGAGCCGAGGTCGAACATCGACAACGGATTTCCGGCCAGCGCCGCCTGGCGGTGATACTGCATCGCCTTCGCCAAATCGCGTTGCGTCACACCGGGCTTGCCGTCCATGTATTCGACGCCGAGCCGGTGCGCGGCTTGCGCATTGCCTTTCGCCGCCTCCGCCGTCCAATAGGCCAAGGCCTCCGGATAGCGGCCGTGCTTGTAGTGCTGTTCGCCCGGATCGTTAGGATCGGTCGAGACTCCCATCGGATCGGAAAGCCCGGCGCTTTCGTTCGAGGCCGGCCGCTCCGCCAAGCGCGCACGGTCTGACCACAGATAGACGCCGGCCAAGATCGCCGCGATAAACACACCGATACCGAGCCCGACGAGCACCTTCTGCATCTTCAATTCTCCGATGGCGTAGGGAAGGATTCGAAGCTTAGCTCAACGCCCCACGAACGCGTAAGACCTGCAACACAAGGCCAACGCCTTTCGGCACACAGAACACAAACGGAACAAGACACTCGACACACGTGCGGCACCAAGACATCGGCGTAAGGCCGCGATGCGCTTGTTGGCGCATTGGCAAGGAACTACCGTCGCGCTTGCGCGTCTCGGCAGCAGATCGGGCCGCAGATGAAGCGCAAACTGAAGTTTGGAGGAAGCGTATGAACAGAACGGGCCTGTTTCTCCTCATCGCCGCCGTGGTCGCGGCGGGCGGAGCCTATTGGTACATGAATCGGAACAAGGCGGCAGACACGCCGGCCGATCCGGCAGCAGCGACCGACGCTGCGGAACCAGCGGCAGATGCCGCCGCCGATCCGGCAGCGGACGCAGCGGCGACGACCGACCCCGCAGCTGATGCAACGGCGCCAGCCGATGCGACAGCACCGGCCGATCCGGCCGCACCCGCCGATCCGGCAGCGCCGCCCGCCGACGGCACGGTACCTCCCGAACCGGAGGCACCGATTACACCGCCTCCGCCGCCGAAAGATCCGACGTAAGACCACGTCGATCCTTAAATCGCACTGAGATCGCATGCGGCCGGCCGAAACGCCGGCCGCATTTTTTTTCGCGGCCGGTTTCGGCTACGGTGCCGTTCCAGATGGCCGACACCGCAGCGCCCCGCAAACTCGCTATCATCGTCGCGCTCGACGTCGCCGGCTACTCCGCGCGCACGGAGGCTGACGAAGCCAAGACCACCGCCGAGATCGCGGCGCTTCGCAAAGTGATCGAAGCGATCGCCTTGGCGCACGGCGGGCGTGTGTTCAACACCGCCGGCGACGGCTTCATGCTGGAGTTCTCCTCAAGCCTCGCGGCCGTCGAGGCGGCGGGCGAACTCGCCGAAACCTGCGAGCCCAAAGTGCGCATCGGCGTGCATCTCGGCGATATCGTCGTGCAGCCGAACGGAGATCTTCTCGGCCACGGCGTCAACGTCGCCGCGCGTCTGATGGCGAAGTCCGATCCCGGCGGCGCACTCGTCTCGGCGGCGGTGCGCCAAACGATTCGCGGCCCCGTCGCCGATCGCCTCGTCTCGCGCGGCCATTTCCAACTCGACAAGATGGCCGAAACGATCGAGGCATTCGCACTCGGCGGCGCAACGGCAGACGGCACGACCATCCCCGCACCGCCACGCAGTGTCCCCGGAACGTGGCCCAAGCTGCGCACGGCACACTGGGCGCTGATCGCGGCGCTCGTTGTCGGTGCCGCGGTCGTGGTCGCCATCATGACGCTCTCCTCGCCCGTGAGCGGGGTGAAGGTCGCCGACAAGTCAATCGCCATCTTGCCCTTCGAAAACCGCTCGCTAAGCAAGGCCGACGACGAATACGGCGACTGGCTGTCCGAACTCATCAGCAGTCTCTTGGGCAAGGCGGCCGACCTTCGCGTCATTTCGCAAACCTCCGCCTCCGTCTTCAAAGGCAAGGCCGTCGCCCTGCCCGACATCGCCAAGCAACTGCGCGTCGCGCTCGTGGTCGAGGGCAGCGTGCGCAGCGAAGGCGACGACATCGTCATCAGCGCTCAGCTGATCGATGCCGCGACCGACACGCAGGTGTGGGCGCAGGTCTATGAGCGCAAGAACGACAATGCGCTCGGCGTGCAAAGCGAGGTCGCCGCCAAAGTGGCGGGCGCGGTGGCGGCGGCATTGGACGTGACACTCGCGCTGGCCGAACAGCAGGCGCTCGACCCGACCGAACAGCCAAAGGCGTTCGAGGCCTATCAAACGGCGCTGAAACTCTATCGCACGACGTCCGAAGCGAACATGCGCGGCGCGCAGCGCCTGCTGAATGAGGCGGTCGACGCCGATGCCGATTTCGCGCTGGCCTGGGCGCTGCT
>JAEUML010000178.1 GCA_016792785.1 Alphaproteobacteria bacterium
ACCGGCATCGAGGCGTCGGAACTCATCGGGCAACCGTCGATCGGGCTTCGCCTTATGCATCCGGAGGACAGGCCGCGCTACGACGAGGTGCTGAAGGCAGCGCTCAAGCGCAACGAGCAGTACGAGACCGAATTTCGCATGGTGCTTCCCACCGGTGAGACGAAGTGGATTCTCGAGCGCGGCCGCGCAACGGAGTTCAGTCCAAACGGAAAACCGATCATCCTTGAGGGCTTTTCGCTCGACATTACAGAGCGCAAAGCGATGGAAGCGGCGCTTGCCGCAACCAACAACCAGGTGCGCAATCTGGTCGAGTGCATTGAGGAAGTGTTCTTCACGTGCCGGCTCGACCACGATTGGACGATGTTGTTCGTCAGCCCGAGCGTCGAGCGCTTGTCGGGCTACCCGGCGGCCGAGTTCTTGAACAGTGCGACGCGCACCTTCGGCTCGTTGGTCCATCCCGACGATCGGGACATCGGCTGGGCCACGATCAATGCGGCCATTCAGAAGAGCGCCGCCTATGAAATCGAGTACCGCATCGTTCGCCGCGACGGTCAGGTGCGCTGGGTGTTCGAACGCGGTCGGCCTGCCGGCGACCGGATCGACGGCGTGCCGGTGATCCACGGCTACATCGCCGACATCACGGAACGCAAGGAAGCCGAAAAGGCGCTGGCCAACGCGCGTGACGCAGCGGAGGCGGCGAGCAAGGCCAAGTCCGAGTTCCTGGCGATGATGAGCCACGAAATCCGCACGCCCATGAACGGCGTTCTCGGCATGACGGGCGTGTTGCTGGACACCGAACTCAATCCGGAACAGAGGCGCAGTGCGACGACCATCCGCGAGTCGGCGGAAAGTCTTCTTTCGATCATCAACGACGTGCTGGATTTTTCGAAGCTCGAGGCACAAGCAATGGAGATCGAGCGCGTTGCGTTCGATCTCCACGCGCTTCTTCATTACGCCTGCGAGATCGTCGCGCCGCGCGCAAACGCCAAGGCCGTCGCGCTCAACGTCGACATCGACAAATCCGTGCCGAAATTCGTGTTTGCCGACCCAGGCCGCATTCGCCAGGTGGTCCTCAACCTTCTGGGCAACGCGATCAAGTTCACCGAGCGCGGATCGGTGTCTCTTCAAGTGCGTGCAGCCAGCGAAGGCCGTTTGCGAATTGCGGTCGCCGATACGGGTATCGGCATTCCCACCGACCGTATCGGACGGCTCTTCCAGAGCTTCAGTCAGGCGGACGCGTCGATCTCGCGCCGCTTCGGCGGGACGGGACTCGGGCTTGCGATTTCCAAGAAGCTCTGCGAGCGCATGGGCGGCGCGATCGGCGTCGAGAGCGTCGTCGGACAAGGGTCCACCTTCTGGTTCGAACTGCCGGTCGAGCCCGCGAGCGCAGAGCAAGCCGAGACATCAGGTAGCGTCGAGGGCTCGCTGGTCGAGGAGGCGCTTGCGGTGCTGGGCAGCATCGGACGGCCGCTTCGTCTGCTCATCGCAGAGGACAATGCCACGAACCAGCTCGTCGCTCGGTCGGTGCTGGCCAAGTTCGGCATCGCACCCGACTTCGTGGGCAACGGCATCGAGGCGATCGAGGCCGTGCGCCAGCGGCCCTATGACATCGTCCTCATGGACGTGCACATGCCGGAGATGGACGGTCTCGACGCGACGAAAGCGATTCGCTCGCTGAAGTCGCCGCAGGCGTCGATCCCTATCGTCGCCCTGACCGCGAACGCTTTTGCGAACGACATCGAACAGTGCCGCGCGGCCGGCATGAACGGTCATGTCGGGAAGCCGTTCCGTAAGGAAGAGCTGGTGGTCGCTCTCGCGAACGCATTGTCGGGGCGGCACGGTTTCGACAAGACTGTTCCCGGCGCACAGCCGGATTCGAATGAGCGTCCGGTGCTCGATCTCGACGTCATCGAGCGATTCCGCGCGGATTCAGGCGAAGAGATGCTTGGCCTGTTGCTCGACACGTTCGCGTCCGATGCGGTCGAAAAGCTGGACAGGCTTGCCGCGTTGGCGCGGGCGGGCGTCGCGGACAGCGAGGCTGCGCGGCTCGCGCATTCGCTCAAGAGTGCGGGCGCCATGGCGGGCGCCGCGGCGTTGTCGGAGGTCGCGGCGCGGTTGGAGAAGGCGCTCAGCCTCGACGGTGCGGTCGCGCAGGCCGCGGACGTGCAGGACATGCGCGTGAAGTTCGACGGCTACCGCAAGGGGCTGGCCGCGCGAGGCCTTGTCGCGAACGGTTGAGCGTTTGCCGACGCGTCAAGCTCTCAACGGCGACTTCACGAAGACGAACAGATCAATGTCGATCATTGCGGGCTCGTTGTGCGCCGAAGCGGCGGCGCGCATGTTCGCCAGGCCCCGCTCGAAATCGTTGTCCGAGAGTCGGATCAGCGTCGAGTCGGCGCGGAACGAAGCCTTCTCTGCGAGTTCAGCCACATTGTCCGCCATCTTGTGAGCAACAGTTTCGTGGACACTTAGATCGAAGCCGCTCTGTGTGAACGCAGCGATGATCTCGGTTGCCGCCGGGAGGGCGGTGAGCGTTTGGCTGTAATTCGGAAAGTAGGCTTCGTACGGCGAGCCGTTCTCGCGCGTGCTGTTGCGGATGCAGGCGGCGCCTGTTTCGCGAAGAACTCTATAGCACTCCCGGGCGACCAGGGGTGGCGATTTGAAGTGATGAAAAGCCATCGACGAGAAGATTAGGTCGGCACTCTCATCGGCGGCTGGAATTTGTTCGCCCGCCCCCTGGAGATAGCTCACGCGTTCTGAGGCGGGCCTTGCTCTGGCTTGCGTCAGCATCTTGGAAGACGGGTCGACACCGATCGTCGCTGCGTTGAAGCGCTTTGCCAGCGGTTCTGTGAAGCGGCCCGTGCCGCAGCCGAGATCGATGATAGAGGACACCTTGCGGGCAACCGCGGCTTCGATGCGATCCAACCACATCTCGAGAACGCCGTCCGGCTGTTTGCGGCCGCGATCGTAGGTCTCGGGCATGGAGGTCTGGTCGTAGTCCACGACCGCAAGTTAGCATGAAAGAGGCCCCGGTTTTTGACCGGGGCCCTTGTAGTCCTGACAGTCTGCTGGATCCCCGCTTTCGCGGGGATGATGCATTCCGGGGCGCGCGTTCCCGCGCGCCCTCGGAAGCGCATCACATATCCATATCCATTCCGCCCATGCCGCCCATGCCGCCGGGCATGCCACCGCCGCCGGCCTTCTTCTCCGGCTTCTCGGCGATCATGGCTTCCGTCGTGATCAGGAGACCGGCGACAGAGGCCGCGTCCTGAAGGGCCGTGCGCACGACCTTCGTCGGGTCGATGATGCCGGCGTCGATCATGTCGACGTACTCTTCCCTCTGAGCGTCAAAGCCCGCCGTCGAGGACTTGCCCTCGAGCAGCTTGTTGACGACCGGAGAGGCCTCAACGCCCGCGTTCTCGAGGATCTGACGGATCGGGGACTGGATCGCCTTGCGGACGATGTTGATACCCGCCGTTTGATCGTCGTTGTCGCCCTTCATACCGGCGAGCGACTTCGTCGCGAACAGCAACGCCGTTCCGCCGCCCGGGACGATGCCTTCTTCAACCGCTGCACGCGTCGCGTTCAGCGCGTCATCGACGCGGTCCTTGCGCTCCTTCACTTCGACTTCGGTCGCGCCGCCGACGCGGATGACCGCAACGCCGCCGGCGAGCTTCGCCAGACGTTCTTGCAGCTTTTCCTTGTCGTAGTCGGACGTCGTTTCCTCGATCTGCGCCTTGATTTGGGCGACGCGATCTTGGATGTCCTTCTTCTTGCCCGAGCCGTCGATGACCGTCGTGTCGTCCTTCGTGATGCGAACCTTCTTGGCGGTGCCAAGCTGGTTGATCTTCACGTTCTCGAGCTTCACGCCGAGTTCCTCGGAGATCACTTCGCCGTTCGTCACGATCGCGATGTCTTCGAGCATCGCCTTGCGGCGATCGCCGAAGCCCGGAGCCTTCACGGCCGCGACCTTCAAGCCGCCGCGCAGCTTGTTGACGACGAGCGTCGCCAAGGCTTCGCCTTCGACTTCTTCAGCGATAATGAGCAGCGGGCGGCCGGTCTGGACGATCGATTCCAGGATCGGCAACATCGGCTGAAGCGAAGACAGCTTCTTCTCGTGGATCAGGATGTAGGGATCTTCGAGTTCGGCGACCATCTTCTCCGCGTTCGTCACGAAGTACGGCGAGATGTAGCCGCGGTCGAACTGCATGCCTTCGACGACTTCGAGTTCACTGTCGAGGGACTTTGCTTCTTCAACCGTGATCACGCCTTCGTTGCCGACTTTCGCCATGGCTTCGGCGAGTTTCTTGCCGACCCAGTCGTCGCCGTTCGCGGAGATCGTGCCGACCTGGACGATCTCTTCGTTCGACTTGACCTTCTTCGAGCGCTTCTTGAGGTCGGCCACGACGGCTTCGACCGCGAGCATCACGCCACGCTTCAGGTCCATCGGGTTCATGCCGGCGGCCACCGACTTCATGCCTTCGCGCACGATCGCCTGCGCCAGAACGGTCGCCGTCGTCGTGCCGTCGCCGGCCGTGTCGTTCGTCTTCTGGGCCACTTCGCGCACCATCTGCGCGCCCATGTTCTCGAACTTGTCGGAAAGCTCGATTTCCTTGGCGACCGTCACGCCGTCCTTCGTCGTGCGCGGGGCGCCAAACGACTTGTCGATGACGACGTTGCGGCCCTTCGGACCCAACGTCACCTTTACGGCGTCAGCCAGGATGTCAACGCCGCGCAGCAAGCGCGCGCGGGCATCGGCGTGGAATTTGACTTCTTTCGCTGCCATTGGATTTTTCTTCCTTCAGATTTCAGGACAACAAAAAGCGACCAAGACCGGTTGGGTCTTAGGCCGCCTTCTTCGCCGAGGCCTTGCCTTCGAGCACGCCCATGATGTCGGACTCTTTCATGATCAACAGATCTTGGCCGTCGATCTTCACTTCGGTGCCGGACCACTTGCCGAACAGGATGCGGTCGCCGGTCTTCACTTCCGGGGCGATGCGGTCGCCCTTTTCGTCACGGGCGCCGGGGCCCACGGCGATCACTTCGCCTTCTTGCGGCTTTTCCTGCGCGGTGTCGGGGATGATGATGCCGCCGGCCGTCTTCACGTCTTCCTGGACGCGCTTAACGACAACGCGGTCACCCAGCGGACGGAACTTCATGAGGTTCTCTCCTAGATTTGAACTCTGCGGATTGTTGAATAGGCAGGCTTCTGGCACTCAGCGTCGCCGAGTGCTAGCAAGCGCGCGGTGGATGTAGGGATTGGCCCAAGTCGGGTCAAGAGGGGGCGCGCAACTTTGTTGCGTCCAACTCGAATACCGCTGTATTTCCAGCGGCTTATTTCTTTTTCACCAACCCAGCGTAAGGGTCAGAAAGAAGCGGGGATCGCTGTCGCCTGTTGCCCTTGGTCCGCCGGACAGGGGCTTGGCGGCCTCGAGCGCTAGCATGTTCCCGGGCCAAAACACCAATCTGAGACCGGCGCCGGCTGAGCTGAGGTCCGCCTCGTCTACAACGGGCACGCGCCCGGTGTTCCAAATGCTGGCCGCGTCGGCAAAGGCATAGAGCTGCAGATTGGTGCGCGGCCCGAAGGCGTCCCGCCAATTCCAGCGCACCTCGGCCATGCCGGCCAGCGCGTGGTCACCGACGATCTCACTGTAGTCATAGGCGCGGCCGAAACGCGGTCCGCCAACGCCAAACTCTTCGGACGAGACGAGCGAGCCGTCGGCGAGTTGCGCGGCGCCCGCGACGGCGACTTCCCAATCGCCGAGGAACTTGTGCGCGACCGCCGCGTCCAGCCGCACCTTCGAGAATTGCGGGCGTGCATCGCTGCGGGTCAGTCGCGGTGCACCGTTCTTCGACGCGCCCAACGCATCGAAGCCCTGCGCTCCTTCAAGCGCCAGGTCGATGCGCGTTGCGCCTTCGACCAACGTGTAGCTCAAGCTGCCGCGCAAAACGCGCGTGCTTTCGTCGACGGTCGGGGCGGGCAGTGCCGGCTCTTTCGTGTCGCGCGCGTCGAACGCGAGGCCCGCCCAGAGCGACTGCTCACGCGAGCGCAGCAAAGGCACGGTCAAGCGGCCGAACACGCGGTCGACGTCGTTCGACTGATCCGTGTCGGCTTCGCGCGAACGGGAGAGAGACGCTCCGATCTCGCTCCACAAGATGCCCTGCCCCCAACCACGCGAATAGGTGATGTCGCCATAGACGAGCTCAGAGGTATCCGTCGGTGTCGTAAACAGAGATACCGCGAGACGATCGGGCGCGCCGAACAGCGCGTTCCAGGCAACCCACGCGTAGGCTTGCTCGGGCCCGTGTGCTTCGGTGCCGCGGTTGTCGCCGTAGAGCCGCCAAGCGAACGGGTCGACGTCGACGGCGAGGTTGAACGCGTAGCGCGCCGGATCGCCGGGGTCGGCGACAAGCTGCGAGGCGGTGATGCGGTGCCCGTAGCGATCGGCCAGCAGCAGCAACGCGCGCTCGAACGTCGCGAGTTGTGCCGGACGTTCGGTGAGCGTCGCCGCGAACTGTGCGTCGGCTTCGGCTTGGTCGATGCCCTTCGGATTGATCGCAGCAACGTAGCCCTCGATCGCGCGGATCTTGAGGATCCCGTCGCTCACCTGTTGCGGCGGTACGATGGCGCGCGACAGGAACAAACCGCGCGACCGATATTTTTGCGTGATGCACTGGGTCAGTGAGGTGAGTTCGATCGGACCCACGGTCTCACCGACATAGGGCGCAGCGCACGCCTCGGCCTCGGCCACCGGAATGCTCGCCAAACCGTCAACGGCAATCGACTTGAGAACGAACGGCGCGAAGGTGGCGTAGGTGACCTCGATATCCGCGTCGTTGGCGGGCGCTGCCGTGTCAGACGGCTTCGCGGACTCCGGTAGGCGTTCTTCGATGCGCTGGGCATGCTCGTCCGCCGCCAAGGCGAGCCCCATCGAGGCCGCAAGTGCAGCACCTAGCGTCAGCAGTTGGAGACGGCGTTTCGGCACGCTTGGGTCTTGAGTCGCTTGTTCAACCGCTTTTCTGGGGCGTGCGGGGTTAACGCGCCGCTAACCGAGATGAACGGGCGTCAACAGGCTCTCAAGCTTAAGAGCAAATGCGCAGTTCGAATCGTCTTCGGCGGGTTCCGTCAACCATCTTTCTTTCAAACCCGTTAAGCGCGCCCGCGCCAGATTCCTCGTCCGAAAGCCGGAATCCCCCTTCCAGCCAACACTGGAGACAAAGCGACATGAGTTTTCTTCGACTTTTCGCCTGCGTCTGCGCGTTCGTCTTCTCCGTGTCGCCGAGCGCGGCGGAGGATTGGCGCATCGTTCAGTCGGTTGGCGTCGTCAAGGCCGGCGGTTCCGGCTTCATGCCGGCCGCTGTTCAACCGAACCAAGCGCTTCCGGGTGATTCGTGGGTCGAGACGGGCCAAGGCGGCCGCGTCGTGCTCGTGCGCGGGTTGGAGACGATCGCGCTTGGGCCGAACAGCCGTGTGCAGTTGCCCGCCCAAGAGGTGAACGGCAACACGCAAGTGCTTCAGACACTGGGCAAGGCGCTTTATCAGGTCGGTAAACAGAAGGCGCCCCACTTCCAGGTGGATACGCCCTATTTGGCGGCCGTCGTGAAGGGCACGACGTTCATCGTCTCGGTGAGCGAAGCAGGCT
>JAEUML010000196.1 GCA_016792785.1 Alphaproteobacteria bacterium
ACGACCTCGTTCGGATTGCGCTCACCCACAATGATGTAGCGGCAGACCTTGTCGCTCTCGTTGATCAAGCAGTGCCCCGCGCGCTGACCCGCGGGGAAGCATGCGTAGTCGCCCGCCTTCATCGCATGCCGCTCCTCGCCCCGCCGAAGCGTGAGGCTGCCTTCGAGCACATAGACGTGCTCCTCCTCCAGCATGTGATAATGCGCCGGCACCGACTGCTTGCCCGGCTCAAGTTCCTCGACCGCGAACCCGACGTGATAGTTCTCGCCGACCGCGGCGCTGGTCAGATGCCGGTAGCGGATGGCGAACCGGCTGCCTTCCGAAAACTCGTCCCACTTCACATTCTCTGAGGATATCGGCCGTTTCGGCGCTTCGTTCTCGGTCGTCACGTTTCAGATCCTGCTGGATGAACTGGCGTGCACTCTAGCGTCTGCGCTAATTTCGCGCCCATGAAAATCGCGACCTTCAACGTCAACTCGATCAAAGCCCGCGTCGAAACCGTGCTCACCTGGTTCAAGCAGGCCTCGCCCGACGTCGCCTGCCTGCAGGAAATCAAGTGCGAGACGAACGCGTTCCCCGCGTTCGAACTCGAAGCGCTCGGCTATCACTGCGCGGTGCTGGGCCAGAAGAGCTACAACGGCGTCGCCCTTATCTCGAAGCACAAGATCGAGGACGTGCAACTGGGTCTTCCCGGCGACGACGCCGACGAACAGGCGCGCTACATCGAAGGCGTCGTCGCGACGAAGGCGGGCGCCGTGCGCGTCGCCTCGATCTATGCGCCGAACGGCAATCCGGTCGACACCGACAAGTATCCGTACAAACTCAAATGGATGGATCGCCTGATCGCGCGCACGGCGAAGCTGCTTGAGCACGAGGAACTGCTCGTCCTCGGCGGCGACTACAACATCATCCCGACGGTCGACGATTGCTACGACCCGAAGGCGTGGGAGAACGACGCGCTGTTCAAACTCGAAACGCGCCGCAAGCTGCGCGAACTCGTGAACCTAGGGCTTACCGACGCCTTCCGCGCCTGCAACGCACAACCCAAGCAATACACGTTTTGGGATTATCAGGCCGGCGCCTGGCAAAAGGACAACGGCATCCGCATCGATCACCTTCTGCTCTCGCCGCAAGCCGCCGACCGTCTCAAGACCTGCAAGATCGACAAGCACACGCGCGGCTGGGAAAAGCCGTCCGATCATGTCCCCATTTGGTGCGAGCTCGCGGCGTGACGAAACCCATCGTCCTCGACCCGCCGGCCGAAGGCGGATGCCTGTGCGGCGCAATCCGCTACCGCATCGAAGGCGAAGTGGAGGACACCGCCTACTGCCACTGCCGCACCTGCCAACGCCAAAGCGGCGCGCCGGTCGTCGCGTGGTTCGCCATCGCGCCCGCGCACTTCCGCTACACGAAAGGCGCGCCCAAAAAATACCGCGCCTCCGACCGCGCCGCGCGCGAATTCTGCGGCGACTGCGGCACCTACCTTCTGTTCCGCGAGGACGATCAGTCCGCGTCACTGGGCGTCAACACCGCGACCCTCGACGACCCCGCCCGCGTGCCGCCGGCATTCCACATCTGGTGCCAAAGCCGCATCGCCTGGTTCGAGACGAACGACACCTTCCCGCGTTTCGCCAAAGGCAAGTCTGCCGGGTAGCCGTATGATCAAACTCACGTTCTGCCTGATGCGCCTGCCCCACCTCTCGCGCGAGGCGTTCCAGGACTACTGGCTCGACAAGCACGCGCCGCTCGTACGTAGCCATCAGTCGGTGCTCGGCCTGCGCCGTTATGTCCAACTCCATTCGTTCGCCCCCGCGCTGAGCGCCGACATCCGCGTCTCCCGGGGTGCCCCCGAGCAATACGACGGCGTCGCCCAACTCTGGTGGGACAGTTTCGAAGACCTCGCCAAACACCTAGCCGACCCGCGTGCTACGGAAGCCGGTCGCGCCCTCCTCGAAGACGAACGAAAATTCATCGACCTCGAACGCTCACCCCTTTGGTGGGGCGAAGAACACGAGATCATCGGAGAGCGATTCCAGCGGCCAAGACCCAAACCTAGTGTCAAACCAATCGCGATCTTCGACTGGCCGAAGGGCGGCATCGTCGCCGAGTCAATAGCGGCGACAACCCTCACCGTGCCGGAACTCGAACGACGCATCGGAATGCTCTTTCAACGCAGCTGGGACGATCTAGACTACTTTGATGCGACTATCGTGAGCCGTGGCGACACGACGGTCGGATTCCTAAAGCACCTCGGCAGCCCCAAACCTGGCGTCCAAATCATCGGAAGCGAGACCGGGACCGGTGATGAACTCAAAGCGCAACTCGCACTTGCCATTGAGGTCGCTGAACTCCAACCGAACGAGTTCGTCTGGATCTCCGAGAAAGTACGCCCGTAGACGCTACCCTCCCGGCATCACCCGCACACCCGGCTTCAACTTGCGATAGGTCAGATCACGGTGATCGGCGAACACCGGACCCGGCGACTTCACGACCATCACGGCGCGCGCGAGCGGTTCGAAGTCGGCGCGATAGTGCACGGTGCTCTTCAGCGCCAGGATCGACAACGACGCCGGCTCGACGCCGAAGATGCGCACTTGGGCTTGGTCGAGACACTGCCCCTTGCCTGACACCACCGCGACGCGAACGCCGCCCAGCCGCAGCAAAGCACATGGCCCCATCTTGAAGTGCCAGCCCTTCGCCATCGGTCCGGTGCCGTGCGCGTCGCCGTCATTCAGCTGTTCAACCAACCATTCGCCTTCAACCGGAGTCTCGCCAGCCCAACCCGTCTTTGCACCAACGCCGATTTTGAGCGCCGCACCCACGCCCGCCGCATGCGCGGCCCGCGCAACTTCCGGATCCCAGATGTGCGCAAACAGCGCGTTCTCGGCCCGCGCGTCGAGCAGCGCGCTCAACAGACCCACAGTGTCCCCGTTCCCGCCGCCACCCGGATTGTCCTGCGTGTCGGCGAGCAGCACCGGCCCCGCGCCGGCACTGCGCGCCAGCCGCATCGCCTCGCGCACCGCCGCACACGGCTCCCACAGTTCCTGAACGAAACGAGGCTCGGCCGCGCGGAACTGCGCCGCCAACTCGTCCGCCGCCGCATCCGCAGCACCCTGATTGTCGGCATAGACGGTGATTGTCGGCCGGCACATCGGCACGTCCGCGATCGGAAAACACGGCGCCATCGCGATCGTCGAAATGCGCGCATTGCCGATCGTCGCCCCTTCGAGTGCCGCCGCCCGCGCATAGATCGACTTCAACGGCTCGGTCGCCGTCGCCTGCCCCGCCGCCGGGATGAGGAAATTAAGTTCCCGCATCGCCTTCGCCTGCCGCGGCAGCCCTTGCATCATCTTCTTCAGATGCTGCGCCGCCCGCACACCCGTCGCCGCCAGGTCGACATGCGGATAGGTGCGATAGATGAACATCGCGTCCGAAAGCTCGACCATCTCGCGCGACACATTGGCGTGAAAGTCGAGACTGATCACGACGGGCATCGACGGCCCCACGACCGCCCGCACGCGCCGCAGCAACTCGCCTTCGCCGTCGTCGAAATGCTCCGCCACCATCGCGCCGTGGAGATCGAGATAGACCGCATCGACCGGCAGCGCCGCTTTCAGGTCGTCGATGATCATGCCGGCGATCGTCTCATAAGCCTCGCGCGTCACATGCGCAGACGGCACCGCCCCCGCCCCGGTTAGCGGCACGACCTCCCAGCCATAGGACCGCGCCTCCTTCGTGAACCCCGCGAACGGCATGTTGAAGTCGACGTTGCGCACAAGCCGCTCGCCGCGCTTGATCCCGCCAAACCCCTCGCCCGAAAACGCCGCCATATCCGCCTTCGCAGGCGCGAAGGTATTCGTCTCATGGAAAAAGAAGGCGAGCGCGACGCGCATCAGATCGTCATCCTGGAACCGCAGATTTCCGCGCCGGACCGCCCGGCAATCTTCAGTGTGCTATAATTAAAGCAATGCAAGAGAAAGACACGCTGGCCCAAAGGGCCCTACAATTCGCCACCCACGCGCACGACGGACAGAAACGAAAGTACGACGGCGCCCCTTACATCAGCCATCCGATCGAAGTCGCCGACATCGTATCGCGCATCACCGACGATCCGACCACGATTGCCGCCGCCTACCTGCACGATGTGGTCGAGGACTGCGACGTCACGCTCGATCAAATCCGCGAGGCGTTTGGCCCCGACCTCGCCGAGGTCGTCCGCTTCGTGACAAACATCAGTACGAAAGAGGACGGCAACCGGCGGCGGCGCAAGGCGATCGACCGCGCGCACTTCGCCAAGGGTTGCGCCCGCGCCCAGAACGTCAAGGTCGCCGACATCATCTCGAACCTGCGCATGATCGTCGCGCGCGACCCCGAATTCGCGCAGGTCTACATCGCCGAGAAGCAAGACGTGATCGACGTGTTGACCAAGGCCGGTCCGGCATTGATCGAAGAAGCGCGCAACATCATTGCAGCGTCCGCCCGCGAACTCGAAGCGCACGGACGGCCGGTCAAGTGGAACAGGACCTAACCAGCCCGCCTCCTCAGATATCTGCGTACACATGCCCTTCGGCCTTGCCCCCCGGATGTGTCACCGCGCCGGCGCGCGCGGGGCCGACGCCGACGGCGTATTTGTGCAGCACGCCGGACGTGTACATCGTCGTGCGCGGCTTCCACGCCGCCTTGCGGCGCGCGAGTTCGTCGGGGGCAAGTTCGACGTCGAGCGTGCCCTTGTCCGCATCGATCGCAATCATGTCCCCGTCGCGCAGCAGCCCGATCGGCCCGCCGACGGCGGCCTCCGGCCCCACGTGCCCGATGCACATCCCGCGCGTCGCGCCGGAGAAGCGCCCGTCGGTGATCAGCGCATAGTGTTCGCTCTCGCCCTGGCCGTAGAGCGCCGCCGTCGTCGACAGCATTTCGCGCATGCCCGGCCCGCCCTTCGGACCTTCATACCGAATGACGATGACCTCGCCGCGCTTGATGCGCCGTTCCTGCACCGCGGCGAACGCTTCTTCCTCGCTGTCGAAACAGCGCGCGGGCCCGCGGAACTTCAAGTTCGACATACCGGCGACCTTCACGATCGCCCCATCCGGCGCGAGCGAACCCTTCAACCCGACAACGCCGCCGGTCGGCGACAACGGATTCGTCACCGGCCGGATGACTTCTTGGCTCGGATTGAATTTCACATCCCGCAGGTTTTCCGCGAGCGTCTTGCCCGTCACCGTCATGCAGTCGCCGTGCAGATACCCGCCGTCGAGCAACGTCTTGAGCAGCACCGGCACACCGCCCGCTTCGTACATGTCTTTCGCCACGAACCGACCGCCGGGCTTCAGATCGGCGAGATACGGCGTCTTCTTGAAAATCTCCGCGACCGCGAACAGGTCGAAATCGATCCCCGCCTCATGCGCAATCGCGGGCAGATGCAGCGCCCCATTCGTCGACCCGCCGGTCGCCGCCACGATGACGGCCGCGTTCTCGAGCGACTTGCGCGTCACGATATCGCGCGGCCGGATGTTGCGCGCGAGAAGCTCCATCACCGCCTTGCCGCTCGCCGTGCCGTACTCGTCGCGCGACGTGTACTCTGCAGGCGGCCCGGCGGAGTACGGCAGCGCGAGCCCCATCGCCTCCGACACGCAGGCCATCGTGTTCGCAGTGACCTGTCCGCCGCACGCACCGGCGCCGGGGCACGCGTGGCACTCGAGCTCGAGAAGATCGGCATCCGACATCTAGCCGGCCGCGTGCTGTCCGACGCCCTCGATGATGTCGACGACGGTCACGTCGCGGCCCTTGAACTTGCCCGGCAGGATCGAGCCGCCATACATGAACACCGATGGCACGTTGAGCCGCACCATCGCCATCATCAAACCCGGCAAGGACTTATCGCACCCCGCAAGCCCCACGATCGCGTCGTAGCAATGTCCGCGCACGGTGAGCTCGACCGAATCCGCGATCACCTCGCGGCTGACGAGTGAGGACTTCATCCCCTGATGTCCCATCGCGATGCCGTCGGTGACGGTGATCGTGCAGAACTCGCGCGGCGTACCGCCCGCCACCTTCACGCCCGCTTTCACCGACTGCGCCTGACGCATCAG